>CACJHS010000015.1 GCA_902593235.1 uncultured Pelagibacteraceae bacterium
CAAGTAGAAGGTTTGCATATTGATACAAATATTAATATGGGACATTTAAAAGGATGCTTGAATTATTTTATTAAAGAATTTTTTGAAGTCGAAAAAATTAAAATGAGATTTAGACCTAGTCATTTTCCATTTACAGAGCCATCTGCAGAAGTTGATATTGGTTATGAAATAAAAGATGGCAAAATAATTATCGGAGAAGGAGATAAGTGGCTTGAAATTTTAGGCTGTGGCATGGTGCATCCTAATGTTTTAAGAAATGTAAAAGTAGATCCTTCTAAATACCAAGGATATGCCTTTGGCATAGGTATAGACCGATTAGCAATGCTTAAATATGGCATTAATGATTTAAGAGCGTTTTTTGATTGTGATTACAGATGGCTAAATCATTTTGGTTTTGATCCGCTTGATGTCCCTTCAAATTATAGAGGTTTAAGCAGATGAAGATTACTTATGATTGGTTAAAAGATCATTTAAAAATAAGTGCTAAAGAAGATAAACTTCTTGAGAAACTAACAGACATAGGTCTTGAGGTTGAGAGTATAGAAAATTTATCTGAAGGATTAGATTTATTTAAGGTAGCAAAAATCATAAAAACAGAAAAACACCCAAACGCAGATAGGCTTAAAGTTTGCGATGTTGATGTTGGTAATAAAGAAATCAAAAAAGTTGTTTGTGGGGCCGCAAATGCAAGAGAGGGTCTTCTTACTGTGTATGCTCCACCAGGTGCAATAATCCCAAAAAACAAAACTAAACTTGTTGTTGCTAAAATTAGAGATGTTACATCCTACGGAATGCTTTGTTCTGAATCTGAATTGAATTTATCAGATGAAAGTGATGGAATTACTGAATTATCATCTTCGAAATATGCAAAAAATATTGGAAAAAGTTATTTTTCTAAACCAAGTTCTAATCTTATCGATTTATCAATTACACCAAATAGACCAGACTGTCTTGGTGTTCGGGGAATAGCAAGAGATTTATCAGCCGCAGGTTTTGGAAATTTAAAACTAGAAAAAGATAAAAAGATTAAATCTAATAAAAAACAGACCTTAAAAGTAAAAATAACAAAAGAAAAAAATCAAGGCTGTTTGTCTTTTGGCAGCTGTTTGATAACTAACGTCAAAAATACAGAAAGTCCTAAATGGTTGAAAGATAAATTAATTTCTATAGGCCAAAAACCAATATCTGCAATTGTAGATATTACAAATTATGTCATGGTTGATATTAATCGTCCTTTGCACGCATACGATGCTGATAAAATTGATAAGGGAATAATTGTTAGAAATTCAAAATCAGGAGAAGAATTTACTGCTTTAGATAATAAAAATTATAAACTAGATGATGGAATGTGTGTAATAAGTGATAACAAAGGTGTCTTAGGCCTAGGAGGAATTATTGGAGGAACAAGATCTGGTACAGAGTTAGATACAAAAAATGTTCTATTAGAGTCGGCTTATTTTGACCCAAGATCAATTAGAAAAACTGCCAAAAAATTGAATATCGATACAGATGCTAAATTTAGATTTGAAAGAGGTATTGATCAGTTATCTATTGAAGTTGGATTAAATAAAGCAGCCTTTTTAATTAAGGAAATTTGCGGTGGTGAAATTAGCAAAATAGATATTCAAAAAATTGAATCTTATAAAAACAAAGTCATAAAATTTGAACCTAAAACGTTTGAAAAAATTACTGGTTTTAAAATTTCAACCAAAGAAATGATAATCATTTTAGAAAAACTTGGTTTTAAATTAAAAAAAGAAAAAAAATTCTTTAAATTATCAGTTCCATCTTGGAGACCAGATATCGTTCAAGAAATTGATATAGTTGAGGAACTTGTAAGAATTAGCGGCTATGAAAAAATAAAAATAGAAAATCCTATTAAAGAAAGATCAAAAAATACTTTAAATCCAACTCAAAAGTTATTTCATTTTCTTCAAAGAGCAGTAGCATCTAAAGGGTATCTAGAGGCTATTACTTGGTCTTTTACAGATTCAAAATATAACGATCACTTTAAAGAGGACAATAAAGAAATAAAAATTGTAAATCCAATAAGTTCTGAATTGGGAGTATTAAGAAATTCTATTTTTTCAAATTTAGTGATGTACATGAGCAAAAACTTAGATAGAGGAATTAAAGATTTATCAATATTTGAAATAGGACCAATATTTTATGGTGCACAACCTGGAGCTCAAAATACAGTTGTTTGTGGTTTGTCGGCTGGGAAAAAATCTAGACTTTCATGGATTGAAAAAGAGAGAAATATAGATGTTTTTGATATCAAAAGAGACGTTATACAAACTTTAGTAGAAACTGGTTATGATTCAGAAAAATTTTATATTGATGACGAAAGCCCTAGTTATTATCATCCAGGTAAATCAGGAAGAATATTTTTAAATAAGGGAAAAGATAAGGTAGCTGCTTATTTTGGTGAAATTCATCCAAACATTATCAAAACACTAGATATTAAAACAGATTTTTTAGTAGGATTTGAAATATTTCTAGACAATTTAAAACTACCAAAAAAATCTTTAAAAGATCAAAAACTAAAATATTCAGTATCTGACTTTCAAAAATCCGAAAGAGATTTTGCATTTATTATTGATAAAAAAATAAGTGTGCAAGATCTAGTAAGTGTAATATCAAATATTGATAAAAATTTAATTTCAAATGTTAAAGTTTTTGACGTATACGAAGGAGATAATATTCCTGAAAATCAAAAATCAATTGCTATCAGTGTAACAATTCAATCTTTGGAAAAAACTTTAACGGATAATGATTTAGAAAAAATTAATAATTTGATAATAGAAACAGTTGAAAATAAAACTGGCGCTAAAATCCGTTCCTAAAAAAATTAATGAGTACAATTGATAATATAAGAAATTTTGCAATCATTGCGCATATTGATCATGGAAAATCTACTATTGCAGATCGGATTATTCATAGTTGTGGTGGATTAACTGAAAGAGAGATGAAAGCTCAAGTTTTAGATTCTATGGATATTGAACGTGAAAGAGGAATTACAATTAAAGCTCAAACAGTTAAATTAAATTATAAAGCTAAAAATGGAAAAAATTATGTTTTAAATATTATTGATACTCCAGGTCATGTAGATTTTAGTTATGAAGTAAGTAGATCTTTATATGCATGTGAAGGTTCAATTTTAATCGTAGATAGTACACAAGGTGTAGAAGCGCAAACTTTAGCAAATGTTTACCAAGCTTTAGATATTAACCATGAGATAGTACCAGTTTTAAATAAGGTTGATTTACCTGCATCGGATTTAGAAAGAACCAAAAAACAAATTGAAGATGTAATAGGGATTGATACTGAAAATGCAATTCCGTGTTCAGGTAAAACTGGAGAAGGAATAGAAGATATTTTAGAACAAATAATCACAACGTTACCTGCTCCCCAAGGGGAAAGCTCAGCAAATTTAAAATGTTTATTAGTTGATAGTTGGTACGACACATATCTTGGTGTGGTGATTTTAGTGAGAGTGATAGATGGAAAACTTTCAAAACATATGAAAATAAAAATGATGTCTACTAATCAAGAGTATATTGTTGAAAAAGTTGGGGTTTTTACTCCAAAACCAGTTGACATCAATGAATTAAAAACGGGTGAAATTGGATTTATTACAACAGGAATTAAAGTTTTATCTGAAACAAAAGTAGGAGACACAATTTGTGATGCTTCGAAACCATTGGATGAAGCTTTACCTGGATTTAAACCAAGTAAACCAGTAGTGTTCTGCGGTTTATTTCCAGTAGATAGTTCTGAGTTTCAAAAACTTAAAGATGGTTTAGCTAAATTACAATTAAACGATGCAAGTTTCTCTTTTGAACCAGAGACATCATCTGCTTTAGGCTTGGGGTTTAGATGTGGTTTTTTAGGTTTACTTCATTTAGAAATTGTAACAGAAAGATTAGAAAGAGAATTTGATGTAAATTTATTAACGACAACTCCAGGTGTTGTTTACAAAGTTAACTTAAATAATGGAGATACAATTGAACTTCAAAATCCATCAAGCCTACCAGATCCAACTTTAATTAAATATATCGAAGAACCATGGATAAAAGCTACAATTATTACACCTGATCAATACTTGGGCTCAATAATTAAAATGTGTCAGGATAAAAGAGGTATTCAAACTAATTTAAGCTATTCAGGAAATAGAGCTGTTGTAAATTATGAACTCCCCTTGAATGAAGTAGTTTTTGATTTCAACGATAGATTAAAATCTATGACTAGTGGATATGCTAGCTTTGATTATGAAATTATTGAACATCGTGAGGGAGATTTAGTTAAGCTAGGAATCTTGGTAAATGGAGAGACGGTTGACGCTTTAGCTATGATTATTCATAAAGATTTTGCTCAAAAAACTGGTAGAGAGGTATGCGAAAAATTAAAAGATCTTATACCTAGGCATAATTTTATGATACCAGTTCAAGCTGCGATAGGGGGCAAAATAATCGCAAGAGAGACAATTAAAGGATTTAAAAAAGATGTTTTAACAAAAATTCATGGTGGTGGAGCCACTGATAGAAAAAGAAAGCTTTTAGAAAAACAGAAAAAAGGTAAGGCTAGATCTAAGCAATTTGGAAGAGTAGAAATTCCACAGGAAGCATTTATAGGCGTCTTAAAAATAAGTAAAAATTAAATCTTTTTTATTTTCTTTAAAAGTTGTAACCCTATGTCTACCGAATGATCTACTTTTGCAGAAAATACTTGAAAATAATTCTTTGATATTTCGTTTATTTTTGAAACTCTCCTATCAGTTTTTTCAACATTACTAAGTATTACTCTGGGACTTAAATATTTTTTACCTGTAAGTTGAATTTTTAAATCAGGAAAGTATTTTTTAAAGTCATTAATAATTAATTTTTTTGATTTTTCTATAGTTGTTTTATATTGATTATGTTTATACCAATTAGATGGAAACTGATTACAAATTTTTTCTTTAATAACTGAGTATTTTACGTGATACAGGAGATGATTGTTGTATTTGCCTCTTGGTAAAAAAGAAAAATACTTACCATCCATTAATGCTAAACCTAATTTTTTAAAATTTTTAAACTTAAATTCAAACACAACAACTAATTGATATTTTCTCTTTATGGGTTTAATTATTTTTTTTATTAAAGAATTAGACCCATCATAAGAGGCGTCAATGACAATATCGTAATAATATGTTCCTCTATTAGTTATTAATTTGTACTTTTTTGCTTTATTTATAATTTTAATTTCTTCATTTAAATAGATATTATTTTTTTTAAATTTTTTAATTAAACGTTGAATTTCATTTTTCATCAAACTCCAATCATATATTGGCTCTTTAACTTGAATACCCCCTTCTATTTTATTTGATTTAAATTTAAGTTTCTTTAGGTTTAATTTCTCAAAGTCTAATTTGTTTTTTTTACAAAATTTTAGATATCTATCCAAATTTACTTTACTATTTTTCGCTATTAAGTAGTAATTTGAAAAATTTTGAATAAGGGTTTTTTTGTAAAGATTTCGGAAGCTCAAATATCCTCTATATGATTGCTTTGCAGTTAAATTATCTCGAGGATAATGATATCCAAAATGAACTCTATTGAGATTGTTAGTGGATGCCCCTGATAATAAAGTATTTTTTTTTTCAAAAAGAGAACAATCTATACCTTTTTTTTTTAGCAATATGTAAATTGTCGTGCCAAAAATACCACCACCTATAATCGCTATTTTTTTGTTCATTTTACTTTACTAATCAATTAAAGATATTTTGTATATGAATATTTTAGATTGCATTACATATTTTGATGAGGAAGTAATTTTAAAAATAAGATTTAATATTCTTAATGAACATGTTAGCAAATTTATTATTACGGAAGGCGAGTACGATCATAGAGGAAATAAAAGAGAATTAAATTTTGATATAAATAAATATCCAGAATTTAAAGATAAAATCATTTATTTGCCTGTAAAAAATTTTCCTAATCTCTATGATCCTTGGAGCATGTTAAAGTACCAAAGAGACTTTGCACTAAACGAAATCAATAAATATGATGACAATACATTTGTAATTGTTTCGGATGTAGATGAAATTCCAAAACCAGAAAAGATATATGAATTCATAAAGTCTAAGCATAAGTATGGTGTATTTGAGCAATTATTTTTTTACTATAAATTAAACATGTTAAATGTAACTAATAAATTTTGGCATGGATCTAAAATTTGTAAAAAGAAAAATCTTAAATCTCCTGATTGGCTTAGAGAATATAAAACAAAACAATATCCTTGGTGGAGAATTGACAAACCCTCCAATGTAAAAATTATTAAAGATGCAGGATGGCACTTCTCATTTTTATACAATGTTGAAGGAATTATAAAAAAAATAAGCTCATTTCAACATACTGAATTTGATAAGAAAGAAATCAAGAATAAAGAAAATATAATTAAAAAAATAAATAACGGAGAAGATATTTTTGAAAGAAATTATATTTTTAAAAAAATAGAAATTGACAATCAATTCCCAAAATATTTAATCAATAATAAAGATAAGTTCTCAAATTGGATAAAAAATTAAATTTAGCATTAATAGGTTATGGTAATTTTGGCAAAGTCTATTTTAAATTAATAAAAAAAAGTAACTTATTTAATTTAAATGTAATTTTTAGAAAAAGTATAGGAGAGAGTCAAAGGTTTAAGATATTATCTAAAAAAAACTTAAAAAAATTTAATATAGAAGCAGCAATAGTCTGTACTCCAGTTAAAACGCATTATACTATTTCAAAATTATTAATTGAGAATAAAATACCAATAATTCTCGAAAAACCAGCAACAGAAACTTTAAGTCAAATAAGCAACTTAATTAAATTATCAAAAAAAAATAAAACCTCAGTTTTAGTTAATCATTCTGATTTATTTAATGAGAATTTTAAGTTTCTTTTATTAAAAAAAAAAAAAATTGGAAAAATAAAATTTATTGATGCTAAATTTGGCAGATTTAGCAAACAATATAAAAAAAAAAATGAATTTCCGTATAAAGACTGGCTGCCACATCCTTTGGCACTAATATTTAAATTTGTAAAAAAAATTAATTATTTGAGCATTGTTTCAAATAAAATAATAAAAAAAGAAGACTCATATTTTCAAGAATTAATAATTTATTTTAAAGCAGAACATGCAGTAGAAGGAAGAATAATTTTTAATAATTTAAAAAAAGATAAAAATAGGATTTTAAAAGTTTATGGCGAGAAAGGTAAAATTTCCTATGATGGTTATAACAATAAAAACAATTATTTATTTATAGACAAAAAAATAGTTCCAACTAAATTAAATTTAACTCCGTTACAAACAATATTAAAAAATTTATATAAAAATATTAAAAAAAATAAATTTTATTCAGATTTAGAGTATTCATATAAAATACAAAAAATATTGTCAAAAATTCAAAAACAAATAAATTTTAAATAAAAAAATATTTTATTTGATAAATTTATTGGGAGAGATGGCCGAGTGGTTTAAGGCGCACGCTTGGAAAGCGTGTAAAGGAGTAATTCTTTCATGGGTTCGAATCCCATTCTCTCCGCCATTAAATTAACCTTATTTATCAACACTAATTTGAGCCTTTTACTAAATTTTTACTAAGATAAATAAGCAATTTTTATAAAAAATGTTATAATTTTCTTTTTCCAATAATTAAAAAATGACAAATAAAAACACATATCAGGCAGACTCCATCAAAGTTTTAAAGGGTCTTGAAGCGGTTAGAAAAAGACCGGGTATGTATATTGGAGATACAGATGATGGAACTGGTTTACATCATATGGTCTATGAAGTTGTTGATAACTCAATTGATGAAGCATTAGCAGGATATTGTAAAAATATTAATGTAAAAATTAACTCTGATGGAACAATTACAGTAAATGATGATGGAAGAGGTATTCCTGTTGATATTCATAAAGGAGAAAAAAAATCAGCAGCAGAAGTAATCATGACCCAACTTCATGCAGGTGGTAAGTTTGATCACGATTCATATAAAGTTTCAGGTGGATTGCATGGTGTTGGTGTTTCAGTTGTCAATGCGCTTTCAGAAAAATTACAGTTAGAGATATGTAGAGATGGAAAAAAACACTACATAGAATTTCAAAATGGTGAAGCTAAAGCACCTTTAAAGGTTGTGGGAAAAGCAAAAAATACTGGAACTCAAATTACTTTTTTACCTTCTAAAGAAATTTTTTCTTCAATAAAATTTAGTGCAAATATACTAATTAAAAGAATGCGTGAATTAGCATTTCTAAATAAAGGAATAAAAATAATTTTTACTGATGCCAGTCAAAAGAAAGAAAAAACATCCGAATTTAAGTTTGATGGAGGTGTTCTTGAGTTTGTAGATTTTTTAGATGAAAAGAGAGAAAAGTTACAAAATAAAAATGGAAACGACTTATTTAGAAAACCAATTTATATAGAAGGTAAAAAAAATAATATCGAACTGGAATGTTCTTTAAAATGGAATGCTGGATATACAGAAGATATTTTTCCATACACAAATAACATATACCAAAAAGATGGTGGAACTCATTTATTAGGTTTCAGAAGTGCATTAACTAGAGTTGTAAACAAATATGCTAATGAAAATAATTTACTTAAAAAAAATAAATTAGCAATTTCAGGCGACGATATTAAAGAAGGTCTTACTTGTGTACTTTCTACCAAGATTCCTGATCCAAAGTTTTCATCTCAGACAAAAGATAAACTTGTTTCATCAGAAGTAAGAATGATAGTAGAGACATTAGTAAATGAAAAATTATCTATTTGGTTTGATCAAAATCCATCTATTGCAAAAATCATTTTAGCCAAAGTTATTCAAGCAGCAATGGCTAGAGATGTTGCCAGAAAAGCAAGAGAAAATGTAAGAAGAAAAGGAGCCCTTGAATTAAGTGGTCTTCCTGGAAAATTAGCTGATTGTCAAATTGGCAAACAAGAAGGAACTGAGTTGTTTATTGTAGAGGGAGATTCTGCTGGTGGATCTGCCAAACAAGGTAGAAATAGAGCTAATCAAGCAGTTTTACCACTTAGAGGAAAAATACTTAATACTTATGTAGAGGATTTAAATATTAAAAAAAATGGCAATGGCAATGGTAATGGTTCTGATCAAAGAACAAAGGCTTTGTCTAAAATGATTTCTTCAAATGAGATTGTTACCTTGATTAATGCTCTAGGATTGGATCCAAAAGCACAAGAAATTGATTTAAAAGACTTAAGATATGGAAAAATTATTATTATGACGGATGCTGATGTAGATGGCTCTCATATAAGAGCCCTTCTTTTAACTTTTTTCAATAATAAACCATTTAACAAGTTAATCGAAAATGGTCATGTATATTTGGCACAACCTCCTTTATTTAAAATTAATAAAGGTTCTAAAGGTATTTATATTAAAGATGAGAAGGAGTTAGAAGATTACATCACAAATAATAATAAAGATTTAAAAAAAATTAAAAAAGGATCTAAAGATTATTTGAAAAAAATTGATGAAGAAAAATCAAAAATGAATATCCAAAGGTTCAAAGGTCTTGGGGAAATGAATCCAGAAGAATTATGGAGCACTACATTAGATCCAGAAACAAGAAACTTATTACAAGTACAATACTCAAAAGATTTGAAAAAAGATCAAAGTTTAATTCACACTTTAATGGGTAATGATGTGGCATTAAGAAAAGATTTTATAGTTTCAAATGCTATAAACGTTAGAAATCTTGATATTTAAAAATGAAGTTCTTTGAAACTTCAAAATATCATTCTTTTAAAAAATCAACTTATATAACTCTAAGATGGATCGGAATTATTGGACAATTAATTGCAGTAAATTTTGTATATTTATTTCTAAATTCTAGTTTTGATTTTATTACTTCAAATTTAGTTATATTTTTAGGAATATTAAGTAATTTATATTTAATTTTTATTTATAAAAAAACACAATTATCAGATAGATCTGCTTTTATCTTCTTACTTATAGATATTTTGCAATTAGGTGTTCTTCTTTATTTATCGGGAGGGATAACCAATCCATTTGTAATTTTTATATTAATACCAAGTGTTTTTTCCTCATCAAATTTGAGCTTAAGAACTAATACTCTATTAGTAGCTTTAACAATAATTATAATCGTATTTTTAACTTTTAATTATGAAGATTTACCAATTAATTTAAATAGTGATTTTCATAACAATCATTATTTTTATTATTCTATACCAACAGCCTTAATTATTGCTTTAGTCTTTTTAAATTATTTTGCAATGACATTTGGCACACAATCTAGATTAAGAAAAGAGGCATTAGGAAAAATGGAAGAGGTAATGGCTAAAGAACATGAACTATTATCTTTAGGTGGTCAAGCTGCTGCAGCGGCACATTCTTTAGGTACCCCACTTTCTACGATAACAATTATTGCGCACGATTTAATGAAACAATTTAAGGGACAAAAAGATTTAGAAAAGGATATAGAGTTATTGAATAGTCAAGTCGACCGATGTAATGAAATTTTAAAGCGATTAACATTAAATCCTGTGGAAGAAGATGAATTTATTGATAAAGATATTAATGTTCGAGATTATTTGTATGAAATAATTTCTTCATTTAAGGAAATAAGCAAAAAGGAATTTGTCTTCAATTTTGACCAGGATTCAAATCCAAAAAAGATAACCAAATCTATAGAGTTAATTTATGGGTTAAGAAATTTTATTGGAAATGCCAATAAATTTGCCAAAAATACAATTTTTATTAATTTGAAAAGTGATAGTGAAATAACTGAAATAACAGTTGAAGATGATGGTGATGGTTATCCTAAAGATATAATGTCAAAAATTGGTGAGCCATATTTGAAATCAAATTATTCTAAAGACAAATCTAAACAGGGTTTAGGTCTAGGCTTGTTTATTGGAAAAACCTTATTAGAAAAAAATTTTGCATCAGTTAATTTTAGAAATTCAAAAACGCGTAATGGTGCTGAGGTTATTATTAAATGGAAGAATAAGGAATTATTTAATATTTAGTGGTATTTATTTTTTGCTTCAAATAATGAGCTTAATTGAGATATCATAACATCTCCTAATTCATTTACGTCAGTAATTTTAATTGCTTTATTATAATACCTTGAAACGTCGTGACCAATTCCTATAGCTAAGACTTCAATATCTGATTTATTTTCAATAAATTTTACTATCTTTTTTAAATGTTTTTCTAAAAAGTCACCTGAATTTACAGAAAGAGTTGAGTCATCTACAGGGGCCCCGTCAGAAATAACCATTAATATTTTTCTTTCTTCTTTTCTCTTTTTTATTCTGTTATATGCCCACGATATAGCTTCTCCATCAATGTTCTCTTTAAGCAATCCTTCTTTAAGCATTAGCCCTAAATTATTTTTTGCCTGTCTCCAATGGGTATCTGCTCCTTTATAAATTATATGTCTTAGGTCGTTCAATCTTCCTGGTGTTTTAGGTTTAGAATTTTTGGTCCATAATTCTCTACTCTGTCCACCCTTCCAATTTTTAGTTGTGAAACCTAAAATTTCAACTTTAACAGAGCACCTTTCTAACGTTCTGGATAAAATATCTGCACAAATAGCCGCAATAGTGATTGGTCTTCCTCTCATGGATCCAGAATTATCAATAAGTAGAGTCACTACTGTATCTTTAAAATCTAAATCTTTTTCTTTTTTGAATGATAAAGAATTATACGGATCCATAATAATTCTTGGAAGTTTTGAACTGTCTAATAATCCCTCCTCTAAATCAAATTCCCATGCTCTATTTTGTTTTGCAAGCAATTGTCTTTGAAGTTTATTAGCAAGCTTTGTTATAATATCTTGAAAGCCTATTAATTGTTGATCTAAATTTCTTCTTAGTTTTGTTGCTTCATCCGCATTTTCTAGATTTTCAGCTTTTACAACTTCATCAAACTGAGTTGTAAATATTTTATAATCTAAATTGATATTATCTATTTTTTTTTGAGCCACTTGTTCTGAACTTTGTTCATCTGACTCTGTGTCTGATAGCTGTTCGTCAAAGTTAAATTCATCAACACTATAATCAGCATCTAATGAAGCCTCAGATACATTTTCATCCTTTTCATCTTTATTATCTTCTTTGTCATTATTTTCATCTTCATTGGATGGATTATCTTGTCCTTGATCTTGATTTTCTTCTTTTCTTTCATCCTCATCTTCACTTTGAAAAATGTCCATTTCTTCCAATATTTCTGAAAACTTTGAACTATAAATGTTTTGATCTTCAAGATTTTTTAGTAAAAAATCTTTATGTTTTTCTATAGCGTCCTCAAAGTCTTTTTCCCAAAAATTAAGCATTTTTGTTGTTAGGGGATTTAGCTTAATTTTATGAAAATTCTTAAGCATATATAGCTCGAATGCCTCTGATACAGATACATCTTCTTTAGTTTTTAATTGATCTTTACGTTTACGATTTATTATTTGATGATAATTTTCTTGAAAATTTTTCTCAATTCCTTTTAACATTTTTCCTCCCAGAGTCTCATAACGTATTTTTTCAGCGATATTATAAAGAGATCTAGAAGAAGTATTTGAAGGAAGGTTTTTTTTGTAAATTGTTTCGTTACAAAATTTTTTTTTCAAAGCAGAGGAATCTGTTTCTGCACGCAATCTTATAAAATCAGCTGGACTAGTTAAATTATCAATCTCTAGAAAATTAAATTCTTTTATTTTTTTTTCTTCAGAATTTATTTTCTTTATATCAAAATCATCAGCAATTACTTTTGCTGTAGAAGTTAAAGCAATTTTGAATTTTTCTTTTAAATTATTTTCTTTAGTGCTCATTAGATTTGAATATTAATCAAAGATTCTGGTAACTCTTCACCAAAACACCTTTGATAATATTCTGCGATAGTATTTTTTTCAATATCATCACATTTATTAAGAAAAGTTACTCTAAAAGCGTAACCAGTGTCTTTAAATATCTCTGCATTTTCTGCCCAATGTAAGACCGTTCTTGGGCTCATCACTGTTGAAATATCTCCTGCAATAAATCCTTTACGGGTTAAAGATGCTACTTTTATCATGTTAGCAACCTTCTCTTTTCCCTTTGCGTTATTTAAGTTTTTATTTTTAGACAAAACAATGTCCATTTCTCTATCTAAGCTAAGATAGTTTAATGTTGTAACGATATTCCATCTATCCATTTGACCTTGGTTAATTTGCTGGGTACCATGGTAAAGACCTGTCGTATCACCAAGTCCAACAGTATTTGAAGTAGCAAATAATCTAAAAAATTTATTTTGTTTAATTACTTTGTTTTTATCTAGTAATGTAAAATTTCCCTCAGCTTCTAAAACTCTTTGAATTACAAACATTACATCAGGTCTACCAGCGTCATATTCATCAAAAACAAGTGCAACTGGATTTTGTATAGACCATGGTAAAATTCCCTCGTTAAATTGAGTTACTTGTTTACCATCTTTAAGAACAATCGCATCTTTTCCAATCAAATCAATTCTACTTACATGACTATCTAAATTTACACGAATGCAAGGCCAATTTAATCTTGCAGCAATCTGCTCAATGTGAGTAGATTTACCAGTGCCATGATATCCTTGAACTAAAACTCTCTTATTATAAGCAAATCCTGAAATAATGGCTAAAGTAGTATCTCTATCGAACTTGTAGTTTTTATCAATTTCAGGAACATATTCATTCTTTTTTGAAAATGCGTCAACTTCCATTTCTGAATCAATTCCAAAAGTCTGTTTTAATGAAACTTTAATATCCGGTTCTGTGTTAAGATTTGGTGTCAATTTTTTCTCTATAGGTATTTTTTAATTGAGTGTAAGCCAATGTTATAAGTTTAAGTTTTTCCTCGTATTTTTTATTTCCAGAATTCATATCAGGGTGAAATTTTTTCACAAGTAATTTGAATTTATCTTGTATTTTCTTCCACTTTAAACCCACAGAAACCCCCAATATTCCAAAAGCTTTTATATCTTTATGATCGAATTTAAATTGACGCATATGATTATAATCTCCATTTATTTTTTCTTTATCTAACTCATCTCTCAAAGTTGTATTCCATAACACTTTGAAAAAATTATCTGAAGAGCTAAAGCTTTGAGTAGGTTTGTGCCAGGTCATGTCAGATTTTAAAAAATCCATTACTTGGTCATCATTCATTCCTGAAAAATAGTTCCAATTTTTATTAAATTCTTTTACATGCTCGAGGCAAAGCATTCTAAATTTTCTGCTATTATCTTTTTCAACTGGTGCCTTATATTCACCTATTTCATTACAATTATTCCAGTCACAAATATTTTTCATGATATATAATAACATATATGGATATAAATGAGTTAATTACAATTGTAAAAAATAAATTATTAAATCAAATAAATATTGAAAGTATAAACATTGAAGATAAATCTTTTCTTCATAAAAATCATAAAGGAAATCAAGAAGGAAAATATCATTTAAAATTAATTATCGTTTCTCAGGAACTAAAA
This sequence comes from uncultured Pelagibacteraceae bacterium, assembly GCA_902593235.1. Classification (GTDB taxonomy): domain Bacteria; phylum Pseudomonadota; class Alphaproteobacteria; order Pelagibacterales; family Pelagibacteraceae; genus Pelagibacter. The sequence continues at coordinate 14,507 of CACJHS010000015.1, forward strand.
AAAATGAATAAAATTGAAAGTAATAAAAAAATTTATAAGATTTTAGATCAAGAACTAAAAGAATTTATTCACTCAATCCAAATTTTAATTAGTTAAAAATTTTCTCAAAAATAAATTTAACTTTTTTTTGGAGTATTGTTTGTTGAAAATTGGCTTACCAATTTTTTTTAACAAAACTAAGCTAATTTTTTCTGAATTATTTTTTTTATCTTTGATCATAAAAGATAAAATCTTATTTAAATCGCTGATAGAAAAATATTTTTTTATAGAAGAAGGTAGACCAGAATTATCAATATGATTTATAATTAAATTATATTCACTTTTACTAAGCATGTTTTCCTTAAAACTAAAACTCAGTGCCGTTTTCATTCCAAGTATCACGGCTTCACCATGATTTAGTTTATGGCTGTATCCTAAGCCTGCCTCATAAGCATGGGCAAATGTATGGCCAAAATTTAATACTTTTCTTAATGCTATTTCTTTTTCATCTTTTTCAACTACTTTTTTCTTAATTTTACAACTTTCATAAATTGCTTTTTCAATGAATGGAGAAGAAAGACTTAAAATCTTTTTAAGATTTTTATTTAAGAAACTAAAAAATTTTTTATTATCAATTAATGAATGCTTCAATATTTCTCCATATCCACAAATTATCTCTTTTTTTGATAAAGATTTAAGAAATTGAATATCTGAGAGAACCAATGATGGTTGATAAAAACTTCCTATTAAATTTTTACCATACTTAGAATTAACTCCAGTTTTTCCACCTATTGATGAATCAACTTGAGCTAAAAGAGTTGTTGGAATATTTGCAAACTTTAGGCCTCTTTTGAAAAGACTAGCCGCAAAACCACTTACATCGCCTGTAATTCCTCCTCCTAAAGAAATTAAAATATCATTTCTTGAAAAGTTTTTATTTAATAAAACTTCTAGAATTTTATTAACGCTATTAATATTTTTATTTTTTTCACTAGCATTAAAAAATAAAATAAAAATACTTTTATTTTTTAAAGAATTTTTAATATTTGAGATAAATTTTTTTGGTATATTTTTATCAACAACAATTAAACATTTATCAAAATTAATTGAATTTGATTTAAAAATTTTTGATACATTTGAGGTTAAATTTGATCCAATAATTATTGGATATTTTTCAGTTTTAGTTACTATATTTAATCTAGTTTGTTTCATAAATTTCTACAATTTTATTTACTATTTCAATTTTAGTAAGATTATCACACTTTATCTCATATAAAGCTTTAGAATAAATGTTAGATCGTTTCTTAATTAAATCAATTAACTCAGTATCTGTTGCATTTATCGCTAATGGTCTTTTTTTGCTGTTTTTAATTCTATTTAACAATGTTTTATCATTCCAATTTAGCCAAAAAGATAAATGATTTTTTAAAATTTCTTTCCTAATATTGTTATTTGTAAAAGCTCCCCCACCAAGTGAAATCACAGTAGAGTTTAATTTTAGTTTTTTTAAAGTTGTTTGTTCTTCAATTTTTCTAAAATAATTCTCACCCTTAATTTCAAAGATTTTTTTTATTGTAATGTTTAAATTTTTTTCAATTTCTTTATCGATATCGACAAAATTTAATTTTAATTTCTTAGCTACTAAAGATCCAATAGAGCTCTTACCAGAACCCATCATCCCCAAAAAAACTAGATTTTCTTTTGATTTCATAAGTTTCTTTATTGAAAAAACATAAATATGTCTTAATTTGAAATTATCTAAAAGTATATGCAATTCATTAAAAACACAAGTTCAGGCAAAGCAAGTATCATAGGTCTTGTGATTAAATCTATAATTGGATTAGGGGTTATTTTAGGTATTATTTTTTTTCTAAGTACAATTGATTTTCCTGCACCTAAAAAAGAAATTGAAAAAATTATTCCAAATGAAAATTTTAAAATTGTTAAATAAGAAAATTCTTTCAATTACATTAGTTTGTCTTATTTTTTTTACACCTGTATTTGCAGAAGAGAAACCAATTGATATTTGGAATATAGAAAAAAAAGATAATCAGATTATTTCAGAAACAAATGTTTCAAGTGAAAATTCCAGCGGCACTACTCTCAATAGTGTTTACGAATTACAAACAAATAAACAAACAGATACAATTAAACTAGATAAAGAATTTTCATCAAAAGAAATTAAAATTGTTGGACTATATGATCCTAGTGAATACGGCTTAAGTATGGATATGTGGTCAAACTCAGATGGCACTAAATTAAAAAATTTATTTCAGAATATTAATAAGTTTAATCTTTCTGAGGATGCATCTGATATAATGCACATATCTTTATTAACCAATGCTTATTCTCCAACTCAAAACATTACTGAGCAAGAATTTATGAGCTTTAAATCTGATTGGTTGATAAAGGATGCAAACTTAGAATTAATAGAAGAATATTTAATTAAAAATCAAATAATAAATTTACATCCAAATTTAGCAAGATATTTGGTAGATACTTATTTATCACAATCAAACGTAAAAAAATCATGTGAGATTTTTTCTAAAAATTCTGAACCCATTCAAGATGAATATCTATCAAAATTTAATTTATATTGTTTAATCAATTATGGAAAAAATGAAGAAGCACAACTAATCTTAGATTTAAAAAAAGAGTTAGGTTTTGAAGATAGTTATTACGAAAACAAAATAAATTATTTATTTGGATATTTAGATGAGGCAGATAAAGAAATATCAATAAATTCAATTTTAGATTTTCATTTAGCTCATAGAACTAACCCTGAGTTTTCTTATGAACCAAGTGAAGATACACCTAAAATAATTTGGAAATATCTTTCAGCCGCTAATTTACTTTTTAAAATTCAAGATATAGAGATTACTGATGTAGAAAAAATTTCTACAATAGAAAAAGCTGTTAATGATAAAAATTATTCTGAAGAGGAGTTATTTGAATTTTATAAAAAATTCCAATTTAATATTAATCAATTTTTAAATGCAAAAGAGGTATATAAATCTCTATCTTCAATCGAGGGACGCGCTCTTTTATATCAAAGAACTCTTTTAACTGAAGAACCAAAAATTAAATTAGAATTTATAAAGATATTAAAGGATCTATTTATATCTGATGAAATAGGTGATGCCTTTGATTTGGAATTAAAAAAATTTTTAGGTGAAATTAATGTTGAGGATGTGCCCTCAAATTTTACAACATTTTATGATAGCAATTTAAACAAGAAAGAGACAGCAGATAAAAAGATTAAATATAATAGTAAAATTTTACATCAATCAAAACTTATAAATTATTTCAATGGGGACTATGCAAAATCTAAAATTGAAGAGGACCTAGATAAATTTTTAAAGAAAATTAAAAAAGATAAAAAATATTTTTTATCAAAAAAAGATATAATTTTTCTAGAGGCGCTTAAATCTGATGGAGTTGAAATTTCAAAAAAATATGACGGTCTTTATAAGGTGAAGCAATCAGAAATGCCTGCTGATATTCAAACAATGATAGATAATAATGAGATTGGCGCAGCATTGTTGAGAATAATTGAGGTAATTGGACCTGACAAAATTGAAAATATTGATGAAGATACAGTTTATTTTATTATCAATACTTTAAATCAATTAAATGTTGATTTAATTAGAAACAAACTATTGCTAAAAGTTCTTCCTTTAAAAGTATAAAAATTATAATAAAATCAAGTTATGGCCATCAGAACTATAATTACAGAACCTAATAAATTACTTAGGCAAATATCTAAACCGGTCACTAGTGTTACCAAAGAAGAGCAAAAATTGATGGATGATATGTTGGAGACAATGTATGACTCAAACGGAATTGGTCTTGCAGCGATACAAATTGGTGTACCGAAGAGAATTATTGTTATGGATATAAGTAAAGATGAGAGTAAAAAAGAGCCAAGATATTTTGTAAATCCGGTTATCAAAAATAAAGATCCTGAAAAAGCAACTTATGAGGAAGGATGTCTTTCTGTGCCAAATCAGTTTGCAGAAATTGATAGACCGAGAAAGTGTGAAGTAGAATATCTAGATTACGATGGAGAAAAGAAATTGCTAAAGGCCGATGGTCTTCTGGCAACATGTATTCAGCATGAGATGGACCATTTAGAGGGAATCCTATTTATTGATTATCTTTCAAAATTAAAAAGATCAATGATAATTAAAAAATTATCAAAATTAAAATCTACTTCTGTAGAAGCTTAATCAATGCTAAAAAAAATAGTTTTTATGGGTACTCCCATGTTCGCTGTTCCAATTTTAAAATCACTTTATCAAAATGGATATCCTATTTCTTGTGTTTATACACAACCACCTCAAAAATCTAAAAGAGGTCAAAAAGTTAACAAGTCACCTATTCAATTAATTTCAGAGACTTTAAATATAGAATTTAGAACACCAAACTCACTTAAAGAAAATTTAGATGAATTAGAATATTTTAAATCTTTAGAGGCAGATTTGGCAATAGTTGTTGCTTATGGTCAAATTATACCAAAGTCATATTTAAATTTAACTAAAAAAGGATTTATTAATATACATGCATCTATTCTTCCAAAATGGAGAGGCGCTGCCCCTATTCAAAGATCAATTATGAATTTAGATAAAGAGACAGGAATTAGTATTATGAAAATAGGGGAGGAACTAGATACAGGACCGGTATGTAATATTTATAAAATTAATATCGAAAATAATTTAAATGCTGAAGATATTAATGAAAAGCTATCAAGTTTGGCTGCAGAGAAAATTTTAGATAATATAGATGATATATATGAGGATAAAGCAAACTTTATAGAGCAAGATCACTCATCAGCAACATACGCATCAAAAATTCAAAAAATAGAGGGGCAAATTAATTGGAAAGAGGATGCTAAAATTATAATTGGTAAAATAAATGGACTATATCCAGTTCCGGGAGCTTATTTCATGTTTAACGGTGAGAGATATAAAATATTAAAAGCAGAAATTGGACAAGCGCAAGGAAAACCAGGTGAGGTTTTATCTGACTATTTAGAAATTTCGTGTGGAGACAAAAAATCAATAAAAATTAAAGAAATACAAAGACAAGGAAAAAAGCCTCAAAGTATTGGAGAATTTGTTTTAGGAACACAAATTAAAAAGGGTTCATTTATATAATGAATAGATATCAAATACTTATTGAGTATGTGGGAACAAATTTTAGAGGATGGCAAATTCAAAAAAAGGGCCCAACAATTCAAGGATTAATTCAAGAAAAATTATCAAAATTATTAAAAGAAAAAATTGTTTTACATGGTCAAGGAAGAACTGATGCAGGAGTTCATGCATTTGAACAATCTGCACACTTTGATTGCAAAAATAAAATAACCGATAAAATTAAATTTTTAAAATCCATTAATCATTTTTTGAACTTAAAAGACATTGCAATTAAAAATATTAAAAAAAGAAATAATAAATTTCATGCGAGATTTTCAGCAAAACAAAGAATTTATAAATACTTTATTTTTAATCAAATAAGCCAACCAATAATTGAAAAAAATAGAGCATGGCATGTTCGTAGGCCTTTAAATTTAGAATTAATGAAAAAGGGTGCAAAAAAGTTATTAGGAACTAATGATTATTCAACTTTTAGATCTTCAAGCTGTCACGCTAAAAGTCCAATTAAAACTATTAAATCAATTAAAATTAAATCATCAAAAAATAAAATTGAATTTCAATTTAGTTCGCAATCATTTTTACAACATCAGGTTAGATCTATGGTTGGTTGTTTAAAATACTTGGGAGAAACTAAATGGGATTTGAAAACTTTTGAAAAGAGATTTAAGTCAAAAAAAAGAACGCTGTGTGCCCCTCCAGCACCACCAAGTGGTTTATTTTTATTTAGAGTTCTTTATTAATTTATTTTTATTGCTCATAGCAAACTTTTTATTTATTCGCCATCTAGACTCAGCTCTTACAATATACCCACAACAGTTTTTTGATTTACATTTACAAGGAAATTGTTTGTAGTTTTCATCATAACCAAATCCATAATCACAGGTAAACTCCTCACCTTTTTTAATATCTTTGATTGCTTTGACCCAAATTTTCAATCCCTTTCCATCGTAATCACAATTATTATCACAAGAATGATTAATTAAACCTGCGGTATTCCATGGAAAATCCCCATCTAGATCGTATCTTTTATTTATTGTGAATAAATATATTGGTTTACTATTATCGTACTTATCAGAATCTTGTGTTTGTTTTTTTGTTATAAGTTTTCCAACATAATCAATTATTTTGGTTCCCTCTTTAATGTCACGAGTTGCATAAAGCCCTCTACCTTTATTATCAATTCCAGATTTTTTTATTTTATATAATTTCATGAAGATTTTTTATTTAGAGTTTTCTTAAGAATTATCAATTAAATTCTAAAAGAGCATCAACGTGTCTTTTAGTGCTGTCTCGAAGTGCATTTAGGTCATAACCGCCCTCTAAAATTGAAACAACTTTTCCATTACAAAACTTTTTAGAAGTCTCTAATACTCTTTTAGTAATAGTAAAATAATCCTCTGTTTTTAAATTAAATTGAGCGAGAGGGTCATCTTCATGAGCGTCAAAACCAGCGCTAATCAATATAAACTCTGGTTTAAACTCTTCTAATTTTTTTAATACACGATCAAATACATTTAAATATTCTTCTGAACTTATGCCAGCTGGCAAAGGTATATTAAAGATGTTGTTAAATTTACCTCTTTCTTGTTCTGAACCAGTTCCTGGGTAGTAGGGATATTGGTGAGTTGATATAAAAAGAACATTTTCATTTTCATAAAAAATATCCTGTGTTCCATTACCGTGATGTACATCAAAATCTATTATTGCAACTTTCTTATATTTATATTTTTTCAATAAATAATTTGCACCAATACTCACTGAATTTAAAATGCAAAAACCAGCAGCCTTATTTTGTGAACTATGATGTCCAGGAGGTCGAACACTACAGAATGCATTTCTAAATTCTTTTTTTTCCACCCCATCAATTGCAGCAATTATTGATCCAACTGCATCGAAGGTTGCGTCTTTGCTTCCAGGTGAAATGATTGTATCGCCATCAAGTGAAGAAAAACCTTTTTTTGGAAAAGAACTTTTTACTAACTTTAAGTAATTTGTTTCATGTGTAGTTAATAGAATATCATCTGAAACTTTAGATGGTTTCTTCCATATAAGATTTTTATTATTAAGTTTTTTAAAATTTTCTACTATGACCGATACTCTTGCTATTTGTTCTGGATGCCCAGGACCTGTATCATGATTTTGAGATGTATCTGATGTAATTAAGCCAGTTTTCACTTAAAGTAATTATCTAAGATTTTAGTATAAATTAAAGTTAATCTTTTTAAATCAGATAATGACACACATTCTCCTACCTTATGCATAGTTTTTCCCACTAATCCAAATTCTAAACATGGAGCTATTTTTCTTATGAATCTAGCATCCGAAGTGCCACCAGTTGTAGATAATTTAGGTTTAATTTTTGTAATTCTCTTAATTGTATTTTGTATCATAAACGTAGTTTTGTTTGGTTTAGTTAAAAAGGCCTCACCAGAAACACTATATTCAATTTTAAATTTTGATTTATTTTTATTACAAATTTTTTTAATTATTTTGTTAATCTTACTCTTTAATTTGAAAGATGTATGTTTGTTGTTAAATCTTATATTAAAGGAAGCACTAGCTAATCCTGGAA
>CACJHS010000016.1 GCA_902593235.1 uncultured Pelagibacteraceae bacterium
TTTGAAAGAGTTTTAGCCTTAGTTTCTAATTTCATTTTCTAAGTATTATAATGAAATCTTATTTGTTCACGATTTAATCTTCCAAGAGGTTTTTCATCTAAAATTAAAAAATATTGATCGTGTTTAAAATTTTCAATTGGTATCCAATTTCTTTGAAGATTATTTAAAAGGAATCTGTAATTAGACGTTCTACCATCAATTATGATTATAGTTCCAGGTTTTAAAAAACTTTCTATCTTTAAAATGTCACACGACATAGGCATAAAATCTGGGTGAGCAGTTGAAATGCCATTTATACTGCCTTTAACATTAAATAAGCTGGGACCATCTAAATAAATTAGATCGGGATTTATTAAAGGTAATTTTTTATATTCCGTACATATTCTTCCATTAAATTTTGTCATTAAAACAGGTGAAAATTTAATTTTTGTAACTGCATTTTCAGAGTGATTTAATATTTTTTTAGTCGAAGAAATATAATTATTAAAATTATCAACTGCATGTATTTCAAAAGGATTATTGAATCTTAATTTCTTTACCTTATTAATGAATTTATCTTTATTGTGTAAAAGTGCATTAGCAAATATTTTTGTCGACCATCCAATACCAAATTCTAGAATAGTAACTCTTTTATAATTTATAACAATTTGATGCAATCTATATAAGTCATCTAACTCAGGCCCAAATTGTTTAATTTTTTTTCTTGTAATATGTTCATCTGAAAATGGATTATTTATTTTCTTTAATAGTTTAGTTTCATTTTGATTTTTGAAAATTCCATGTTTAATAAAATAAGAAATTAGTTTTTTTTCAGAAGGTATATTGAAATTAGGTTTGAATTTCATTTCAGATATTTATAGCTAAACTGCTAAAACTTTATTATAAGTTGTATTAAATATTTTAACGCTTTATATAAATTAATTTAAAATATATGTCAAAAATTAGACAAGTATTGGTTACAGGTGCTTCAGGTTTTATAGGGTCGCATCTTGTTGAGTTTTTGCTTAAAAAAAAAATAAAAGTTAAAGCGTTTGTAAGATATAGTTCTAATAACGACATTAATTGGCTTAATAACATTAAAGATCTTAAAGACAAAAATTTAATGATATTACATGGGGATATTAGAGACTACGATTCTATTCATAGCGCCCTAGATAAATGTGATGCTGTTGTAAATTTAGCAGCAATGATTTCAGTTCCTTATTCGTTTAAAAATCCTCAAAGTTTTGTTGACACAAATGTTTATGGAGCACTTAATTTATTCAGAGCGTGTAAAGAAAAAAAAAATAAGATAAAAAAAATAATTCAAATATCATCTAGTGAAGTTTATGGAAATGTTTTAAATCTCGGAAAAAAAATATTACGTGAAAGCGATGTATTATCAGCTGAGTCTCCTTATGCAGCTTCAAAAATTGCGGCTGATCATTTAAGCTTAACAATGTATAAAGAGCATGGTCTACCAATAACAGTTGCAAGACCATTTAACACTTTTGGCCCAAGACAGTCGCTAAGAGCTGTCATACCAACAATTATTACTCAAGCAATTAAAAGTAACAAAATCATAATTGGAAACATAAAAACGAGTAGAGATTTTTTATTTGTAAAAGATAATGTTAAAGCTTTGTATAACATTTTAACATCTAATCGCACAAATGGAAAGGTTTACAACATTGCAACTCAACACAGTACTCAGATTTTAGATGTGATTGATATAATAAAAAGTAATACTAAAAAAAAATTAATTATAAAGTCAGACAAAAGTCGTTTAAGAAGGAGTGAAGTGCATAAACTTTTGGGGTCAAATAAAAAAATAATAAAAGATACAAATTGGAAACCAGAATTTTCTGGTTACTCTGGTTTTAAAAAAGCTTTATTAGAAACGTATGATTGGTTTAAAGACTCAGAAAATATTTCTTTTTATAAAAATACCTCAAAATATCATATATAAATGATAAAAAAACCAGTTTTAAAAATCGGCAATCGTTTTATTGGAGAAAACTATCTACCATTAATTATCGTAGAACTTGGCATTAATCACAATGGTAATCTTGTCTTAGCTAAAAAATTAATTATGACAGCAAAAAAAATGGGTGCTGAAATTATAAAACATCAAACTCATATACCGGATGACGAAATGAGCATTGAAGCTAAAAAAATTATTCCAGTTCATACAACTGAAAATATATACAATATAATTTCAAATTCATCATTATCCTATGAACAGGAAAAAAATTTCCAAATGTATGTTAAGAAATTAGGAATGACATTTATTAGCACACCCTTTTCAAGAGAAGCGGCTAATAGATTAAATAGAATGAATGTGCCCGCTTATAAAATTGGATCTGGAGAATGTAATAATTTTCCTTTAATAGAGCATATTTGTAAATTTAAAAAACCTATTATTTTAAGCACAGGCATGAATGATATCAATAGCATAAAGAAAGCTGTTAGAATAATAGAAAGCTACAAAATTCCATATGCTTTATTGCATTGTACTAATTTATATCCAACACCTGCAAAATTGATAAGGTTAAATGCTATTGATGAAATGAAAAAAACTTTCCCAAAAGCTGTTATTGGATTATCTGATCATACCGGTAACAATTACACATCCTTCGCAGCTTTAGGAAAAGGGGTCTCAATTATTGAAAAACATTTTATAGATACTAAAAAAAGAAAAGGACCAGATATAAAAGCTTCTATTGATAAAAAGCAGCTGAAAGATTTGATTGTAGGTTCAAGAGAAATATATTTCTCATTACCAGGAAATAAAAAACCAGTTAAAGAAGAAAAAAAAACAGCTAATTTTGCATTTGCATCAGTTGTTAGTAATTCCTACATAAAGTCTGGATCCATATTATCAAAAAAAAATATTTGGGTTAGAAGACCTGGAAATGGTGATTTTAAAGCTGAATATTATGAAAAATTGTTAGGAAAAAAAGTTTTTAAAAATATTGAAAAAAATACTCAGATAAAAAAAAATCATTTTAAAAAATAAATAATGTTAAAAAAAAAAATCAACATTACTTTTTTTTCAGCAAATAGAGCAGAATATGGTTTAATTTATCCATTTATTAAATTGATATCCTCAAATAAGAATTTTAAGGTTAATTTAATTGTAACAGGATCTCATTTAGAGGCAAAATTTGGAAATTCAATTAGTGAAATTAAAAAAGATAATATAAATATTTTATCAAAAATTAAAATTCCAATAAAAACAAATAAATTAAGTGAAACTTCGTCATATTTTAGTGAGGTTCAAAATAAAATTAATAAAATATTAGATAAATCTAACACTGACTTAATTTTTATTTCATCAGATAGATTTGAAACTTTTGCTTTTGCAATATCTTCATACTTGCGAAAAATTCCAATTATTCATTATGAGGGTGGCGATGTAACTGAGGGTGGTGCTTTAGACGACAATATAAGACACGCTATAACGAAACTATCAAATCTTCATATTACTTCAAATCAAGACTCATTAAAAAGAATTATAAAAATGGGAGAAGAAAAATGGAGATGTATAAACGTAGGTTATTCGGCCATCAATAATATTAATTTAAGCAAATTTAATTATGAAAAAATTAAATTAGATTTTAATTTAAGTTCAAACAAACCATTAGTAATGTTTACAATGCATCCCTTGGTATTAAAAAATAAATTATTTCTTAAAGAGTTAAATGAAAGTTTCAAATGCATTGAAAAACTCGTTAAACTTGAGTATCAAATAATTATAACATATCCAAATTTTGATCCAGGTTTTGAATTAATAATAAATAAAATTAAAAAAATTAAATTAAAATATAAAAATATTAAAATTTATAAACATCTAGGAAGATTAAATTATCATAAAATATTATATTTTATTGGTAAATCAAAAAATGGCGCTTGTGTGGGAAATTCTTCAAGCGGTATTAAAGAAGCAATTATTTTTAATTCACCGTCTATAAATATTGGAGACAGGCAAAAATCTCGGTTAAAGCCAGACAATGTTATCGATGTTAAAGCTGATTGTAAAAAAATTATTAAAACTATTAAAGAAAATCTTTATGTGAAAACTAAAAGGATTCAAAATCCATATAAATTAACAAAGGAATTTTATGGAATAGATAAAAAAATTATTAAATTAATCAAAAACAAAAATTTTTATAACAAAAAATGTACTTATTAAAAAAAAATATTAACAACCTACTTATTAAAAAAGGTAGTAAGATGGAAAATGCAATTAAAAAAATAAACAAATCTCAAATAAAAACTTTATTTGTTGTAGATAAAAACAAAAAATTGTTAGGATCAATTACTGATGGTGATATTAGAAGAACAATCATCAAGAAAAAAAATTTAAATATTAATGTTGAAAATGTAATGAATAAAAAATTTAAGTTTTTTTATAAAAATAAAAATGATCTATACAATTATGAAAATTTATTTAAGCAAAAAGTTTTTTGTATTCCAGTTTTAGAAAAAAGCAAAAAAATTATTTTTTTTTTAATAAAAAAATATGAATTAATAAAAAATTTTAAAAATACTATTTTTTTAATGGCAGGTGGTAAAGGAAAAAGGTTATATCCACTCACAAAAAATACTCCAAAACCAATGTTAAAAATTAAAGATGTACCTATAATTGAAAGAGTTATAGTTAACTTTAAAGAGCAAGGTTTTACCAATTTCGTAATCTCAATAAATTATTTAGGATCAAAGATAAAAAAATATTTAAAAAATGGGGAAAGACTTAACGTAAAAATTGAATATATTGAGGAAAAAAAATTTTTAGGAACCGCCGGGTCTTTATCTTTATTAAATAAAAATAAAATTAATTTCCCAATTATATTGACGAATTCCGATTTAATATCGAATATAGATTATGAGGAATTATTATCTTTTCATCTCAAAAATAAAAGTGATCTTACAGTTTGTGTAAAAAATCAAATATTTGAAATGCCTTATGGAGAAATTCGTTTAAATGGAAGAAAAATAAATAAAATTGTAGAAAAACCTTTTTCAAATTCAATTATTAATGCTGGTGTATATGTTTTAAGTAAAACTGTCTTAAAATATTTGATAATTAACAAAAAATTAATGATGAATGATTTAATAAATAAATTAATTGAAAAAAAAGGAAAAGTTTTGTCGTTTCCAATTTATGAAAATTGGATTGATGTTGGAAACAAAGATCAATTAAAAATTGCTAGGTCATAACCAATGAAAAATACAAAAACTATAGTCATTTCTCCTGGTAACAGTGGAGGTGGAGCAGTTTTTGATTATCTTAGATCAAGAGGTGATTTTATTTCCCCATTTCAAACTGAGGAGTTTAGAATGGTGGCTGATCCAGATGGCTTAAATGATTTATACCATTTTTGTTTTAAGAGTCGCAGTTTATATTCTACATCTTTAGCAATAGAAAGATTTTTAGAATATAATCAAAGATTAGCTAATTTACGAGTAACTAGACACAATAAGAAAATAAAGCTTTGCAAAAATGGTTACGAGAAAATTATTCAAAATTTTATTAAAAAGATAACAGATTTTGAATATTTTGCTATTCCACAATTTTATAGAATGAGGTTAAATAAATTTAGCAAAACTAAAATATTTATTAATGAAAAAATTAGTCTTTCTTTGAATAAATCAAGGCCATTTAAAATAGTCTCAACTAAAAATGAGGATTTTTTTATTAACCAATCAAAAAAATTGATTGATCAAATAATATTAAATAATTTAAATAACAAGAAGTCAAAAAAAAATATTGTCATTGATCAAGCTGCAAATATTTTGAACCCATTAGAATCATCTATCTTTTTTGGAAACAGAAAAATCATAATTGTTTTAAGAGATCCAAGGTCAGTTTATGCAAGTATGAAAAAAAGAAAATCATTTGGGTTTCCAGGATATGATATAAAAATTTTTGTTAAGTGGTTTAAAAAAACAATAGATCATATAACTAAAATTAATTCTAAATTAATTTTGAAAATATATTTTGAAGATTTTATCTTACATAAAAAAAAAAATATAAAAAAAATTGAAAAATTTTTAAAATTAAAAAATGAAAAAAATATTTCTTTCGATTTTGAAAAATCACAAAAAAATATTTTTAAAGCATTGGATATTTTAACTAAAAAAGAATTAAACTACATTAATAAAGAGCTTAAAAAATATTTTATTTGGTAAATGTATAAAAAGAAAAAAATTCTATTAATAATACCAGCTAGAAAAGGGAGTGTTGGATTAAAGAATAAAAATTTACTTAAAATAAGTAATAAATCACTAGTAGAGTGGCCTATGGACGCTGCAAAAAAAGTCAAAAAAGTTGATAAAATTCTTGTTACCACAGATTCAAAAAAAATCATGAAATTGGCTGTAAATAAAGGTATTAATTGCCCCTTCTTAAGGCCTAAAAAATTATCAACAAATACCGCCAAACCTTCAGATGTAATTATTCATTCTTTAAAATACCTCAAAAAACAAAAAGAAAATTTTGATTTATTTATTTACCTAGAACCAACCTCTCCATTCACCTCAAGCAAAGATATTGATAATTCAATCAAGTTTTTTTTGAAAAAATATAAATCGAAAGATAGTTTAGTAAGTATCAGCAAATTTGAAAAGGTTCACGACTCAAATATTTTAAAATTGAATAATAAAAAATTTGTACCAATATTAAAAAAATATCAAAATAATTTTCGTAGGCAAGATAAATCCACATTGGCTTATTTAGATGGCGGTATATATATTTCAAAAGTAAATAAATTTTTTGTTAACAAAGGTTTCCTTCATAAAAAAACTGAATTTATTTTTTTTGATCAATGGAAATCAATAGAAATAGATAATAAAATTGACTTTATAGTAGCTAAAAATATTTATTTAAAATATAAAAATATTTTATCAAAACAAAATAAAATTATTTAATGATAATAGCTGAAATCGGATTAAATCATTTAGGTGACATAGAAAAACTAAATAAATATTTGTCAAGGTTGAAAAAAAATAAAATTAAAGCCATTACAATTCAAATTAGAGAAAAAAACTTTTATGTTAAACAGAAGAAACTATTCTTTAATGATAAAATTTATAAAAATTTTTTTGAGCGAGCTAAAAAAGATTTCTTTGTAGGTGTTGCGCTATGTGACATAAAAAAAATAAATTTAATTAAGCAAAGCAATTTAGACTTTATAAAAATACTAAGTAAAGATTTTACAAATTTTAAACTTGTTAAATCAATTTTACTATTGAAAAAGGAAACCTATTTATCAATTGGAAATTATCCAATTTCTCAAGTAAAAAAATTTTATAATAAATATAAAAAAATAAATAATAGAATTAAATTAATTTATACGTGTTTTGAGAATCAAAGCTATAAACTAAATTTAAATAAAATAAGATTTTATAAAAAATTACTTAATACGAATGTGTCATATGGAAATCATCATAATAATCAAAAAAAAATAATTCAAAGTTTAAAGTACAAGCCTGAGTCAATTTTTTTTTATATTAAAGATTATGATAATAATATATATCCCGATAATGACCACGCTGTAAATTTAAATGAGTTAAAACCTCTGGTAAAAAAAATAAATGAATCTAGACTACAAACTAAATAATAAACTTGCACTTGTTACTGCAGGCTCTAAAGGCATAGGTTTTGCAACCGCATATCAATTATTAAATAATTCAGCTAAAGTTGCAATTTGTAGTCGAAGTAAAAAAAATTTAAATAAGGTAAAAAAAATTTTCAAAAAAAAATTTAGTAGTAAAAACTTTTTAGTAATCAAATTTGACTTGACTAACAATAAAAATCTTCCAAATTTAGTAAAAAAAATTGAAAAATACTTTGGTAAAAATATAGATATTTTAGTAAACAATTGTGGGGGTCCACCAGCTAAACAAATATTAAAAACAAATGATCTAGATTGGCAAAATGCTTTAAATAGAAATTTATTAAGCTCTATTATACTCTCAAAATTAGTTGTAAAGAAAATGATCAAAAAAAAATGGGGTAGAATTATTAATTTGACCTCTACAACAGCTAAAGAAGCCGCACAAAACATGTGTTTATCAAATGTTACTAGAGCAGGAGTAGTAGCTTTTTCAAAAACATTTTCCTTAGAGTTTGGTTCTTATGGCATAACTTCTAATAGTATTTTGACTGGTGCGTGTGAAACAGACAGATTTAAAAAATTAATTAATCCTGAAAATAGAAAAAGTTATAAAAATATTCTTATAAAAATAAGCAAGAATATTCCAGCAGGATATGTATCTAAACCAGACGAGTTTGGACATATTATAAGTTTTTTATGTTCAGATTATTCAAATTATATTAATGGTGCTGCTATCCCAATTGATGGTGGAATATTAAAATCAAATTTTTAGAGATATAAAATTAATTTCTAACAATATTTAATGATTTGTAATATTTAATAACTTATAATAAATAAATTTTTTAATTCATGAAAAAAAAATATAATAAAGGTCAAAATCTTTACAAAAAAACATTAAAAATTATTCCTGGTGGCGTTCAGCTTTTGTCTAAAAGACCAGAAATTTTTTTACCAGATCAATGGCCAAGCTACTATAAATATGCAAAAGGTTGTGAAGTTATGACATATGATAATATAAAGTTATATGATTTTACAAACTGTTCAGTAGGCATGTGTCCATTGGGATACTCAAACTCATCTATCAATAAGAGTGTAATTGATACAATCAGAAAAGGTAATACAAGTACCTTAAATTCATTTTTAGAGTATGATTGTGCTAAGTTATTTTTAAAGACACATCCATGGTCGGATATGGTAAGGTTTACAAAATCTGGTGGAGAAGCCGTGTCTGTCGCAATTAGAATTGCTAGATCGTACACAAAAAAGGATAAAATTTTATTTTGTGGTTACCATGGTTGGTTTGATTGGTATATTTCTGCAAATTTAAAAAATAGCAATAAACTAAATCAGCATCTTTTGCCAGGTGTTTCCTCATCAGGTATTCCAAAGTCGCTTGGGGACATGACAGAACCTTATGAATTTAATAATGTAAAAGATTTTAAAATTAAATTTAAAAAGTATTTAAAAAATTTAAGCTGTGTAGTTTTGGAACCAGCCAGAAGTTATCATTGTAATAAAGATTTTGTTAAAACAATAAGAAATTATTGCACTAAATACAATATACCGTTAATTTTTGATGAGATAACTTTGGGTTGGCATTATACTCTTGGTGGATATCATAAGACTTTAAAAGTAAATCCTGATTTAGCAGTTTTTTCAAAAGCGACAACGAATGGTTTCCCTTTAGGTGTCGTAATAGGAAAAAAAAAAATAATGAAATCTGCAGCTGATTGTTTTATTTCAAGTGCTTATTGGACAGAGAATATTGGATATGCAGCAGCAATTGCAACAATAAACTATATGAAAAAAAATAATGTAGCAAAAACTTTAAGATCTAAAGGAAAAAAAATTAAAAATGTATGGAATGAGTTTGGTAAAAAATACAATTTACCAATTGAGGTTCTTGGCATAGACTCACTTCCAACATTTTCATTCAAAACTTCTAATTCTGACGAAATAATTACATATTTTACGCAAGAGATGTTAAATGAGGGATTTTTAGCTCATGGCCAATGCTATCCTATGATTTCTCATACAGATTCACTTATAAAAAAATATAAAACAGCTTGCTCAAAAGTATTTAAAAAAATTGCAAAAATTATCAAAGAGGATAATTCTAACTTTAAAAAACATTTAAAAGGAAGAGTCAAATTTGCAAAATTTAAAAATCCAGTATAAGTCTGATACAAAATTGTATCATTTTTGAGATTATAAATTAATATTATACTTAGCTTTATGGCAACATTGATATTAGGTGGAAACGGATTAATAGGACATTCTATTGCCCAATATTTATATAAAAAAAATAAAAATATAATTATTTGCGATATGAAGCAAAAGAAATCAGATATTCCTTTTATTTATATTAATACTGAAAAAGAGAACTCATTTAATAATTTATTTAAAATTTTAAAACAAAAGAAAATAAAAATTGAAAGTGTTATTAATTGTACTTATCCAATGCCAAAGATTTTTGATAAAAATCCATTAAATATTAATAAAAAACAGTTTACTAAATATATTGATCAGCACCTCTGGTCTTTTAATTTAACAATTAGAGTTTTTGTTAAATATTTTCAAAAAAATAAAATTAAGGGACATATAATTAATTTAGCATCTATATATGGAACTTCTTTGCCAGACTTTAAAATATATAATGATTTTAATCTATTTACATCTTTCGAATACTTTTTTTCTAAGCATAATATAGTTTTATTTACCAAGTATTATGCAAAATATCTTAAAAAAAATATGATCAGAATTAATGCGATAAGTCCTGGAGGAATAAATAATAATTTTAATAAAAAATTTGTAAGAAAATACTCATCTAAAACAATCACAAAGAAAATGCTAAGCTCTAATGACTTAAATGGTTTAGTTGAATTTTTAATCTCTAAAGGGGCAAATAAAATTACTGGCCAAAACTTTGTGCTAGATGATGGTTTTACTCTTTAAATGATTTTAGCATTACCAATCGAAATAAAGGATAGAGAATATTTATCAAAATTACTTTTAGCTCACAAATTCCTGGCACAAAAAAAAAATATAGTTTTACTATCTAGATCAAGACTATGTTTAAAATATATAAAAACTATTAAAAATGCTATTTTTTTAGATAAAAGCTTATCAGTTCACAAAGAAAAATTGTCTGAAAATATTATAAGAAATAATTACCTATCAGTTTTAGATGAAGAAGCTCCAATTTATAACTGGGTAAGTTTTATGACATATTCAAGACTCCCCTTTGAAATTCTAAAAAAAACTCAAATATATTTTGTTAGAAGTGAAAGCGAAAAAAAAATAGTAGAAAAAAGATTTAATAGAAAATTTAATAATATCAAAGTTGTGGGACATCCAAAATTTGATTTATTGAAAGATCCTTATATAAAACTGTTTCAAAATGATGCAAATAATATTAAGTCAACATATAATAAATTTGTGTTTATTCCTTTAAGTTTTATACATGATTTAAAAGGTAATAATCAAAACTATCAAAGTTATCTAAATAATACATTTGCAACATCAAAAAAATTAAAAGCCAGTTATACAAAGTCTGTAAAACAATGGGATCTAGATAAAAAAAACTATATTAATTTTTTGCAGATCATTTATGAATTAGCAAAAAAAAATCCAGAAATTAATTTTATTATTAGACCTCATCCAACTCAAAGTTTAAATAAAATAAAAAAAAGATTTAAATCTTTACCACACAACATTAAAATAATTTATAAGTATACAATTACACCATGGTTAAAGGCTTGTGATTATTATCTTCATTCACATTGTAGTTCTGTATACGAGGCAGCAATTTTAAAAAAAAAAATAATTTGTTTTAATACTTTAGGAAAGAAAGGTGTAAATTTAAAGGTAAATCCAGGATATAAATTTAAAAATAGAAAGCAGTTGTTATCTTTTTTTAGTAAATTGGAAAAAAATAAAATTAATTACAATTTTAAAAAAATAATTATACACAAAAAAAATTTATATAATTATTCAAATAAAATTTCCTCAAGTAAAGAGATAATAAAAAATTACGAGAAATTAGTTGATAAAAAAAAAATAGATAATCAAATTTTTACAGAAAAAAGTAATCTTCTATCAATTATTACCAAAAAATATCTAGTTAAAATTAAAAAAAAATTGTTTAACCAAGAAGATTACTTTTCTTCAAAGTATTTTGAAATTAATAAAAGTGAAATTTTAAATTATTTAAATAATTTTTCAAAATTAGATAAATCAGGTGAAAAGTACAAAATAAATTATTTAGATACAGATGTAGTATTAATAACAAATAAAAAATACAACAATATATAAATTTTAATAAAATATATTATAAATTTATTATTTTACGAAGACCTTTCATCAAACTAATATTTTGTTTAAAACCAATTTTTTTTATTTTACTAATATCAGGAATCCTGATGTTTGTTCCGCCTTTATGCTTATTTTCTCTCTGAATTATAATTTTTTTTTTTAAAATTTTGGACATAATGTTCGCCAATTTAGAAATTTTTATTTTTTCATTTGTTCCTATATTGTAGATGTTTAGATGTTTTCCTTTTTTCATTATAAGTTTGAAAGCTTGAACAAAATCATCAATATGAATAAATGATCTAATTTCATTTCCAGTTCCAATTATTTTAAATCTATTGTTTTTTAAGTTTTTAAATTTTCTAATAAACTCTGGAATTACATGTTCATTGCCCATATCTTCGCTGTATACATTGTGAGGTCTAAATATAATTAATTTTTTAAAATATTTTCTTCCATAATTGATTCCTACTAATTCAGATAAAATTTTTCCACCACCATAGGAATATCTTGGATTCATAACATCTGGAATTTTCATCATTTCCTTTTCACTGGTAGGCACTTTAAAAGGTGTTTGATAAACTTCTGAACTTGAAGCAATATATATTTCTTTAACTTTTTTTTTAATACAGATGTCAATTACGTTCATCAAACCTTTAATTGCAACATCCAAAACAAGCGTAGGATTTTTATAAAAATGTTTGGTTCCATTTATGTAAGCGAGATGAATTACTACATCTACCTTTTTAAAAGATTTTAATAATTGGTCTTTGTTTCTTATATCTCCTTTAAAAAATCTAAAATTTCCTCTATTTTTTCTATCTATTCTATTAAATCTACCTCTAAAGTTATTGTCAAAAATATTGACTTTATTACCTTCTTTTAAAAGCATATTACAAATATTAGATCCTATAAATCCTGTTCCACCTGTTACTAGATAAGTTTTAATTTTCTTCAAGATAGCCACCTATATCTACAACTATTTTTGTTTTTGGAAATTTTATTTTTTTATAAATTTTATGTTCGGTCCCAATGATGATTATATCAGATTCTTTTATTAGTTTTCTTAAACTGCATGTATCTTTGTTTTTAAAATATTGGTCTGAGCAAAAAACTTTTATTTTTTTTGATTTTAACAATTTTACCATTTTCATTGGTAAGGAGTCTCTAACATCATCACTTTCTGGTTTAAATGTAAGTCCAAGTACTCCAATTTTTTTTTTTTTTAAATCATACTTTTTATTTAAATTTTTAAAGACAAAATTTGGTAATCCCTCATTTATTTTTCTTATGTTTTCTAGGATTTTATAACTATTTTTATAGTAACTTGATAGTTGCATTGTATCTTTGAAAAGACAAGGACCTGATACAAAACCCGAATAGGGTATACTTTTATTTCTATCATATCCATTTACCATAAGTTTTCTTATTTTGGGAAAATTTAAGTTTTTCTCTTCACACATCATATACATTAAATTTGATAAGGAAAAATGTGAGTACCTATAAGCATTAGAGAATAATTTTATCAATTCAGCTTCTTCTATTTTAGCTTTTAAAATGTTTCCTGAAATTTTGAAAAAAATTTTTTTTGCTTCTATAAATGATTTTTCATTTATGCCTGCAACTATCTGAGATATTTTACCCTGTTCAACTAAAGAATAACCTTGTGCAATTCTTTCAGGACAATAGCTAATTAGATTACAATTTTTTCCAATTATTTGTTTTATTTTATCAATAGTCCCAGGAAAAATTGAGCTTCGAACTATTACATGATGATTTTTTTTTAAATACTTTTTTAAATTATAAAAAAAGAGAAAAAAATTTTCTAACTCTGGGTGATTATTTTTATTTATAGGAGTCCCTATACAAATTATTATAGTTTTACAATTTTCAACTTTTTGTAGCATGTTTGTTGCAACTAATTTTTTTTCTTTTATTAATCTTTTCAAAATTTTTTCTGATCCAATTTCGAAGAATGGCATTTTTCCATTATTAATCAGTTTTATATTTTTTAAGTTGTTATCGATTAAGATTGTTTTAAAACCAATCTTACTTAGGTTAATACCAAGAGGTGTTCCAATGTGTCCCGCTCCTCCGATTATTGCTATTTCTTTTTTATTAGTCATTTAAGTTAAATGTGTTAAAACAATTTAAAATTTGACTAGTAGATATAATATATTTAATGAGAAATAAAGCACTTAAGTCTTGTCGAATCTGTAATTCAAAAAATCTTTCGAAATACTTAGATTTAGGCAAACATCCATTTTCAAATTCATTTATAAATAAAAAACAGATAAGGTTAGAAAAAAAATTCCCATTGGAATTAGTTTTATGTAAAACTTGTTATTTATCACAGTTGTCGATCATTCCAGATACTAAATTTATATTTGATAAATATGATTATCTATCATCGTCTTCTAGAGCCCTGTCAAATCATTATAAAAAGCTTGTAGAAACTTTATCAAAACAAGAAAAATTAAAAAAAGATGATGTTGTGATGGATATAGGTTGTAATGACGGAATATTATTAAATCATTATCCAGATTATTTAAAAAATATAATTGGTATTGAACCATCAAATGCTATTAATTTTGTAAATAAAAAAAAAATAATTCCCTTAAAGCAATTTTTTAATTTTAATAATTCTAAAAATTATTTAAAAAAATTTGATAAACCAAAAATAATAACGATTACAAATGTTTTAGCACAAATTGAGGATTTAAACGATTTTGCAAAAGGTTTACAAAATGTATTGCGAGATGACGGTATTATTGTTATTGAATTTCCATATCTTAAAGACATGATTGATAAAGGATTTTTCGACTTAATTTATCATGAACATTTATCATATTTTTCATTGAACCCTATAAAATATTTATTTGAAAAATATGATTTAAGATTGTTTAATTATCAAAAGGTTGAGATAGGAGCATCAGGACCCGCTTTAAGAGTTTTTTTATGTAAAAAAAATTTTAAGAAAAAAGTAACAAAAAAATTAAAAAAACAATTAAAAAAAGAGTTAGATTGGGGTTTATCCAATATACTAAAATATAAAAATTTTTCTAAAAAAACTTTTAGAATTATTGAAAATATAAGGGGAGTAATTATCAAAAAATATAAAGAAGGTTATAATTTGGGATGCTATACAGCATCAGCAAAAGGTAATACCATGTTGAACTGCATTAAAATTAGTAAAAAAATTTTTAAATATACTTCCGAAAATAATAAGAGAAAAATAAATAAATATACACCTGGAACTCACTTAAAAATAATCAACGATGTTGAATTTATAAATAAAAGAATTGATTACGCTCTTTTATTATCTTGGAATTACGCAAATTTTTTTTTAAAAAATTCAGAATTTAAAAAAAAGGGTGGTAAATTCATTATACCCTTTCCTAAATTAAAAATAAAATAACGATGAAAAGTATTGATATTATAGTCCCTATATATAATGAAGGCGAAAGAATTATAAATTTCTTAAAAAATTGTGAAAAAAAATTAGATATAAGTATTAGATTTTTAATCTGTTACGATTTAGATGAAGATACTAGTTTGCCATTTTTAAAAAATTCAAATGAAATTAAATCTGAAATTGTATTAATTAAAAATCCCATGAGAGGACCGTGTACAGCTGTTATAGAAGGTATAAAAAACTCTAGAGCAGAAATAATAATGACTATCCCAGCAGATGAGAATCTAGAATATGATATCCTAAAAAAAATGATAGGCTATATTGATGATGGAAATGATCTAGTTGTCCCGAGTAGGTTTATTAAAGGTGGCAAAATGATTGGTGCGCCGTGGCTAAAAAAATTGATTGCAATTATTGGGTCATTTTTAATTTCTAATTTTGCTTTAATTCCAATTAAAGATGCAACAAATTGTTTTAAAATGTTTAAAAAATCAATGATTGATCAAATAAGTATTAGTTCAAAAATTGGGTTTTTATATGCATTTGAAATTACAGTTAAAGCTTACTTAAATGATAATAAGATTGTTGAAATTCCTTATACATGGATGATGGATAATAAAAAAAAAAGTAACTTTAAAACCTTACAATGGTTGCCAGGTTATATAAGCTTTTTGTGGTTTTCTTTTATTGCCAATATCAAAAAAAAAATATTAAAAAAAAAATAGATTTTTTTTTTTTATTAAATTTTTAATATAATTTTACTAATTAAAATATATAACTAGGCATATGAAAAAACTAAACTTCAGATTAAATTTTCTAGAAATATTTTTGATATTTGTTTTAATACTTTATACAATAAAATTAGTATTTTTTCCTTTAACTGTTCAGACTGGTGGAAGTGAGATGTATTACTGGGCATACTTTCAAGATTATTTGAATTTTTTTAAAAATTTTGACTATCAATACATGCAAAATTATAGATGGTTTCCTCAAGAGTGGAGATGGGGTTTTTATATAATCCCTATTTTATTTAATTTTATTTTCGAAAACATAAATTTGATTTATATTACTAGCGTTTTTAATATTTTTGTCGCTTTCATTATTTATATTATAATATTAAAAAAATATTATAGTTTTTTTCCTTTACTTTTTTTTATTGTTACATGGATTTTACATCCAGATATTGAAAAATATTCATATTCATTTTCAACTAATAGTCTGTCTATTTTAGTAATAGCTTTAATTTCTTATTATTTAACGAAATTCAAAATTGATAATATTAATTTAAAAGAATTTATCATTCTAATTTTATTATTTTTTTGGCTATATGGAATTAAAGAGGCAAATTTAATGTTTGTAACTTTTATTCCTATTATTGTTTTAATTAATAAAAATTTAAAATTATTTTATACAGTTTGTTTTTTGGGATTAAGTTTATATTTGATTGAAAGTATATTTGTATATTTCATAACATCTGGTGAGATAGTTTATGGAAGATTTTTATATCATTTTTTATCAACCGATACCTATGCTTGGGTAAATCATGTTACAAGTGAAGAGCTAAGATGGGGTAGCCCGCAATATAGTGTAAAAAATTTTTCAAGAGAATTTTTAGATGGAGGAATTTTTTCAAGATGGTTTTTTACAGGATTAACATTTAATTTTTTTTATGTTTTCGCTTTCTTAAGGGCGTTTTCAAATATTAAAAATAAATCAAATCACTTTATTTATAACATAAGCATTTTATACTTGTGTTATTTCTTTACTATAAGCTTTGCCCTTGTGAGTCTTTTTCCACCAAAACCTTTAATACATTTTAATTTAGGAATTCAAGTTATAGGCTTTCCTTTAGCTTTAATCATATTTGTAGATTTTTTAGAGAGTTTTAGAAAAGATTTTAAAAACAAATATATATTTTTTTTCATTTTTGGTTTCATGACAGTTTTACTAAACCTAAAATCTTTAAATCATATTAATAAAGTCTCTATAAAATCTATTTTAACCAATAATTATAACTTATTTACATTTGAAAAAAATATTATAAAAGTATCGAAAAATATTAATCAATCAGATTGTGTCTATATAAAAGGAATGGGTAATCACTTGATCTATGTTCTTGGAGAAAAATATTTAAATAAAAATTTTTTAAAAAAACTTAAAGAATTTATTATTACTGATGTGGATGGTTATATAGAAACTACAAAAAAAGACGATTTTTATATTATAAAGGTAAATGATTCTTGTGATAAAACAGTAAATCTAAAAAAATTCTCTATTCTTAATTAAATGCTTGAAAAATTTTTATTTAAAAAAATAAGTCTTTGGATAGTTCTGTTGCTAATTATATTTGGCCTAATTGGTTTAAGTATTTTTTCATCAATGGTAAGACATGTTTCAAAAGGTGGATTGCTATTGGGGAAATGGTCTCCTATTATTGAAGAGGTTGCTAAATTTCCAGGAAAAGTAATCTATTTCTTTAGAAGCAATACTCTTAAAGTTGACCCACAAATTGCTAAGACTGACTTCGAAAAAAGTTTGAATATTTATAATCAAAGTTACTTCGATAATTATGAAGATGGATACCTTCTTGTTTCCACTTATGATTATGATAATGGATCGTTTATTTTGCTTTACTCTCTAAAAGAAAACAAAGAAATTTTCAGATGGATTCCTCCGCTTGATGAAATACATAAAATGGCACCTGAATTTATTGATGGTATTAATTCACATAGATATTACAGATCACAACACCCTTTATTAATGAATAATGGTGATGTAATTTTTAGTAGTGGTGAAGGACCACTTGTAAGACTTTCGAGTTGTAATAAAATTAAATGGTTAATACCAGAAATATATCATCACTCAATAAATAAGTATGATGGAGATAATTTAATATATGCAGTTAAAAGATTAAAAAAAAATGAGAGAAATAAACATATTTGGGATGACGGTTTTTCAATTATTGACTCACAAACAGGAAAGCAAATTCAAGAATTTTCTGTTGAAAAAATTATACTTAAAAATGAAAAAAATAGAGGAATTGTTTGGGGAGTTGGAGAATTTGAAATGGATAGATATCACGTAAATCAAGTTTATCCGATTACTATTACAGATGATTTTGTAAAAAAAGGTGATGTTCTTATAAGTATAAGAAATCTATCTATGGTAATGTTATATAGACCTAGTGAAGATAAAATAATATGGAAGTCTGTTGGCCCCTGGATAAACCAACATGATAGCAGATATCTTGGAGACGGAAAAATATCAGTATTTGGAAATAATGTTGTTAGAGGTTTAGCACAACGATTTGAGTTTTTATTAGGACATTCAGATATTTATATTTACGATATCTCTACAGACACTTATACAATGCCTTTTAGTAAAGTTATGAGAAATAGCAAACAAAGATCTGGAGGAATATTTAAACTATTAAATAATGGTGATGGATTTGTTGAACAATCATCTGACATGGTTGTTCAAAGATTTAGTGAAAAAGAAATAATTTGGGAGTATGTTAATTATTTAGGTAATTCTGAAAAAGGGAATTTAAATTGGACAAGGTATTTAAGCAAAAGTGAAATTAATTTAGAATTTATTAATAATAAATGTAAATGAAAATTTATAAAATTTTTTTAATAATTAGTATATTTTTACTAAGTTTTTCGAATGCTCATGCATATATAGGTCCAGGTATGGGGGTAGGAGCAATTATTGGAGTTGTTTCTATTTTAGCTTTAATTATTTTAACTATATTTGCTATAATTTATTATCCTTTAAAAATATGGCTAAAAAAGATTATAAAAAATAAAAAAAACAACAAAAATAATACTGAAAATTGAAATACCTTGAAATTAATTGGTTGTTAGCGTTTCTCAGTATAATTATTACAATTTTATTTTTTTTTAATTTTAAAATTGGAAAATTATTTTTTAATTTTCTTTTAGCCTACAAAGAATTTATTATATCATATTTCGAAAAAAAAGAAGATAGCGCCAAATTAAAAAAAATAATTTTAAATTTAAAAAAAACTCTTAAGCAAGGTTTCAAATTGTTTTGCCTTATATTGATTATTATATGCCCAATAATTTTTTTATATATATATGGAAATTACTACGATTTAAAAATAAATGATTATTTTTTATCATTAGAGGTTTTAATTTTTTCAATATTTTGTTTTATATTAATAGGAAAATTTAGTGAAAAAACTTATAATCCATATGATCGTTTAATTCACAACACAATACTTAATAACCGTTTTATTTTAAATTTTACTTACGATATTGAAAAGAAATTTTTTATTAAAAAAAATAAACCAGTTTCAGACAAATTATTTATTTGTGGATATGCACGCGCAGGAACAACTGCCATTCTAAATAATTTATATTCCACTGGTTATTTTATTTCATTGTTGTACAATAATTTGCCATTTGCACTTTCGCCTAAAATAAATGATTATTTTAGAAAACTTTCTTTACTTAAAAAGAACTCTGTAGAAAAAAAATTAGAGAGAGCTCATAAAGATGGAATTTTTATAGATCAAAATAGCCCAGAGGCTTTTGAGGAAATTTTTTGGAAATATAAATTGAATAATAACTACATAAAAGACCATATTATTGAAGCGAATAAAATTGAGGAAAAAACGTTAATTGATTTTGAAGAATATATTAGTCATATAAACAAAAAAGACAAAATTTATCTTTCAAAAAACAATAATAATATTTTAAGAATTCAATCATTAGTTAAAATAAAAAATTCAAATATTTTTATTATATTAAGAGAACCACTTTCTCATTGCCTGTCACTTCTTAATCAACATATAAATTTTATAAAACTACAAAATGAAGATAAGTTTATTTTAGAATATATGAATAGCTTGGGTCACTATGAATTTGGATTAAATCAAAAAAGTTTTTTTTCAAAGAATTTAACTCAAGATAAATTATCTTTGTATTATTGGCTTTATGAGTGGAAAAAAAATTATGAAAAAGTTCTATTGACTGTGAATAGCTGCAAATCTGAATCAATATATTTTATTACCTATGAAGGATTATGTGAGAATAAACATTTATTTATAAAAAAAATAAATGATTTATACGAGTTAGATATCAATGAGACTGAAATTAATTTTATAAATAAAAATAAAACACAAAAAGAACATACTTTTCCAGAAAATGAATTTAAATTAATTAATGAATGTAAAGAACTTTACAACAAAATTAAAGATCAGAGTTTAATTTAAATGATTATTTATATCGCAGATTTTAATTTACCTAATAATT
>CACJHS010000017.1 GCA_902593235.1 uncultured Pelagibacteraceae bacterium
ACAAAATTAAAAACAATCTATCAAAATTAACTTCAAATGAAGTTAATCTAAATATTAAAGAAGTTAAAAAACCTGAAACTAATGCTTATTTAGTAGCTGAAAATATAGCTCAACAGCTTGTTAAAAGAATTTCTTATAGAAGAGCTATGAAAAGAGCAATGCAATCATGTATTAGACTTGGAGCAAAAGGAATTAAAGTATCAGTGAGTGGAAGACTTGGTGGAAATGAAATAGCTAGAACAGAGTGGTTAAGAGATGGAAGCATTCCATCACATACTTTAAGAGCTGATATAGATTATGCAGAGGCAGAGGCTCTTACAACATATGGAATTATTGGTATTAAAGTTTGGATTTATAAAGGTGAAGTTTTTGCTAGAGAATTTAGCCAAGAGACAAACAAGGTAACACCAAAGGAAGGTAAACAATAATGCTTCAACCAGTAAGAACAAAGTGGAGAAAAGCGCATAAAGGTAGAATTCATGGTAATGCTACTAGAGCAAGTACTATAAATTATGGTGCTTACGCATTAAAAGCTTTACAGCCTGAAAGAGTTACAGGAAAACAGATTGAAGCTGCAAGAGTAGCTTTAACAAGACATATGAAAAGACAAGGAAGAGTTTGGACAAGAATATTTCCAAATATACCAGTTTCAAAAAAACCAATTGAAGTCAGAATGGGTAAAGGAAAGGGTTCACCTGAGTACTTTGCATGCAGAGTAAAACCAGGAAGAATATTATTTGAAGTTGATGGTGTTTCAGAACAAATTGCAAAAGAAGCTTTATACAAAGCATCAGCAAAATTACCTATTAAGACTAAAACAATTAAGAGATTTGCATAATGAAAAAACAAGAAATTAAAAAATTATCAAAGGACGAAATTGTGAAGAATATTGATAAACTTAAAAAAGATCTTTTTAATTTCAGATTTCAAAAAATGAATTCACAAGTAACAAACCCAGCTAAAATTGGGGAAACTAGAAAAACAATAGCAAGATTAAAAACAATTTTAAAAGGAAAAGCAAATGCCTAAAAAAATACTTACAGGTGTAGTTATAAGCGATAAACCAAATAAAACAGTTACTGTAATGGTAGAACGTAAATATTCTCACCCAGTTCTAAAAAAAGTAATCAGAGTTAGAAAAAACTATAATGCTCACGATGAAAATAATAAGTTCAAAACTGGTGATAAGGTTTCAATTATTGAGAGCAAACCTTTTTCTAAAAATAAAAAATTTCAAGTTATGGAGAGTACAAAGTAATGATTGGTGTTCAAACAGAATTACAAGTAGCTGATAATACAGGTGCAAAAAGAATTGAGTGCATTAAAGTTCTAGGTGGATCAAAAAGAAGATACGCTAGTATTGGTGACACCATTGTAATTGCAGTTAAAGAGGCGATACCTAAAGGGAAAGTTAAAAAAGGATCTGTCCATAAAGCTGTAGTTGTAAGAGTTAAAAAGGGAATTCATAGAAATGATGGCTCTAAAGTAAGATTTGATAACAATGCCGCTGTCCTAGTTGATGACAAAGGCGAGCCAGTGGGAACAAGAATTTTTGGTCCAGTTACAAGAGAATTAAGAAGCAGAGGTCAAATGAAAATTATTTCTTTGGCACCGGAGGTTTTATAATGATTAAAAAAGGTTTGAAAGTAAGAGTTTTAACTGGAAAAGATAAAAAAAAAGAAGGTGAAGTTATTGAAATTGATAGAGTTAATAACAGAGCTAAAGTTAAAGAAATAAATATGGTTAAAAAACACATTAAAACTACAAAAGAGAAAAAAGGTGGAATTTTTCCAAAGGAAAGCTTTATCCATATTTCTAACTTAAAACTAATTGATGAAAAAGCGGCTAAGAAAAAAGAGGCTAAAAAATAATGACACCAAGATTAAAAGAAATAATCAATAAAGAAATACAGCCTGCATTAAAAGAACAGTTTGGTTTTAAAAATATTTACATGACTCCAAGAATTGAGAAAGTTGTTTTAAATATGGGTCTCGGTTTAGATGCTACAGACTCTAAAATTTTAAAATCATGTGAAGAAGATATGGCTAAAATTACTGGACAAAAACCAGTTACAACAAAATTTAAAAAATCAGTAGCTAATTTTAAAACAAGAAAAGGATCAAATGCTGGTTTAAAGGTAACATTAAGAAAAAATAGAATGTATGAATTCTTAGATAGATTGGTGAATATAGCATTACCAAGGATTAAAGATTTTAGAGGTTTGTCATCAAAAGGCTTTGATAAATTTGGTAATTATACATTTGGAATTAAAGAGCATATAATTTTTCCAGAAGTAAGCTTTGATAGAGCAGACAAAGTTAGAGGTTTAGATATAGTAATAGTTATAAAAGCAATCAACAAAGAACATAGTTTTGCATTACTGGAAAAAATGAATTTTCCATTTATTAAAAAAGGAGATAATTAAACATGGCAAAGTTAAGCGCTGTTAATAAAAATAAAAAAAGAATTAAGCTTTCAGATAGGCTTTATAAGAAAAGACAAGCATTAAAGAAGATTGTAATGGATAAAAAGATTCCACTAGAAGAAAGATTTAAAGCGCAACAAAAATTATCTAAACTGCCAAGAAATTCGGCTAAAACAAGAGTTATGAATAGATGTGAGATTACTGGAAGACCTCATGGTGTTTACAGAAAATTAAAGATTTCAAGAATTGCATTAAGACAATTAGGATTACAAGGAAAGATACCTGGTTTAGTTAAATCTAGCTGGTAGAAAGGAAAGTTATGAGTTTAAGCGACCCGATAGGAGATATGATTGCAAGAGTGAAGAATGCTCAAGCCAGAAATCATAAAAAAGTTGAATTACCTTCATCTAATTTTAAAACAAAAATTGCAGATATACTTAAAAATGAAGGTTTTATAAAAGATTTTAAAGTAAGTTCTGAGGAGAAAAAACCAATTTTATCATTAGAGCTTAAGTACCATTCAGGTAATCCAGTAATTAGTGCTTTTGAAAGAGTGTCAAAACCTGGAAGAAGAATTTTTTCATCTGCTGATAGCTTGCCTAAAATAAATAATGGTTTAGGAATTGCTATTGTTTCAACTCCAAAAGGAGTAATGACAGACATAGATGCAAGAAAACAAAAAGTTGGTGGCGAAATAATTTGTAAGGTATTTTAATGTCTAAAATAGGAAAAATTAACATATCAATCCCTGAAAAAGTAAAAGTTGCTTTAGCTGGAAATATTATAAATATAGAAGGACCTCTAGGGAAAAAATCAATCAATGTTGATCTAGATATGTTTAATTTAGACATAATTGAAGGAAAAGAAATTTCTATTAAACCAAAAAAAGTAGATCAAAACTCAAAAAGACTTTGGGGCATGAATAGAAGTTTAATTAATAATGCTGTTATTGGATCTAGCACAGGATATGAAAAAACTCTAGAATTAGTTGGCGTTGGTTATAGAGCAGCGTTAAAAGGGAATCAGTTAAATTTACAGTTGGGTTATAGCCATGATATCAATTTTGATATACCAGAAGGCATTAAAATTGCCGTTGAAAAACAAACAACATTAAAAATTACAGGATCTGATAAGCAGTTAGTTGGTGAAGTAGCATCTAAAATTAAAACATTAAGAAAAATCGAACCTTACAAAGGAAAAGGTGTTCGGGAAAAAGGACAGTATGTTCTTAAAAAAGAGGGTAAGAAAAAATAATGAAATTAAACACTAGTATCAGAAAAAGATTTAGAGTTAGCAATAAAGTTAAAAGAGTTGCTTCAAAAGATAGATTTAGATTAAGTATTTCTAGATCATCAAAAAATATTTCAGCTCAAATAATTGATGATACAAAAAACGTAACATTGTTATCAGCTTCATCTATAGAAAAAGATCTTAAATCAGCTGATAAAGTTAATAAAACAGAATTATCTAAATTAGTTGCTCAAAAATTAGCTAAAAAAGCTCAAGAGAAAAAAATTACTAAAATTTACTTTGATAGAGGTTCTTACAAATATCACGGTAGAGTTAAAGTTTTTGCTGAAACTCTTAGAGAAAATGGAATGGAATTTTAACTATGGAAAATTTAAAAGATAAAAAAACTGACGATATATTAGAAAAATTAGTACACATAAATCGTATTACTAAAGTTGTTAAGGGTGGAAGAAGATTTGGATTTTCAGCGCTTGTAGTAGTTGGAAATCAAGCAGGTAAAATCGGTATAGCTCATGCAAAAGCTAAACAAGTACCTGACGCTATTAAAAAAGCAAATGAAATGGCAAGAAGAAAACTTACTCATATTCCATTAAGAGAAGGCAGAACAATACATCATGACGTTAAGGCAAAAGATGGCTCTGGTAGAATAGTGCTAAGAGCAGCTTCTAAAGGAACAGGTATTATTGCAGGTGGTCCTGTTAGGGCAGTATGTGAAGTTTTAGGAGTAAAAGATATTGTTGCAAAATCTATGGGAACTTCTAATGCGCACAATGTTATTAGAGCTACAATGAAAGCTTTAATGAAACAAAGTTCACCAAAACAAATATCAGCAATTAGAAATAAAAAAATTTCTGAAATAATTGAAAAAAGAGGATAATGATTACTTTAAATAACAGAGAAAAAATCAATAAATCTAAAATAAGAGTTGGAAGAGGAATTGGTTCGGGTAAGGGAAAAACATCAGGAAGAGGTGTTAAAGGTCAAAAATCAAGATCTGGTGTAGCTATAAAAAGTTTTGAAGGTGGTCAAATGCCATTATACAGAAGACTTCCAAAAAGAGGTTTTAACCCAATATCAAAAGAAAGTGTTGCAATTTTAAATCTAGATAAAATTCAATCTTATATAGACAAGAAAAATATCAATCCAAATGAAGTATTAAACTCTGAATTATTAAAAAAACTTAAACTAATAAATAAAAACTCAAAAAAATTAAAAATTTTAGGATCTGGGGAAGTAAAAGATAAAATTAATATTGAAGCTGACCTGGCCTCTAAATCAGCAATAGAAAAACTAGAAAAAATTGGTGGATCTATTCAATTAAAAAAATAGTTTGTTTATATGAGTGCATCATCATCAACAAATGATTTAAGAAATAGAATTATATTTACTATTTTAATATTAGCCGTTTATAGATTTGGAACTTTTGTACCTTTACCAGGTATAGATCCTGAACAATTAAAAATCATGATGGAAGGTAATCAAAAAGGATTATTAGGCATGTTTAATGTTTTTGCAGGAGGTGCAGTTAGTAGAATGGCGATATTTGCATTAGGTATAATGCCTTACATTTCTTCTGCAATTATAGTACAGCTTTTAACAGGGGTTTCTGATTATTTTAAAAATTTAAAAGCTCAAGGTGAGACAGGAAGAGCCAAAATTACACAAATCACTAGATATGGAACAGTATTACTTGCAACAGTTCAAGGATATGGATTATCTGTTGGTCTAGAATCGTCGGCTGACTTAGTAATTAACCCAGGAGCTTTTTTTAAAATAACTACTGTTACAACCATCGTTGCGGGAACAATATTTTTAATGTGGTTAGGTGAACAAATTACTCAAAGAGGTATTGGTAACGGTATATCGTTAATAATTTTTGCTGGTATTGTAGCAGAAATTCCAAGAGCTTTGGTTACAACTTTTGAATTAGGTAGAACGGGTGCGGTTTCAACATTTATGATCTTAGCTATATTTGTTCTATTAATAGTTACAATTCTTTTTGTAGTTTTTATGGAAAGAGCATTAAGAAAAATTCTTATTAATTATCCAAAAAGACAAATGGGTAACAAAATGTATGGAGGAGAGTCATCACATTTACCTTTAAAAATAAATCAGGCTGGAGTAATTCCTGCAATTTTTGCTTCTGCACTTCTATTACTACCAGTAACATTCTCAAATTTCTCATTTTCTAACAATGAAACTTTTTTAAACTTGAGCTCTTATTTTACTCAAGGACAACCTCTTTATATGTTGCTTTATGCATCAGGAATAATATTTTTCACTTTTTTTTATACTTCTATAACATTCAATCCAACAGAAACTGCCGAGAATCTTAGAAAGTATGGAGGTTTTGTACCAGGAATTAGACCAGGTGAAAGTACTGCTATGTATATTGAAAATATTTCAACAAAATTAACTACGATTGGTGCTCTATATTTAACTCTAGTTTGTTTGATGCCAGAATTTTTAATTGCAAACTATCCAATACCTTTTTATTTAGGTGGTGCATCGATATTAATTGTTGTTGTAGTAGCTATCGATACTGTAACACAAATACAAACAAGATTAATGAGCTCACAATACGAACAACTGATTAAAAAAACAAAATTTGGTAAGTAAGTGAATATAATTTTATTTGGACCTCCTGGTGCTGGAAAAGGTACTCAGTCTAAATATCTTGTAAAGAAACTAAATGCTTTTCAAATTTCAACAGGTGATCTTTTAAGAGAAGAAATCAAAAATAATTCAGACATTGGTAAAGCAATTACTAATGACATGAAGAATGGAAAATTTATAAGTGATGATATTGTTAATAAACTTATAGAAAATTTAATATCTGATCCTCAAAAAAAAAATAAATTAATCTTTGATGGATATCCTCGATCGTTAAGTCAGGCTAAAAATTTACAAATGTTACTAAAAAATTCAAATCAGAGTATAGATTTGATTTTATTTCTTAACGTAGATAAAGAAACAATTCTCAAAAGACTTGAGAAGAGAAAAATTATAGAAAATAGATCTGATGATGATACTCATACGATAGTTTCAAGGTATGAGAAATACATGGAAACAACCCAGCCAGTTCTAAATTTCTACTCTGAGAATCCAAATTTTAAAGAGATTGATGGAAGCTTAGAAATTGGAGAAATAACAAGGAAAATAGACA
Organism: uncultured Pelagibacteraceae bacterium; assembly: GCA_902593235.1. GTDB lineage: Bacteria > Pseudomonadota > Alphaproteobacteria > Pelagibacterales > Pelagibacteraceae > Pelagibacter. The sequence goes on from CACJHS010000017.1 coordinate 6,843, forward strand.
CTTTTATCAATGTATAAGACGTTGACTTTGATTAATCTTCTTATATAAAAGGCACAATTTATCACAAAAATTATGGCTCGTATCGCAGGTATAAACATTCCACAGAATAAGCTTGTTCATATAGGTTTAACTTATATTTATGGAATTGGTGATAAATTCTCTCAGCAAATTTGTTCATCTTTAGAAATTCCAAGAGCTAAAAGAGTAAATGAATTGACAGATGAAGAGATTTTAAAAATTAGAGAGTACATCGATCAAAACTTTAAAGTAGAAGGTGATTTAAGGAGAGATTATTCGTTAAGTATAAAAAGATTAATCGATCTAGCTTGTTACAGAGGAACAAGACATAGAAAAAAATTACCTGTTAGAGGACAAAGAACTAGATGTAACGCAAGAACAAGAAAAGGAAAAGCAATCGCTATTGCTGGAAAAAAATTAACACCAACTAAAAAATAGTTATGGCTAAAACTGATAAGGTTGAAAATAAAGATCAGAAAGTAGAAAAGTCTACTAAGAAAAGTGTAAAAAGTTCTTATTCAAAAAAAAAGAAAGTTAAGAAAAATATTTTAAATGGAATTGCATATGTACAATCAACATTTAACAATACTATCATTTCAATTGCTGATACAAATGGAAATGTAATTTCTTGGGCATCTGCTGGACAAAAAGGTTTTAAGGGGTCAAGAAAATCTACTCCTTACGCTGCACAGATAGCAGCTGATGCTGCAGCATCAAAAGCTCTTGAGTATGGAATGAAAACTTTATCTGTTGAAGTTAAGGGACCTGGATCAGGAAGAGAAACAGCTTTAAGAGCATTGCAAGCTAGAGGATTTAAAATTTTGTCAATCAAAGACACAACACCTATGCCTCATAATGGAACTAGACCACCAAAGAAAAGGAGAGTTTAATGGAAGTAGAAAATGTTAATGTAAAAAATTGGAAGTCATTAATTAAGCCATCAAAATTAGATGTTCAAATAAGTGATGACTTAACTCATGCTAAAATTGTAGCTGAGCCTTTAGAAAAAGGTTATGGATTAACTTTAGGAAATTCCCTAAGAAGGATTTTATTATCATCAATAAGAGGAGCTGCCGTTACTTCAATTCAAATTGATGGAGTTTTACATGAATTCACTTCAATAAAAGGTGTCAGAGAAGATGTTACTGATATTGTATTAAACGTAAAATCTTTAGCATTAAAAAGTAATTCAGAGGGCACAAAAAAATTAATTTTAGATTCTAAGGGACCTGGAGAAATTAAAGCTTCAGACATAGCTCCAGTTGCAGACGTTGAAATTTTAAATCCCGATTTAGTTATTTGTAATTTAGATGAAAATACCACTTTTCATATGGAGATGAATGTTAATACAGGTAAAGGATATGTTCCCGCAGAGCTAAATAAACCGGAAGAGCCACCATTAGGCCTTATTGCGATAGACTCACTTTATAGTCCAGTTAAAAAAGTTTCATATTCAGTGAGTACTGCTAGAGAAGGTAAAGCATTAGACTATGATAAGTTAATTATGGAAGTTGAAACTAATGGATCAATTTCTGCTGAAGATGCTGTAGCTTATTCAGCTAGAATTTTCCAAGATCAGCTAAAAATGTTTGTAAACTTTGATGAGCCAGTTGAAGCACCTGTAAAAGAAGTTTCTACTGAACCTGAATTTAACAAAAATTTACTAAGAAAAGTTGATGAGTTAGAGTTATCAGTTAGATCAATGAACTGCTTAAAAAATGATAATATTATCTATATCGGTGACTTGGTTCAAAAATCTGAAGGTGAAATGTTGAGAACACCTAATTTTGGAAGAAAATCATTAAATGAAATTAAAGAAGTTTTAACAGGCATGTCTTTATATCTAGGAATGGAAATACCTAACTGGCCACCAGACAACATTGCAGAAATGTCTAAGAAATTGGAGGAAGCAATTTAATGAGACATGGTTTGGCAAATAAGAAGTTAAATAGAACATCAGAGCACAGAAAAGCTCTACTTAAGAACATGCTTAATTCTTTGATTAAGTATGAGCAAATTAAAACTACTTTGCCAAAAGCTAAATTTTTAAAACCTCAAGCGGATAAAATAATAACATTAGGTAAAAAAGAAACTTTGCAGACAACCAAAATGCTGGTTTCTAAATTACAAGATATTAAATCAGCTAACAAAGTTAAAAAAACTCTTTCTAAAAGATATCAAAATAGAAAAGGTGGTTACACTAGAATAATTAAAGCAGGATTTAGGTATGGAGATAATGCTCCAATGGCAATAATTGAATTTGTTGACAGAGACGTTGAAGCTAAGAGAGTTGATAAGCCAAAAAAAGACATGGCTAAAGAATCTCCTAAAACGGAAGAGAAAAAACAAGCTACAGCTTAAATCTTAAATCATGAAAAAATCTTACATCGTTGACTCAACGTGTAATGATATGCGATTGGACAGATGGTTAAGATTAAAAATTGGAAAAATTCCACAAGGACTAGTTGAGAAATACTTAAGAACAGGAAAAATAAAACTTAATAGAAAGAAAGTTAAAAGCTCTTTTAAAGTTAAAACGAAAGATGAAATAAATATATTCAACATTGAATTTAAAGAAACAATTCAACAAAAAAAAATTAAGTTTTCACCTTCAAAAGAAATTATAAAATCAAATGAAGATCAAATTATTGACATCAATGACAATTTTGTTGTTTTAAACAAAGCATCAGGCATATCAGTGCAAGGTGGAACTAAATCAAAAAAAAATCTAATTGATATTTTTGCTAAAAGTGAAATTTTTGAACGAACAAAACCATATTCTGTTCATAGATTGGATAAAGATACTTCTGGAGTTTTTATTATGGCAAAAAACAGAGAGAGCGCCCAATTGCTTACTTCTTTATTTAGACTAAGAAAAGTACACAAAACCTATTTAGCTATCTGCCAAGGCGAAATTAATAAAAAATCCGGTGTATGGGATGATGATTTAATTAGGTATGACGGTGATAAAAAAATAATTGAAAAAGCAAAAACAATTTTTAAAGTTATTGATAAAAATTCTGAGGCAAGTTTATTAGAATTAAAACCTATTACAGGGCGAAAACATCAGTTAAGAAAACAATTATATGCAATTGGAAATCCTATATTTGGAGATACAAAATATAAATTATCAAATTCTAATAAAGGAATTAATAAAAATTTAATGTTACATTCATACGCAATTAAATTTAAAATTAATGACATAAAATATACTTATTCAGCATTGTTACCTGATTATTTTAAAAAACTTTTAAAATCTAAAAGACTTAGATTTTCAAATTTGAAATAAAATTTTTAATCAATATATCACTTAGATTTGAGTAATCCTGATCTAAAATATTCTTTAAATTAGTTACTCCTTTATCTGAAATACCACATGGTATAATTTTTTTATAACTTTCCAGATTATTATTTATATTTATTGCGAAACCATGATAGGCAATCCATTTACTAACTCTGATGCCTATGGCAGCAATTTTTTTAACTTCATTATTAGATTTATGCCATATTCCAATATTATCTTTATCTGGAAAAGTTTCTATTTTATAAAATTTTAAAGTTTGAATTATTGTTTTTTCAATAATTGTTATAAATTTTCTGATATCCCTTTTTTTTCTTAAATCTAAAACAAAATAACAAATTAATTGGCCTGGCCCATGGTAAGTAATTTTACCACCTCTATTCGTTTCTAATATTTTAATAGATTTATCAATAATCTCATTCTCTTTATAAGAAGTTCCTGCTGTAAAAACTTCATTATGCTCTAAAGTCCAAATTAATTCTTGCTCATTATTTTCATATAAATCCCTTAATCTTGACTCTAGTATATTAATAGCATCAAAATAATTTACTGGTTTTATTGACTTTTTGATCTCTATGTTCATTTATAATTTGTATTATCTTTATTATGTATTAATAGTGCAAATCTAAATTATAGGTAGATTTATGTCTTTAACTAAAAAAACTAAAGATAAAAAAGTAAATTTTGAGTTTAATAAAGAATATATAAGAGTTGTTACTAGCAAAATAGCAAACAATGATGCTCAATTTATTACCAATTCATTTAATGAAATGCACCCTGCTGATGCTGCGGATATTATCGAACACCTTAGCGATGGAGATAGAGAAAGTTTAATTAAACTAAATAATTTCAATATTGATCCAGAGGTTTTTGTTGAATTAAATGAGTCTATTCAATCAGAAATTATTACTTATTTATCTTCAGAATCTATAGTAAGTATTCTAAAAGGTTTAGAGTCAGACGATGCTATATCTATATTAGAAAATGTTCCTGAGGAGGATAAAAATGCAATCCTTAGCTCTTTACCCCCTAAAGATAGATTTGCTTTATTAGAAAGCTTGAGCTATCCAGAAGACACTGCTGCTAGACTTATGCAGCGTGAATTTACAGCTATACCAAGTAATTGGTCTGTAGGTCAAACAATTGACTATTTGAGAGAAAACAAAGATTTACCAGAGGAGTTTCTAGAAATTTTCATTGTTAATGAGGATTTTAAACCAATAGGTACTGTTCCTTCATCTAGAGTTTTAACAACACCTCGAGATACTAAAATGGCAACAATTATGTCAGAATCTCAATTATTAATTCCTGTTGAAATGGATAAAGAGGAAGTTGCTAACTTATTTGAAAATTACAATTTAAATTCAGCTGCTGTTGTAGACAAAAATAATAAATTAGTTGGTATGATTATGAACGATGACGTTTTAACAGTCTTGAAAGAAGAAGCTGAGGAAGATGCTTTAAGATTAGCAGGGGTAGGTGATGAAGAAATTACGGATGGAGTTGTAAAAAAAACAAAAAGAAGATTCAATTGGCTTTTGCTTAATTTATTTACTGCCTTTCTAGCCACATGGTGCATTAGTTTGTTTGGAGCAACAATCGAACAAATGGTAGTATTAGCTTTCTTGATGCCTATTGTAGCTTCAATGGGAGGAAATGCCGGAATGCAAACACTTGCAGTTACAGTAAGAACTATAGCTACAAATGATTTAACTCAAAATAATTTCTCATCTAATGTATTTAAAGAATTTTCTATTGGTATTTTAAATGGAATTATATTTGCAGCAATAAGTGCTTTAATTGTTCAGATATGGTTTCAAGACAGTATCCTTTCACTGATTATAGCAATATCAATGGTACTAACAATGATCATAGCTGGATTATTTGGCATACTAGTTCCTTTTACCCTAAAAAAAATGAATATAGATCCAGCGATTGCTTCAAGTGTTTTTGTGACAACAATCACAGATGTAATTGGTTTTGTTTCTTTCTTGGGAGTTGGAGCTTACTTTTTATAAAATTACAGGTTATCAATTAATCTTACATTTTTTAAATAATAAGCAATAAATAATCTTGAATTTTCTTTTGTACTTGAAATTTTTAAATTATTTATTTTCCTTAACTCTAAATAATCAATTTTTATTTTATAGTTATTTTTTAATTCTTTTTTTTGAAGATTTAAAAAGCTCAAAATTTTTTTATTTTTTTTAATATTTTTTTTAATACTTGCTAGTTTTTTATAAATTTTTGCAGCAATGACTAAACTAGACTTATTTAAAAGAAAGTTTCTTGATGAAAGTGCTACATTATTTCTATCACGAATTGTTTTGCAAGGAATGACCTTGGTTTTATATAATCTTTCTAAATGTTTTTTTACCAAAAATAATTGCTGAAAATCTTTTTCTCCCATAAATATTTTCTGGGGTTTTATAATTTTAGTTAGTCTATTCATTACATCTAAAACACCTTCAAAATGACCTTTTCTAAACTTTGCACACAAAATTTCATCTTTTTTAAGTAATGTAATTTGTGATTTTTTTTTATCATCGTATATGTCTTTAAATTTAGGAAGATAAACAAAATCAACCTTTTTGCTTTTTTTAAGAATTTTTAAATCCTTCCTGATATTTCTTGGATAGGATCTTAAATCTTTTTTGTTATTAAATTGCTTTGGATTAACAAAAATACTTACAATTGTTTTTTTACAAAGTTTATTTGATTTGTTTATTAGCGACAAATGACCTTTATGTATTCCACCCATAGTAGGAACAAAACCAAGGTCATTAAATGGCCTTAATGATTCAAATAATGATGTATTGTTTAATAAAATTTTCATTTGTATTAAAATATTTAATAAGTAAAACATTTAAATGATTAAACAAGCAATTATTCCTTTGGCTGGTTTAGGCACTAGGCTACTGCCTTTAACTAGTGTATTTGCTAAAGAGCTTCTACCTATAAACGGTAAGCCTGGAATTGAGTATATTCTTGATGAATGTATTGATGCCGGAATTAAAGAAATAGTTTTTATAATATCTACCAAGAAACAAATGATTAAAAATTACTTTTACAATGATAAATTTTACCAAAACATTATTAAAAAAAAGAAAGATAAAAGAATAATTGATGAGTATAAAAAAATACTAAATTATAAAAAAAAAATTAAATTTGTATACCAAAATATTCCTAAGGGCACTGGTGATGCTGTCCTGAAAACACAAAAATATATTAAAAATAAATATTTTTTGATGCTATTGCCTGATGATTTAATAATTAAAAAAAATTGTTCAAAAGCCATGATTAGAGTTCATAAAAAATATAAAGCCTCTGTTATGGCTTCTATGAAAGTAAATAAAAAAACTGTCTCTAGATGGGGCATTTATAAATTAAATAAAAAATTAAATAAAACAGATTATGTAATTGATGGTGTGGTAGAAAAACCATCTCTTAAAAATGCACCATCAAATAATGCGGTAATAGGCAGATACATACTTCCACGTACAATTTTTAAGAAGCTTAAATTTTTAAAACCAAGCAAAGGAAATGAAATTCACATAACAGATGCAATTCAAGATTTAATAAATGATAAAGAAAAATTTGTAGCTCACAATTTTAAGGGAAAATATCTTGATTGTGGGACAATGACGGGTTACATCAATTCTTCTAAAGTAATAGGTAAATTATGAAATTATGTATGATTGGCACCGGATACGTAGGTTTAGTAAGTGGTGTCTGTTTTGCTGACTTAGGTAATGATGTTATATGTGTGGATAAAGATAATAACAAAATTAATAATTTAAAAAAAGGCATTATACCTATTTATGAGCCTGGTTTAGAAGAATTAGTTTTAAAAAATTATAAAAATAAAAGACTTAATTTTTCAACAAACTTAAAAGAATCTATAAGAAAATCTGATATTGTTTTTGTATGTGTAGGAACACCAACCAAAAAAAATAGCAATAGCGCAGATCTTAGCCAAGTTTATTCTGCGGCAAAAGAAATCTCTAAATCTGTAGATAAATTTAAAATTATAATAAATAAATCTACTGTTCCTGTAACAACCGGAGACGAAGTAGAGAAGATTATTTCCAAAAAGGTAAGTAGAAAATATTTCTCTGTAGTTTCAAATCCAGAATTTTTAAGAGAAGGAGAGGCAATACGAGATTTTATTTATCCTGATAGAGTTGTTATTGGTTGTAATGATGAAAAATCTAAAAAAATATTAAAAAATTTATATTCACCATTAATATCCAAAGGTGCAAAGTTTGTATCTACAAATAGACGAGCTGCAGAATTGATTAAATATGCATCAAATGCTTTTTTAGCAACGAAAATTACATTTATTAATGAAATAGCAAATTTATGTGAAAAAACCGGGATTGATGTTGAGGATATTTCCATTGGTATAGGTCTCGATAAAAGAATTGGAAGCAGATTTTTAAGAGCAGGACCAGCTTATGGTGGATCATGTTTTCCAAAAGATACTAAAGCAATTGTTTCTACAGCGGATAAATTTAAAACTAATTTATCAGTAATAAAAAGTGTAATTAAATCTAATGAAATTAGATCAGATATATTACAAAAAAGAGTTAATTTAATTTTAAAAAATAAAGTTAAAAATAAAAAAATATCTTTTTTAGGAGTAACATTTAAAGCAAACACAGACGATATGAGAGATTCTTCAAGTTTAAAATTGATTCCTTATTTATCAAGAAGAGGCGCTCAAATAAAATACTTTGATCCAACTGGTTTTAAAAAAGAATTTAGTAAGTTTAAAAATGTTAAATTCTCAAATTCTATACAAGAATCTATTAAAGGATCAGATTTAATTATAATTCATACTGAATGGAATGATTTTAAATCAATAAATTTTAAAAAATTTTCTAATAATAAAAATCTCATTATCTATGATATGAGAAATATTTTTTCTCCTGATAAGATTAAAAAGATGGGTTTTAAATATTTTGGAATTGGAAGATAGTATTAATTTAATTCAAAAATTGCATCAACTTCAACTGATACACCTAAAGGTAAACTATTAGTGCTTACAGCAGCTCTAGTATGCATGCCAGCTTCACCAAAAATCAAAGCGATTAGATCAGATGCTCCATTTATAACTTTTGGCTGATCAGTAAACTCGTCTGTAGAATTTACAAATCCAGTTAATTTAATACATGATTTAATTTTACTTAAATCTCCATTACATGCACTTTTAACTTGTGATACTATACTTAAAGCACATCTTTCAGCAGCCTTATATCCATCCTCAGTAGATAACTCTTTACCCAACTTACCTTTAATTAATTCTCCATTTTCTGAGATTGAAATTTGACCTGAAATGTATAGTAGTTTCCCAGCTATTTTAGTGGCTACGTAAGAACCAACAGGAGCTTTTGGCTCTGGAAGTTTTATTTTATTTTTAATTAAGCTCTCTTCAAAATTCATTTTTCTTTTTTCTTAAACCAATCCGTTAAATATTTTTTTTCTTTAATATTATTAGTATCCAGACCTAAACCTGATGTTTTTTTTTTAACTTTGCCACCCAAACATTTTAAATATTCTTTAGACAATTTTTTATATGCAGAACAATTATCGTTTCCCAAAGAATAATTGTTTATAAAAAAAGATAGAACTATTAAGAAGAATATTTTTTTCATTTAGGTTTTCGTTTTTTTTGCTTCTTATTCTTATCGTATTCTCTTCTTTTCTCAATAAGAATTAGAGCCTCTTCCATTGTGATTTCTGTTGGGTCTTTTTCCTCAGGTATTGTTGCATTTAATGATTTGTATTTTATATAAGGCCCATATTGTCCTTTCATTATTCTCACAGGTTTCTTATCTTCAGGATGTTCACCTAAATCTTTAATAATTGATGATGACATTCTTCCTGGTTTTGCTTCAGCTATAAGCGTAATAGCTCTGTTTAACCCTATTGAAAAAATTTCATCTACGTTTTCTATTCTTGCCGATTTATTCTCGCATTTCAAATAAGGACCAAATCTACCTGTATTTAAAGTGATTTCTTTTTGATTTTCTGGATTAATACCTAGTGATTTAGGAAGTGAGCATAAAAATTTAGCTTTTTCTAAATCTATACTTTCTAATTCAATTCCTTTTGGAATTGATACATTTTTTAATAGTTCATTGACTTCAGTTTTCTTTTTTTTTGTTTTTTTTCTCTTTTTAGGTTTTTCTTCTTCAATATTTTCTTCAATAACCTTTTCATATTGAAGATAAGGACCAAATCTTCCATTTTTTAAAAAAATATCATTTCCATTTTCATGTTTTCCAAGAAATTTTGGTTCTGCTAATTGTGACTGAGCCGCAGCTTTTGCTTTTGATAATGGTCTTGTGAATTTACATTCTGGATAGTTTGAACATCCAATAAAAGCACCTCCTCTAAAACTATTTTTTAAACTTAATGAACCAGTATCACATAACTGACATTTTCTAACTATCTTTCCTTCATTATCAGTGTCAAATATTAATGCTCCCAAACTATCATTTAGAAGATCCAAAACTTCTCTAGTTCTTTTTTCTTTTACCTCTGAAACATTACTATTAAAGTCTTTCCAAAACATCTCTAGAACTTTTAACCAACTTTCTTTACCTGAGGTAATTTCATCTAATTGATCCTCTAGTCCAGCTGTAAAATTATAATCCACATACTTTGAAAATAGTTTTTCCAAAAAAGCAGAAATTAATTTACCTCTGTCAGTTGGAAAAAATCTTTTATTTACTATTTCTGCATAGCCTCTATTTGCTATTGTTGAAATTATACTTGCATAAGTCGAAGGTCTTCCAATTCCTAACTCTTCTAATTTTTTAACCAAACTCGCTTCAGAGTAACGTGGGGGAGGTTGAGTGAAATGCTGTTCATCAATAAGAGCTTCTATATTAATTGGTCCTTTTGACATCTCAGGCAAAATTTGCTCATCATCATCTTTACTTTGATTTGAATAAACTTTTAAAAATCCATCAAATTTCAAAACTGATCCACTTGATTTACATATCGTTTTACTATCTTCTGATTCAATTGTTATTGTATTTCTATCAAATTTTGCTGTTTCCATTTGAGACGATAGAGCTCTAGACCAAATTAAAGAATATAATTTTTGTTGGTCAGAACTTAAATACTTTTTAACAGTATCTGGATTTCTATTAATATCAGTCGGTCTTATTGCTTCATGAGCTTCTTGAGCATTTTTTGCTTTTTTCCCCGAGTAATTATTTGGATTTTCTGGCAAGTATTCGTTTCCATATTCTTTTTTAATAAAATTTCTAAAATCAGAGACAGCATCAGCTGATAAATTAGTTCCATCTGTTCTCATATAAGTAATTAACCCGACAGTATCTCCCTCAATTTCTATTCCTTGATAAAGTTTTTGTGCTATTTGCATTGTTCTTGATGCACCAAAACCTAATCTACTAGAAGCAACTTGTTGAAGTGTTGAAGTAGTAAATGGCCCTGAGGGATTTCTGCTCACAACTTTAGAAGAAATATCAGTAATATTGAACTTTTTGCTCTTAATATTGGAAATTGCTTTTTCAATTTCTTCTTTATTTTTAAATGAAAATTTTTCAATTTTTTCTCCATCAAGTTGAGAAATACTTGCTGTAATGTTACTTTTATTTTTATCCTGAAAATTAATACTTAAAGTCCAAAATTCTTCAGGCTTGAATAATTCAATCTCATGCTCTCTTTCAGTAATCAATTTAAGTGCAACAGATTGAACTCTACCGGCAGATTTTGAACCAGGTAATTTAGTCCACAGTATTGGTGATATATTAAATCCAACCAAGTAATCTAGCGCTCTTCTAGCCATGTAAGCATCGACTAATAGAGGTTCTATCTGTCTTGGATTTTCAATACCATGTGTGACAGCTTTTTTTGTTATTTCATTAAACACTACACGTTCAATTTCTTTATCCTTTAAAAGTTTTTTTTCATCTAAATATTCTTTTACATGCCAAGCTATAGCCTCTCCCTCACGATCTGGGTCAGTGGCAAGAATTATTTTCGAAGAATCTTTTGCAGCATCTGTAATTTCTTTAAGATATTTTTTTGAAAAGCTATCAACTTCCCATTCCATTTTAAAATTTTGATCAGGATCAACAGATCCATTTTTTGATGGAAGATCTCTAATATGACCATAGCTTGCTAAAACTGTATAGTTATCGCCTAAATATTTATTAATTGTTTTAGCTTTAGCAGGGCTTTCAACTATGACTAGATTCATAAAATAACAAACTACTCAAAAGAGTTTGATAGTCAAATTAATAAATTTTAGTCTTAGTTTCTTCTTTATTTTTCAGGCGTTTAATATTTTCTCTGTGGGTAAAAAATATTAAAATAAACATTATTACGTAAAAAAATACATTTTCTGATCCTTCTATAATTAAAATATAAGCAGGTATAGAAAGTGATCCTATCAAGGAAGCTAAGGATGAATATTTAGAAATAAAAAAAATTATTAACCAACTAACTCCAAACACTAAACCAAAAATAATATTTAAGGAAAAAAGTATCCCAACATATGTTGCTACACCTTTGCCGCCTTTAAATTTTAACCAAATAGGAAACACATGACCTATAAAAGCACATAAAGCTGATATATATACTGCATCAGGAAAATTATTTTTTACGTATAGAACAGGTATTACTGCTTTTAATACATCAAGTATTAGTGTCGAATAGCCAATTAGTTTATTACCAGTTCTTAGAGCATTTGTTGCACCAATATTACCAGAGCCTATCTCTCTAATATCTTTTTTTAAAAACATTCTAGTTAAAATTAATCCAAAGGGAATTGATCCCATTAGGTATGAGATTATACCTATTATAAAAAGTTCCATTTTTATATTTTAAATAATTCTATACCTTTTACAAATGTATTGGTTACTTTTCCTTGAAGTTTCTTATCTTCAATTGAAGTATTTTTAGATTTAGAGATTAAATTTTCTTTTTTTACAATCCATGGTTTATTGATATCCACTATACAAAAATCTGCATCATTTCCAATAGACAGGTTTCCTTTATTTATATTTAATATTTTTGCTGGGTTAGATGTTAATGCTTGTATGATAGTTTCAAGTTTTACAGATCCGTTATGATATAATTCTAAACTTAAGGATAACAATGTTTCAATACCAGATGCGCCTGTTGCAGCTTGAGCAAAAGTTAATCTTTTAGATTCTTCATCTTCAGGCTTGTGGTCAGAAACAATTACATCAATAGTTTTATCTTTTAATCCTTGAACTAAAGCTGCTCGATCTTCTTCTCTTCTTAGTGGAGGTGATAATTTTAAAAATGTTCTAAAATCTCCAATATCATTTTCATTTAATGAGAGATTATTTATTGATACACCGCAAGTAAATTTAACGTTTTGTTTACGTTCCTTAATTATATCTACAGATTTTCCAGCTGATAGTTGAGATATATGATATCGACATTTAGTTTTTTCTAAGAGAGTAAGATCTCTTTCAATTATAATTCTTTCAGCAATATCTGGTATGCTTGATAAGCCAAGTTTTGTTGCAATAATGCCAGAATTAATCATTCCATTTTTAGCTAAATCGTAATCTTCAGCATGTTGCATTATAAGACATCCCAAATCTTTAGCTGAATTCATAATTCTAGACATAAGTCTAGTATTTTGAATTGTTTTTACTCCGTCAGTAAAAGCAATAATTCCTTTTTTAGCTAGTAACCCAAATTCGGTCATATTGGTGCCATCAGTGTTTTGAGTTAATGAAGCGCAAGGAAAGATATTTATTTTAGACTTATCACGTCCTCTTCTTTTTAAAAAATCTACAATTGATACATTATCTATAATTGGATCTGTATTTGGCATGGTTACGACGGAAGTTACTCCTCCAGATAATGCTGCATTACTTAAAGTCCTAAAATTTTCTTTATATTCATATCCTGGCTCGCCTACAAAAACTCTCATATCCACTATACCAGGAAATATATATTTACCCTTTAAGTCAGTAGGCTTTTCTCTAGTTGGTAAATTATTTGTATTTACCTTTT
>CACJHS010000018.1 GCA_902593235.1 uncultured Pelagibacteraceae bacterium
GAACACCTGAGGAAAATGGTTCATTTTCGTGGGAAAAAACTGATAAAACTAACTTTTTTTCTAAATAGTTTCTGTTGAATTAAAAAAAAACTTTACTATATTGCAACTACATTATTGATCTTTACAAAATGGGCCTTAGCCCATTTTTTTTTGGAGCAAACAAAATTATGTTAAATAAAAGAGCAGATAAACTTGAATTATTAAGAATTGCTGAAGCTGTAGCTTTAGAAAAATCAATTGATAAAGAACTAATTATAAGTTCTATGGAAACTGGTATTGCTAAAGCTGCAAAATCAAAATTTGGACAGGAAAATGAAATTAAAGTTTCCATCAATAGAGACAATGGAGATATTGAGCTTTTTAGAAAATTGATAATCGCTGAAAATCCTGAAAATGCAAATACTGAGATAAAACTAGAGGATGCAATTAATTTAAATGAATTAAACAAAGATAAGTCTATTGGTGACGAAATTTTACAGCCACTTCCCTCATTTGATTTTGGAAGAATAGCTGCGCAAACAGCAAAGCAGGTGATTAGTTTTAATGTAAGAGAAGCTGAAAGAGAAAGACAATTTAATGATTTTATAGATAAAAAAGATTCAATTTTAAGTGGAATTGTAAAGAGATTAGAATTTGGAAATGTAATTGTTGATCTAGGAAGAACCGAAGCAATAATTCAAAAAAATGAATTGATTCCTCGTGAAAATATTAAAGCAGGTGATCGTATTAAAGCATATTGTTATGATGTTAGAAGAGAACCTAGAGGCCAACAAATATTTCTATCAAGAGCTCATCCTAAATTTATGGAAAAACTTTTTGTTCAAGAAGTCCCAGAAATTTACGATGGATTAATTGAAATTAAATCTTCTTCAAGGGATCCTGGAAGTAGAGCAAAAATATGTGTTAAAGCAGTCGATACATCTTTAGATCCAGTTGGTGCTTGTGTGGGTATGAGAGGTTCAAGAGTTCAAGCTGTTGTAAATGAACTTCAAGGAGAGAAAATTGATATAGTTAATTGGTCAGAAGATCCTGCTATTTTGGTTTCAAATGCTTTATCCCCTGCTGAAGTTCAAAGAGTTAACGTTGATAATGAAAGAAAAAAACTTGATGTAATTCTAACCGAAGAAAATTTAAGCAAAGCAATTGGAAGAAGGGGTCAAAACGTCAGACTTGCAACCAAACTCTTAAATTATGAAATTAATATAATGACAGATGCGGAGGATTCTGAACGAAGACAATTAGAATTTAAAGAAAAAACAGAGAACTTTGTAAAAAATTTAGAGTTAGACGAGACGTTAGGTCAGCTACTTGTTGCTGAGGGTTTTTCAACTATTGACGATATCAAAGATAGTTCAGCTGAAAATTTAATGAAGATTGAAGGTATAGAAGAAGATACTGCTAAAGCTTTGATAGAAAGAGCTAAAGAGTTTCATGAAAAGGATCAGGAGGACATTTCTCAAAGAATTAAAGAATTAGGTCTTGAAGATGCCTTGATTAACTTAAAGGGATTAACTCCAGGGATGTTAGTTACACTTGGTGAACAAAAAATTTTAAGCTTAGAGGGTTTTGCAGACTTAGCATCTGATGAATTGACTGGTGGTTATGATGTGGTTAAAGGTGAGAGAGTAAAAATTCAAGGTTATCTTGAAGATTTTGCTTTATCAAAAGAAGAAGCAGATGAGTTGATTATGTCCGCGCGAAACATTGTTTATAAAGATTGAGTGATGAGTTATGGAGAAAAAAACAAAATTAACAATTTCAGGCTCAGCCAAAAAATCAATAAAAAATATTGAGATTGCTAAAACTCAAGATAAAAATTCTGTAGTAATTGAAAAACAAACAGGAAAATTCTCTAGTAGAGGTGGGTCATTTAGATCTAACACGAATAAGCCAAGAACAACCTCAACTTTCAATAAAGGAAATCCATCAAAATCATCATTTAATCCTAAATCACCCCCTATAACAAATGATTTTGAAAAGAGAAAACTAGCAGAGCAAAGAGCTACTAAAAGACTTAAAGGAGATAGCGATAATAAAGATAAAAAAACTTTAAAAGCGGGTACGAAAAAAAGAGAATTAAAATTAACAGTTTCAAGAGCTTTAAGTGATGAGATTGATGCAAAACAAAGAAGTTTAGCATCAGTTAAGAGAGCAAGACAAAAAGAAATTAAAAATTCTACAAAAGATGATTCTCAAGAAAACTTAAAACCAATTAAAAGAGACATTAATATTCCCGAAGCAATTACAGTTAGAGATCTGGCGAATAGGATGGCCGAACAATCAAGCAATGTAATTAAGCATTTATTTGGAATGGGTGTTACAGTAACTATTAATCAAACATTAGCTGCAGACACTGCAGAATATTTAGTTAAAGAATTCGGTCATAATCCGATAAGAGAAGAAAAAGCAGAAGAAATAATTCAAAAAATAAAAGCTTCAAGAAGTGAAAATTTAAAAAATCGACCACCAATAGTTACTGTAATGGGGCATGTTGATCACGGCAAGACATCAGTACTAGATGTACTTAGAAGTGCAAATGTAGTTTCAGGAGAATTTGGTGGAATAACTCAACATATTGGAGCTTATCAAATTGAAAGCCAAGATAATAAATTAACATTTATTGATACACCAGGCCACGCTGCTTTTACAGAGATGAGGGCAAGAGGATCAAAATTAACTGATGTGGTTGTATTAGTTGTTGCCGCAGATGACGGAGTTAAACCTCAAACTGTTGAGTCTATAAAACATGCTAAAGCTGCAAATGTTCCAATTGTTGTAGCTATAAATAAATGTGATCTACCAGAGGCAGATCCTCAGAAAATAAAAAATCAATTATTAGAACATGAATTAATTGCTGAAGATTTATCTGGTGATACTTTAATGGTTGAAATTTCAACTAAAACAAAACAAAATTTAGATAAATTACTAGAGTCAATAATACTTCAAGCGGAGATTTTAGATCTTAAAACAGATTACGAATCCAAAGCTACAGGCATAGTTCTAGAGTCAAAAATTGATATTGGTAGAGGTCCCGTTGCAAATGTAATTGTTACCACTGGAACGCTCAAGCGAGGTGATTATTTTGTAAGCGGTTTAAGATGGGGAAAAGTTAGAGCTATTATTAATGATAAAGGCGAAAACATTAATGAAGCCTCCCCTTCGACACCTGTTGAGATTTTAGGAATAAATGGTGCAGCAAAAGCTGGAGATGATTTTATTGTTCTTGATACAGAAAAAGAAGCCAAAACACTGAGTGAAAATAGAGCTCAAGAAAGTAAGGATGGAAAAATTCCACTTACATTTGCAACTCAAGACTCGGCCTTTTCTGATCAATCTACTGAAGAATTAAATTTGATTATTAAATCTGATGTACATGGATCATCTGAAGCAATTAAAAATGCAATTAGTCAAATAAAACATGATGAAGTTAAACCTAAAATAATTTTAGCAGATATTGGAATGGTAACTGAAACAGATGTTACATTAGCTAAAGCTTCAAATGCAGTATTAATAGCTTTCAATGTTAAACCAAGTAAAGAAGCAAAAAAACTTGCTGAAAATGAGAAAATAAAAATATCTTCATACAATATCATTTATGAAGTTTTAGATTATATTAAGCAAAGAATGTCAGGATTATTATCACCAGACGTTCAGGAAAAAATTACTGGTACAGCACAAATTTTGGAAATATTTAAAGTTTCAGGTGCTGGAAAAGTCGCTGGCTCAAAAGTAACTGAAGGAGAAATAAATAGCACTTCAGATGTAAGGATTATAAGAGACGGAGCTATTATTTATACTGGAAAAGTTTCATCAATATTTAGAGAAAAAAATCAGGTAAAACAGGTAAGTGGCGGTCAAGAATGTGGTATTACAGTAAAAGATTATATGGATTTCCAAAAAAATGACACAATAGAGGCTTTTAGTGTTACATCTACAGAGAGGTCAATTTAATGGCAGATAGAATAGGAAAACCAGCATCTCAAAGACAGCTTAGAGTTGGAGAAATGATCAAGCAGTCTTTAAGCATGATTTTTATAAGAAATGAGGCTAAGGTGCCGAATTTAGAAACGAACACTATTACAGTTACTGAGGTTAGAATGAGTCCAGATTTAAAAATCGCTAAAGCATATGTTCTTCCATTGGGAGGAAAAAATGCAGAAGAAACAATTAACGTTTTAAAAGAATACTCATTTTTAATCAGAAAAATTTTATCACAAAAAGTGGTTATGAAATTTTTACCAAAATTACTTTTTAGAAAAGACGAATCTTTTGAGTATGCGGAAAAAATAGAAAACTTAATAAAACAAACAAATAAATAGGAAGAAAGAGGCATGAATAAAAAGGCACAAGAATTAGCAATGCACGATAAAGACACTGGATCCTCAGAGATTCAAATTGCTTTGCTAACTGAAAAAATTGAAACTCTCTCAAAACATATTAAGCAATTCAAAAAGGATAAACATTCATCTGTTGGATTGTTGAGAGCGGTAAATAGAAGAAAGAAATTGTTAGAATATCTAAAGAGAAACAAAATGGATTCTTACAAAAATGTACTGTCGAAATTGAATTTAAGAAAATAGAAGTCAAGATAGATAGAACTGAATGGAACGAAACGAACGAAACGAAATGGAAATGAAATGTTTAAAGTACACAAGAAGGAAATTGAAGTAGCAGGAAAGAAGATAAGTTTAGAAACAGGTAAAGTAGCAAGACAAGCAGACGGTGCAATAATCGCAACATGTGGAGAGACGGTTGTACTAGCAACAGTAGTAGGAGCAAAAAAAGTAAATCCTGATATGGATTACTTTCCATTATCTGTAAATTACCAAGAAAAATATTATGCAGCTGGAAAAATTCCAGGTGGATATTTTAAAAGAGAAGCAAGACCAACTGAAAGTGAAACATTAATCTCTAGATTAATTGATAGACCAATCAGACCTTTGTTTCCTGACGAATTTAAAAATGAAGTTCAGTTATTACCAACTGTAATTTCATATGATAAAGAAAATGAACCAGATATTTTATCAATCACTGCTTCATCAGCTGCATTAGCCATATCTGGAATGCCATTTATGGGTCCTGTTGGAGCTTCAAGAGTTGGCTTTATAGATGGAAGATATGTTTTAAATCCATCTAAAATAGATTTAGAAAAATCAAAATTGGACTTAGTTGTAGCAGGTACAAAAGAAGCTGTGCTTATGGTTGAGTCCGAAGCAAATGGCTTAACAGAGGAAGAAATGTTAAATGCTGTTAAATTTGGTCATGAGGGATTTGTTCCTGTAATTAAAATGATTGAAGAACTTGCAAAAGAATGCAGAAAAGCCGAGTGGACTGTTGAAAAGAAAGATCTATCTGAAGTTAAGAAAAAATTAGAGGAAACTTTCACAGAAGATCTTAAAAAAGCTTTTGCAACAAGAGATAAACAAGATAGATCAAATCAAATTTCAGAGATCACTGATAAAGCTAAAAAACTTTATGAGGAAGATGAAAATTATACTGATCTAGATGTTAACAGTCAGCTAAAAAATCTTGAAAAATCGATCGTTAGAACCGATATTCTAAAAAATAAAAATAGAATTGATGGAAGAGGTTTGTCAGATGTAAGACCAATTGAATGTGAAGTTGGTGTTTTACCAAGAGCGCACGGTTCTGCATTATTTACCAGAGGAGAAACACAAGCAATTGTTGTTGCAACTTTAGGTACCTCAGATGACGAACAACGAATTGAAAGTCTAGATGGACTTCAAAGAGAAAGATTTATGCTTCACTACAATTTTCCTCCTTTTTCAGTTGGAGAAACTGGTAGAATTGGAACAGGAAGAAGAGAAATTGGTCATGGTAAATTAGCGTGGAGAGCAATTAATTCTTCATTACCTACTAAAGAAGCATTTCCATATACTTTCAGAGTAGTTTCTGAGATTACAGAGTCTAACGGTTCTTCTTCAATGGCTACTGTTTGTGGAACTTCTTTAGCATTAATGGATGCAGGTGTACCGATTAAAGAGCCAGTCGCAGGTATTGCAATGGGATTAATTAAAGAGGGTGATGAATTCAGTGTTCTTTCAGACATCCTTGGTGATGAAGATCACCTTGGTGACATGGACTTTAAAGTTGCTGGAACTAAAGATGGAATTACTTCTCTTCAAATGGATATTAAAATCACAGGTATTACATTTGAAATTATGGAGCAGGCATTAAGTCAAGCTAAAGATGGAAGAATTCATATTTTAGGAGAAATGAATAAAGCATTGTCAGCTTCAAGATCTGATGTTGGAAAACATACACCAAAAATGGAACAAGTTAATGTTGATAAAAAAGACATTGCTGCTGTAATTGGAAAAGGTGGTGCAACGATTAGAGAGATCGTTGAAAAATCAGGTGCAAAAGTGGATGTAAATGATGAAGGAGTTGTGACAGTTGCTGCTCCAGATGAAGAATCTAGAAACATCGCAATGCAAATGATTAAAGATATTACAGCAAAAGCTGAGCTTAATAAAATTTATTCAGGTAAAGTAATGAAGATCATGGAGTTTGGTGCATTTGTTAATTTTTTAGGAAAACAAGATGGACTTGTTCATATTTCAGAACTTGCAGATAAAAGAGTAGCTAAAGTTACCGATGTAGTTAAAGAAGGTGATGAAGTAAAAGTTAAAGTGATCGGTTTTGATAGAGGTAAAGTTAAACTTTCTATGAAACAGGCTACGGAGTAGGTTTTTACAATATAAAATTTTAATTTTTAGAATTTTTATTAATTAATTAGCAAAGACTATAAAAATTTACTCCAATCATTACTCTATCAATTTTACCATCATATGTAGCAGAATGATGTCTTCCTGCTGGAAAAATGACTATTGTTCCTGGAGAGGGCAAAATTTTTATTTCTGGATCAAATAGTTTCAAAATTCCTGGTTCATTACAATTTTGATCACCTACAGAGAGGTAGTATGTAAGACTATATTTTTTATTGGTTAATTTGTGTGATTCATCAAAATCATTTAAATGATTATGTGAAGCTAGGCCACTGCCAGATCGCAATATATTAAAAAAAGACTCAATGATAAAAATCTCTGATTTCACAGCTTTGCTCATAATTTCAGTTAATTCTTTCTCAACTTTTTTTAATATGGAAGAATCATTTTCAAATAATTCATAATCTGAGCATTTTCCATTTCCATATCTTACATCAACAGTTTTATCTAAATCTATAGATTTAATTTTATAAAGTTCATCGATTAGTTCTGTTTCAACAGATCTTTTTGATACAAAAGGATTTTTAGCTAGTCCAAAATTAATTTTATTATTAATAGATAATTTTTTTTGTGTTTCATCAATTCTTAATAACAATTTATTTTGCCTTAATATTTTTTTTAAATTATTTGTTGCTTCTTCGAAATTTGATTTAAATTTTATTGCATTTTGATAGCTAAGTTCAGCATCTTTATATTTAAATTGTTTCGCCTGGGTAATACCCAAATTATAATGTGCATCTGCAAAACTAGAATTAAATTTAATTGCTTTTTTAAAACATGTCTCTGCATCATTCAATTTGTCAAGTTTAAGAAATATAGTACCAAGGTTTGTATGGGCTTCGACATAATTTTTTTTCAAATCTATAGCTTTTTCAAAACTTTCTTTAGCAGAATCTAACCTATTAAGTTTTTTTTGTGTGATACCCAAATTGTAATGTGCAATTTCAAATTCTGGTTTAATTTTAATCGCTTTTTTAAATTTTTCCTCTGCTTTAATTAATTTATCAAAACTTAAATAAATAGCACCAATATTTGTTAAAGCTTTATAATGATTAGGTTGTACTTTTAAAATACTTTCAAAAACTATTTTCGCATCTTCAAGTTTGCCTTTAGAAAGTAAAGTATTTGCTTTTTCAATTAAATGATTAACACTCATTTTAATTTTTTTATAAAAACTAAACTTTAACTAAATTTTAATAAATATTAAGATATATTCTTTGGATCTGGCATCCCAACTTTATTATATCCAGCATCTACATAATGAATTTCACCAGTAACACCATTTGCAAGGTCGCTTAATAGATATAATGCCGAATTACCAACATCATGGATATCTACGTTTCTTTTGAGAAATGAGTGATCTTCATTCCATTTATATAAGAATTTTGCGTCTCCAATTGCAGATGCAGCCAATGTCTTAATAGGTCCAGCACTTATAGCATTTACTCTCATGCCTTTAGCACCTAAATCTCGAGCTAAATATTTAACACTAGCTTCAAGAGCTGATTTACAAACACCCATTACATTATAATTTGGAATTGCTTTAGTAGACTCATAAGTTAAAGTTAATAAACTTCCACCTTGTTTAATTACTTTTGAAGCTTCTTTTGCTACTTCAGTAAATGAAAAACATGAGATTAACATACTTCTTAAAAAGTTTTCTCTTGTTGTATTTAAATACTCACCTGATAATTCTGATTTATCAGAGAAAGCAACTGCATGTACTACAAAATCAATTTCACCCCATTGTAATTTAATATCTTCAAACAGTTTTACTACTTCTTCTTTTTTTTCAACATCACAACTAAATGTAACATTTGAATTTAATTTTTCTGCTAAAGGAATCACTCTTTTTTTTAGAGCATCACCTAAATATGTAAATGCTAGCTCAGCTCCAGCCTCTGCAAGTTTTTGGGAAATACCCCAAGCAATAGATCTTTCATTGGCAACGCCCATTATTAAGCCTTTTTTACCTTTCATCAAACTCATAAATTAAGCCTTTTCAAAAATTAAAGCAGCATTAGTTCCACCAAAACCAAAGCTATTTGACATTACTGTATTTAAAGTTGCTCCCGTTTCAGTTTTTGAAACTATAGGAAATTTTTTAGCATCATCATCCATATCAGTAATATTTGCAGAACCTGTAATGAAATTATTCTTCATCATTATCAAACAATAAATAGCTTCATGAACTGAAGCAGCACCTAATGGATGACCCGATAAAGATTTAGTTGAGCTTATTTTTGGAATATCATTCCCAAATGTTTCTTTAATAGCATTAAGTTCAGTAATATCTCCAACAGGAGTAGATGTTCCGTGAGTATTAATGTAATCAATTTTATTTTTAGCAGTTGCCATTGCCATTTTCATACATCTAACAGCACCTTCACCTGAAGGTGCTACCATATCGTATCCATCTGAGGTTGCTCCATAACCAGTTAATTCTGCATATATTTTAGCTCCTCTTGCTTTAGCATGTTCGTATTCTTCAAGTACTAACACTCCTGCACCACCTGCAATTACAAACCCATCTCTGGTTTTATCATAAGCTCTAGATGCAGATTGTGGAGTGTCATTATATTTTGATGATAAAGCTGTCATAGCATCAAACATTGCTGTCATTGCCCAATGAATTTCTTCACTTCCACCTGCAAAAACAACATCCTGTTTACCCATTTGAATTAACTCCATAGAATTTCCTATGCAGTGTCCACTAGTTGCACATGCAGAACTCATTGTGTAGTTAGTTCCTTTAATTTTAAATGGTACGGCAAGTGTTGCTGAGGCAGTACTGGCCATTGTTCTTGGAACAATAAAGGGCCCCATTAGTTTTGGAGTTTTAGCTCTTGTCTTGTCTGCTGCAAGTATAACGTTTTCAATAGATGGGCCACCAGAACCCATTACAATTCCAGTTTTAAAATTACTCACTTCACTTTCTTCTAATCCAGAATCCTCAATTGCCTCTTTCATTGCAATATAATTATAAGCTGAGCCTGAACCCATAAATCTAATTGTTTTTCTATCGATATGATCTTCAAGTTTAATATTTGGTTTACCATGAACATGGCTTTTCAGGTTATGCTCTTTATAATCTTCAGCATAAGAAATTCCTGATTTTGAATTTAATAAAGATTGATGAACTTCTTCTTGATTATTTCCTAAACAAGAAACAACACCTAAACCTGTAATAACCACTCTTCTCATTATTTAAATAACCCCACTTTTAAACTTTCTGCTGAATATATTTTTTTATTATCTGCAAGAACAATTCCATTTGCAAGCCCAACAGTTGTTCCACCAGGAGACATAATTTTTTTCATATCTATTTCATATCTTACATTTTTTACACTCTGTAATACTTCACCTGTAAATTTCACAGTACCCACTCCTAGAGCTCTTCCTTTTCCAGGATTTCCTAGCCAACCTAGAAAAAAACCTACCAGTTGCCACATAGCATCTAAACCTAGGCACCCTGGCATAACTGGATCTTTTTTAAAATGACAATCAAAAAACCAAAGATCATCTTTAATATCTAATTCAGCTTTTAAAGAGCCTTTATTAAACGCTCCTTTATTTTCATTGATTTCCGTTATTCTGTCAAACATAAGCATTGGCGGGAGTGGTAATTTTGCATTACCAGGACCAAAAAGATCACCATTCCCACAAGTTATTAAATCATCATAGGAGTATGAGTTTTTTTTCATATTAGAGCACCCTTAATACTTGATTTAATCCTAATATAATATAATAAAACACTATATTTTTATTCATACTTTAGAATAATTATAAAAAACAATGCCAAAAAACTGTAATTTTATTGGAAAATTGAGAGAAGTTGGGCTTAGACCTACTAAGCAAAGAATAAAAATGTGTGAAGTTTTGTATAATAGGGAAAAAACTTTCCATTTCACAATTAACGATTTGGTTAAAATGATATCTGAAAAAATGAATGAAAAGATATCTCTAGCAACAGTTTATAACACAGTTCATGCATTTGAAAAAAAAGGATATTTAAAAGAAATTTCAATCGATAGTCATAAAAGTTATTTTGATACAAACACCTCAGCACATCATCATTTTTTTGATGAAGATACGCATGAGCTAATCGATTGTGATGAGAGCGATATAGACAAAATAAATATTAGAAAAAATATTACAGGAAAAAAAATAAATTCTGTTGAAGTGTTAGTTAGAGTTGCGGGTGATAATCAAACTCAAAAATAATTTAATTAAATCATACACTTAAAATCTACATTATAATAATTCTAAACTATTGACATACTGATAATATGCATTATATGATTTGTTAATCATTAAAAAGGAGAAAAAATGTCTTTAAAAGGAAGTAAAACAGAAGAAAATTTAAAAGAAGCATTTGCTGGTGAAAGTCAAGCAAATAGAAGATATCTTTATTTCGCACAAAAAGCTGACATAGAAGGTTACAATGACGTAGCTGCAGTTTTTAGATCAACAGCCGAAGGTGAAACTGGTCATGCACATGGTCATTTGGAGTATCTAGAAGAAGTTGGTGATCCAGGAACTGGTATGCCAATTGGTGAAACAAAAGCAAATTTAGCTTCGGCAGTACAAGGCGAAACTCATGAGTATACTGATATGTACCCTGGTATGGCTAAAACAGCTAGAGAAGAAGGCTTTGAAGAAATTGCTGACTGGTTTGAAACTTTAGCTAAAGCTGAAAAATCACACGCTGGTAAATTTCAAAAAACTTTAGAGTCTATTAGCTAATAAAATTTCTTAGTGGGCGACTAACGCCCACTAAAAACAATTCGAATTCAAAAAACTTAATTATATGAGCAAAGAAGGAAGTTTAGGTGCACCTATTCGACATCCTATAGATTTTGAGCATCCTGATTTTTTAAATCCTGAAAAATTAGATGCTGAAATGAGAAGAGTGTTTGATATTTGTCATGGATGCAGAAGATGTTTTAATCTCTGCGATTCATTTCCTAAACTATTTGACATGATAGATGAGTCTAAAAATGAGGATGTTGAAAGCTTATCTAGTGATCAATTTGCTCCTGTCGTTGATGCATGCACTTTGTGTGATATGTGTTTTATGACTAAATGTCCATATGTTCCACCTCATGATTTTGATTTGGATTTTCCACATTTAATGCTGCGATATAGAACGGCTCAAAAAAAATTAGGTAAATTACCAAGCGTACCAACACAATTAGCTCAAATAGATCGAAACGCTAAAATTGGTATTATGTTCTCAAAAATAGTTAACTGGGCATCAAATATTAAAAATAAATTAATTAGAAAAATCTTAGAACTAATTACTGGAATAGATAAAAGAGTTCAGTTACCAAAATATAACTCAGAAACTTTTTCTAATTTTTTTAAAAAAAATAAAGATAAGATACATTATCTAACACCTTCTAAAGATAGAAAAGTAGTTATTTATTCAACTTGTTTTGTAAATTTTAATAAAAAAAATACGGGTGTTGCTGCTTTAAAAGTTTTGAAAAAAAATGGTGTAGAGGTTCAAGAAGCTTATCCTGGTTGTTGTGGGATGCCATTTTTAGAGCAAGCAGATCTGCCAAAAGTTGTTGAACAAGCGAAAAAAGTTTCTAAAGATTTAATTGAATGGATTGATAAAGGATATAAAGTAGTAACCTTAACAGCTAGTTGTGGATTGATGTTAAAATTCGAATGGCCCTTGTTATTACCAAACGATGAAAAAATTGAAAAATTATCTTCAAATGTTATGGATATTGATGAGTATGTTGTGGATATTGCAAACAATGAGGGATTAGCAGAAGGATTAAATGAGATTGATGGAGGAGTAACCGTGCACCATGCTTGTCATGCTAGAGCACAGAATATGGGTATTAAAGCAAGAGATATGTTAAAATTGATACCAAACATTAAAATTGATGTAGTTGAAAGATGTGCAGGTCATGGAGGAACTTTTGGAGTAATGAAAGAAACTCATGATTTAGCAAATAAAGTTGGAAGACCTACAGCTAGACAAATAAAAACTAAAAATAATAAGTATATGGCTTCTGATTGTCCTTTAGCTGGTAAACATTTAAAACAGTTAGAAGTTGATACAAACATATCTAATGATGAGGCACTACACCCTATCGAATTGGTGGCAAAAAGTTATAACTTATGATCATGCCTAGAGAAAAAAGAGAAATTCAAAAAGAAGACATCATGCCTTTAGATGTTTATATAGAAAAGAGACGTGAATTAAGAAAAAGTATTGTTGATTATAAAAAAAATAGAAGAGTTGCTTTAGGGCCTTATGCTACTTTTTATTTTGAAAGTTATGAAACAATGTTAGCTCAAGTACAAGAAATGCTATATATTGAAAAAGGTGGTGATGAGCAACTTCAGGATGAGTTAACTGCGTACAATCCTTTAATACCTAACGGCAAAGAACTGACAGCAACTTTAATGTTTGAAATAGACAATCCTATATCAAGGGCTGCGTTTCTAGGAAAAGTTGGTGGAATAGAAGAAACAGTATTTATGAAAATAAATGGTGAGAAAATTAAAGCAGTTCCCGAAGAAGATGTTGATAGAACTTCTTCTGAAGGAAAAGCTTCATCAGTACAGTTTATTCATTTTAATTTTACTGATGATCAAATAGAAAAATTTCAATCTAATAGCTCAGAAATTGAGCTTGGAATTGACCATAAAGAGTATTCTCATAGCACAAAATTATCTAAAGAAAATATATCCTCTTTATCTAATGATTTTAATTAATTTAGCCCCCAAATATTATCTGTTTTAATCCAACCTTCAAATTCTTCTGATGTAATTTTACACCAATTTTGTTCGCATTTTTCTACAATTAATAATCTTCCTTCTTTTATTTGAGCAATTGGATTAGCAAAAGATGTAGGTTTTTTAAATAAAACTTTATCTTTCGTAGCTATTACAGAATTATTTTTTTTTAATTGAGAGATATGAATCCACCCACTGTTATTTTTTAAATCTATAATTCGCCTAAAATTTTCTTTTTTATCAATTTGTTTTAATGGAAGATTAATTTTTTTATAAACATATTTAATATCAGATTCAAAACTGGGTCCATAACGAACATTTACTTTGTTTTTTTTAAGAGAGACAAAAATTTCGTCAGCAAATGAAATGTGAGTAAAAAATAATAAAAAAAAAACTATATAAATTTTTTTTATTATTAGTTGCATAAGCATTTTTTTCTTTTATTAATTTTTGCTTTTCTGAAATTTAAATTTAATAGATCTAGAATTAGAATGTATCCATTTAAATTTTGTCCAATATTTAATATTTTTTTTAAGACTTCATTGGCTTGTAACGTACCTATTATTCCTGCAACGGTTCCTAAAATTCCCTCATATTCACAATTTAAAATTTCATCAGATATTGTTTCTTCTTGATAAAAACATCTCAAGCAAGGATCTTTTTTGTTGGTAAAATTAAAAGTAAAAATGTGACCATCAAACTTACTTATAGCACCAGTAACTAGAAATTTTTTATATTTTATACTTAAATCATTTATTAAAAATTTACTTTCAAAGTTATCAGTTCCATCAACAATATAGTCATAATTTTTAATAATTTTTTCAAATGTAGTTTTATTTAATTTTAAATTAAAAATATTTATTTTTGTCTTTGGATTAATTTTATTTAATTTTTTTTTTGCAATCTTTACTTTTGATTGATTTATATCTTTTTCATTATACAGACCTTGTCTGTGAATATTAGAGAGACTTACAGTGTCATGATCTGCAATCCCAAGTGTACCAATACCCGATCTAGTTAAAAATTCTGCTACTGGGCAACCTAGACCACCCATACCAACTATCAAGACTTTTGAAGATAAAATTTTTTTTTGACCTAACGCCCCAATATTTTTAAGAATTATTTGTCTTGAGAATTTCTCTATTTCTTTTTTGTTTAAATTTTTGCTCATTTTCCTGTTGAGCCAAACCCACCCTCTCCTCTAATTGTTTCTGGTAGATCATCAGTTTCCTCGAGATCCATCTTAATTACAGGAGTTAAAATCATTTGTGCTATTCTATCCTTATTATTTATCAAGAAATTATTTTTCCCGTGATTAAATAGAATTACTTTTATTTCTCCCCTGTAATCACTATCAATAGTTCCAGGTGTATTTAAAACACTTATACTGTTTTTTGCAGCTAAACCAGATCTTGGCCTTATTTGGATTTCAAAATCACTTGAAAATGCAACAGCAAGGCCTGTTGGAACTAAACATGATGAGTTTGGTTTAAGATTGATGGGTTCTTTTACTAATGCCATCAAATCCATGCCAGATGCACCTTCTGTTTTGTAAGCAGGTAATTCAACTGCAGGGTCTAACTTTTTGATAAGAACTTTCGCCATTAATTTAATTGATCAAGTATTCTATCAACTATTTCATCAGAAATTCCAGATTTTTTTTTGTATGAAAGTTTTTCTTTTTTAACGTCTCTGTTTTTATAATGAATTGTTACCTCATTATAATCAGAATTAAATCCTATATCTTTATTTGATACATCATTAGAAATTATCCAGTCGCAATTTTTCTTGTTTAATTTTTCCTCTGCATTTTTATCAATCTCATTAGTTTCTGCTGCAAATCCAATGACAAGATCAGGTCTCATGGAGTTATGGTTAGACACATAATGAAGTATGTCTACATTCTTTTCTAAATTTAAGTATAAATTCTCTTGTTTTTTAATTTTATTTTCATATTTTTTATTAATTTTAAAATCAGCTACAGCAGCAGAAAAAATTGCTACATCAACAGGTAAATATTTTTGAGTGGCAACTAACATTTCATCTGCTGTTTCAACTTTTATAAGATTAATATCTTTAGTTATTTCAAGATTAGTTGGACCTGATATTAATGTTGTATCAAAACCTTTTTTGGATAATGATTTTGCTAATTCGTATCCTTGTTTGCCACTTGATTTATTCGTAATAAAACGAACTGGATCTATGTACTCATTAGTTGGACCTGCTGTAACTAATGCTTTAAATTTTTTGTTATTTTTTTGAGTTAAGAAATATTTATCAACTTCTTCAGCAATTACTGATGGGTCTGACATTTTACCCTCTCCATATTCACCACATGCCATATCACCAACCTCTGGACCAATTAGTTTATATCCAAACTCCTTTAATTTTTTTATATTTGTTTTAGTAGTTGGATGCTCCCACATTCTTACATTCATTGCTGGTGCTAAAATAGTGTCTTTATCTGAAGCCAAAACAACAGTGGATGCTAAATCATCAGTTGTTCCTTGAGCCAGTTTTGAAATTGTATTTGCCGTTGCAGGTGCAATTACGATTATATCTGCCCATCTTGAAAGCGAGATATGGTCCATTTCAGCCTCATTTTCTACACTAAATAAATCGCTGTAAACTTTACCTTGAGAAAGTGATGTTACTGAAAGTGGCGTTACAAACTCTTTTGCACTTGCTGTAAGAATTGTCTTTATTTCTGCACCATTCTTTTTAAAGAGCCTAATTGTTTCAAGACTTTTATAAGCAGATATTCCTCCACAGATAATAAATAGTATTTTTTTATTTAACAAATTTTTCATTTGCAGAATTAAAATACTATAAGGCCAAAAATTACAAGAAGTAATAAACCAATAATAGATTGATTTCTAAATGCTATCATTTCTGATTTCTTATCATTCAGAGCAGTATAAGAATTTGAATTTTGTGGAATTTGACCACTAGCTAAAAACGTTAATGCTTGATTTGCTTTATCCATAATCTCAGGAAACTCTGGCAAACGTTTAATAACTTCAGATGTATTTTTTAAAGTTTCATTTAAATTATTAATTGGGTCTTTTGTTTCTTTAAGCCAATTTTCTAGTACAGGCTTTGAAGTTGTCCAAATATTTGTGTTTGGATTTAATTTTCTTGCCACACCTTCAACAACAACCATGGTTTTTTGCAACATTAATAATTGAGGTTGAGTTTGCATATTAAATTTTTCTGTTACATCAAACAGTTGTTTGAGTAATTTACCTCCTGAAATATCTTTCACTTCTTGACCAAATATAGGCTCACCAATTGATCTCAAAGCTTGAGCCAGATCATCAATTGGTACTTCTTTAGGAACTAATCCAGCCACTAAATGAACCTCAGCTACTTTTCGATAATCTCTTTGAATAAATCCAAATAAAATTTCTGCTAAAAACCTTTTACTAAGTTTATCTAATCTCCCCATAATCCCAAAATCTATAGGTACAATCTGGCCACTATTATCAACAAAAATATTTCCTTGATGCATGTCTGCATGAAAAAAACCATCTCTTACAGCATGTCTCAAAAAATGCTGGATAATATCTTCTGCTATTTTATTGGTATCTAAATTTCTTTTCTTTAACTCCTCAGCTTCCCTTATTGAAATTCCATCTATCCAATCTAAAGTCATTACATTTTCACTAGTAAAATTCCAATAAATCTCAGGAACTTTAAAACCAGCATCATTTTTAGTATTTTCTGCATATTCATTTGCTGCAGCAGCTTCAAATCTTAAATCCATCTCAAGATTAGTTATTTCTTTAAGTAAAAAAACAACTTCAACAAGTTTTAATCTTTTTGTTTTTTTTACAAATGACTCAATAATAAATGCAAATAACATCATCGCATCTATTTCTTCATTGAATATTTTTTTTATATTTGGTCTTAAAATTTTTATTGCTACATCTTTAATAGTTCCATTGTCATTTATTTTTGCTTTATGAACTTGTGCAATTGATGCAGCAGCAACTGGTTCACTTAAATCAATTATTGAATTAAATGCATCAACTCCAAGATCTTCTTTAATAATTTCTTTTGCTTCATGAATTGAAAAAGGGGGTAATCGATCTTGAAGTTTTTCTAGCTTTAGAGATAATTCTTCTCCAATTATGTCAGGTCTTGTAGCAAGAAATTGCCCAAGTTTGATGAAAGTTGTACCCATAGATTCTAATGATCTAGATAATCTTTCTCCATCATCTTCAATTAAATTATTTTGTTCTCTTTTTTCAAATGAAATAGATAAAATTTGAAATAATATTGTTACAGCTAAAGGAGGTTTTTTAAATTTTGATGCAATTTTTAAAATATCTGATTTTGCAATTTTTCTTCCTAATTTAAATAAAGTAATAAGTTTTTTAATCATTAAATTTTCCAACCACTATGAATTGAAACAATACCACCAGAAAGATTTCTATAAGAACATTTATGAAAATTATTTTTTTCCATTAACTCTATTAATTCGTCTTGATTAATAAATTGTTCAATACTTTTGATTAAATATTCGTAAGGTTCTTTTTCTCCAACTACAAACTGGCCAATTATAGGAATGAGTCTTGAATAATTTTTATATATAAAATCAAGATTTGAGTTTTGAATCTTCGAAAATTCAAGACATAGATAGCGTCCACCAGGCTTTAAAACTCTATAGGCTTCTGAAAGTGCTTTATTTAAATTTTTAGTATTTCTTAACCCAAAGCTAATAGTGTAATAATCAAATGAATTGTCTGTTATTGGTAATTTTTCTGCTGGAGAAATAACCCATTTTACATTTTTGTAATTAGATAATTTTTGCTTTCCTTGACTAACCATTCCTTTATTAGGATCTACACAAGTAATTTCAGCCTCTTTATTTGTACTATCTAAAAATAACTTTCCAACATCCCCCGTCCCACACGCAACATCTATTAATTTTCTACTAACTCTCGGATTCATCATATTGATTAAACTTTTTTTCCAATATCTATGTACACCCATAGACATAAAGTCATTCATCAAGTCATATTTGTTGTAGACCTGATTAAATACATTTTCTACAAGTCCTTTTTTATTTTGAAGATTTTGTTGCATAAAAAAATATATATTGAATATAGTATCAAATGCCAGAATTACCAGAAGTAGAAATTGTTAGACAATCCCTTCATAAAAAGATCAAAAAAAAAAGCATAAAAAAAGTAATAATTAGAAACAGGAATTTAAGGTTTAAAATACCAAGTGATTTTGAAAGTTTTCTTAAAAATAAAAAAATAATTGAAGTTAGTAGATTTTCTAAATATTTGATTATCCATTTTCAAAATGAAGATTATTGTTTAATCCATTTAGGAATGTCAGGAACAATTCACATTCTTGATAATAAAAAACCTCTTAAATTTACGAATACTAGTTTTTATCATTCACCCTTTTTACCTAAAAAACACAATCATGCAGAGTTTATATTTGATAGCTTGAAAGTAATTTATAATGATCCAAGACGATTTGGATTTTTTGAAATAATTAATAATTATCAAGATCTACAGAAAAGATTTAAATCAATGGGACCTGAACCATTTAGTGATAAATTTAACTTAAATTATGTAGTTAATTATTTTAAGAAAAAAAATAAGGATATAAAAAGTTTCTTACTTGATCAAAGATTTGTTTCTGGAATAGGTAATATTTATGCAAGTGAAATTCTTTTCGCCAGTAAAATAAATCCATTTAAAAAGGCAAAAAGACTTAATAAAAATGAATGTTTAAATATTATATTTAATTCTAAGAAAATACTTCAACAGGCAATTAATAAGGGAGGCTCAAGTATAAGAGATTTTAAAGATATCTCAGGTAACAAAGGTACCTTTCAAAAGGAGTTTAAAGTCTATCAGCAAGACGGAGCTGATTGTAGTCGTGCGAATTGCAAAGGCATTATAAAAAAAAAGATAACATCAAATAGGTCAACTTTTTTTTGTGTTTCCTGTCAAAAATAGTTAAATATTTAGTTGACCACTATAAATTCTCAAGCTATACCCCTGCGCAGATGGCAAACACAAAATCAGCAATTAAGAAAATTAGAAGAATTTCTAAACAAACGGCGGTAAATAAAGCTAGAAAGAGTAGATTTAGAAACGCTCTTAAGAAAATGAACCTTCTAATTGATGGTAAAAAGAAAGATGAAGCACTAAAATTTTTACCAAAGTTAAACTCTGAGTTGATGAAAATTGCAAAAACAGGAATAATAAAAAAACAAAATGCTTCTAGAAATGTTTCCAGAATAACAAAAAAAATTGCTGCAATCTAAAAACCAGCATTAAGTTTTCTAACAACTCTTGGTA
>CACJHS010000019.1 GCA_902593235.1 uncultured Pelagibacteraceae bacterium
TGTAATTTGTTCTGTTAGTGGAAAAAAAATTCCATTAGATGAACTTAATTACTGGAATGTTGATCTACAAGAACCTTATTTTTCTTATGTAGAAGCATCAAAAAAAAGAGATTAGTAATTTTATTTCCACCTATTGTGCGTCCATATCCATTGATCTGGATTTTTTAAAATCATTTTTTCAAGAATAGTGTTCAATTCATTGGTAATATTCTCTATTTTTTCATTTTTCGAAAATTCTAATGGTTTAAATATTTCTAGTCTAAATTGGTGTTTTTGTTTTCTTTCAATATAAATAGGTACAATATTACAATCAAATTTTTTAACAAATTGAGCAGGTATAGTTGTTGTTAAAGCTTCTCTATTAAAAAATTTGGAGCTTATTCCCTCCGAAACTCTTTGATCGATCATTAAGGCAATTGATGAACCTTCTTTAAAATATTTCAGAATTTCTCTAGTACCATATAGACCTTTTTTAACTTGTTTTTTACAAATATATTTTTTTCTAATTTTTTCCATTATAGGGTTTAAAAATATATTATTTAATGGTCTATATATAGCTGCTAGTTTAATTCCAGATTTTTCTAGGTGCATAGCCATCAATTCAAAATTATTAAAATGTCCAGATATAAATATTACTGGCTTATCTTTATTTTTAATTTCATATAAAATTTTTTGCCCAACTATTTCAATTTTGTTCACAAGAGAATCATTTCTAAATTTTTTAATGTACATATATTCACTTAATATTCTTCCATAATTTCCCCACATTTTTTTAATAATTATATTCCTCTCTTCATCAGAGTTGCCTATATCTGAATTTTTTAAATTAAGATTAATTTTATAATTTGATCTTAAAAATGGACCAACAGTTATCCCAATTTTTTCTCCTAGGTTCGATGCGTTTTTGTAACCAATTATTTTAGATACAATAAAGAATATAATTATTAGCAAAAACTCAAAAAAATATTTTATTGTTTTCATAAATAAGATTTTATTAAATCTTTGAATTTTTGAAAATTTTCAATTTCCAAATCTACTTCGATTATATTACATTTTTTTTTTTGATCTTCGTTCATTCTGGTAAAATCTTTTTCAGTTGTAACTAACATGTTTGATTTTTCTTTTGTCATAATTTCAAAATCTTTTTTTGAATAATTATGGTGATCAGGAAATATGTAGGTTTTAATTAAATCTATTTTATTTTCTCTCAAAAGATTAAAAAAATTTTCTGGATTTCCAATTCCTGCAAAAGCATTAATTTTTTTACCATAGTATTTTTCAATGTTTTTAATTTTATAAAAAGAGTAAAATATGTTTATTTCTTTTTTTATACTATATATTTTTTCTTCAAAATCTAAGTTTCTAGCTCCATTAATAATTACGCAGTCAGCTCTTTTTATTGCATTAAGTCTTTCTCTTAAGGGACCTGATGGCAAAAGTTGTCCATTACCTATCATTTGTTTAGAATTAAAACAAAGAACCGAAAAATTTGGTTTTATTGAAAAATCTTGGAAACCGTCATCTAATATTGCGACATCGTGGTTATCTTTAGCAGACAAAAAAATTCCATCGTGCCTTTTTTTATTTATATAAACTTTTCCGGTTTTCTCCAACATTTTGATTTCATCAGACAAATAATCATAATATTTTTTAATAAACGCGGGATTTTTACCAAATGATTTAGCAATTTTAAAAATTTCTCTTGCTACAGGTGTTTTTCCAGTACCACCTAGATAAATATTTCCCACGCATATGGTTGGGATCGTAGTTTTATTATGCTTTGTTAAGTTTGAAAAAACTTTTAAAATCCAGAAAAATATTTGATATGCTTTAGATAATGGAAATAGTAAAATTGATTTCCAACTGATTTTCTTGTAATCCCAAAATTTAGGTTTTTGAAATTTCATCTTTAATGAATTTATAAACCTCTCTGTGAGTGTTAATTAAAATTTTATCCCCAATTTTTTTTAATTTATTTTGAATTTTTTTAGAATTATTTTGTTTAGAAAAAAGGTTATCAAGTTTAGTTGATAACTGCGAGTGATTATTTATTTTTGTGGATAGTTTAAGTTTATTTAAGTAGCTATAAATCTCACTAAAATTTTCCACATTTGGCCCGTGCAAAATATTACAGCCGTACCTTGTTGCTTCCAGTGGATTTTGTCCGCCATGATTAACCAGTGAACCACCTAAAAATACATTTTTACAAAAATTATAAACAGATTTAGTTTTACCATAAGAATCAATTATAAAAATATCAATATTATCATCTACTTTTTTTTTTGACTCAAGCGTGGAAATATTTAAATTTAACTTTGATAATTCTAATTTAATTTCTTCTATCCTTTCCACATGTCTCGGGATAATAATTGTTAAAATATTTTTATATTTTTTTTTAGTTTCTTGTGAGTTAGGCCACAAAATAATTCTTCATTATAATGTGTACTAGATGCACACCATATTTTTTTACGCTTTAATATTTTATTTAAATTATTAAATTTTATTATCTTTTCATTTTCAGATTGAGAAAATTTAAGGTTTCCTAAATATTTTAAATTTTTAACACCTAATTTTTTAAAGTATTTTAAAGAAATTTTACTAGACGATAAACATAAATTAATTTTGTTAAAAATAGAATTTGAAAATTTTAAAAAATAATTCCATTTTTTAAATGTTTTTTTTGTAATTCTTCCATTTAAAACTATTATTGGAATTTTATTTTTTTCTAAATTAATAATTGTATTTGGCCAAATTTCAGAATCGATAAAAAAAGCAACAGATGGTTTCCAATAATTTAAAAACTTTCTTGAGTGGTAATTTGTATCAATTGGGAAAAATTGATGAATAACTTTTTTGAAATTTAATTTTTTAACAACTATTGAAGAACTTAATGTATTTGTTGTAATTAGTATATTTTTAATTTCTTTATTTTTTTCAAGTTTTTGAATCAAAGGAACTACGCTTTGTAATTCCCCAACACTTGCGCCATGAAACCATAAAAGTTTTCCTGAAGCTTTTTTTTTTGTGAAAAAACAAAACTTTTCTTTGAGTCTAATTAAATTTTCTTTTTTTTTTAATAACCTGACTAATAAAATTAAAGGAGATATAACTAAAACCAAATTAATTAAAAATCTATATAAGATAATCATTAAGATTTTTTAATCTGTTTCTCATAAAAGTTTTTGTAAATTGGAGAAGTTAAAAGCAATTTATCATGATTTCCCTCAGCAACTACATTTCCAGAATCAATAACAAAGATTTTATCAGAGTTTAAAACTGTGGATAGTCTATGAGCAATCACAATTGTAGTTTTGTTTTTAGTTAAATAATTTATTGCTTTTTGTATTTTGTCCTCTGTTTCCGCATCTAAAGATGAGGTTGCCTCATCAAGCAATATAATCATACTTTTTTTAAGTATTGCTCTAGCGATTGATAATCTTTGTTTTTCACCACCAGATAATCTTACCCCATTTTCACCAATTTTAGTCTCAAAACCATTTGGCATATTCATAATAAAATCCTGACAATTTGAGAGTTTTGCAGCTTCAACAACCTCTTCATCTGAAGCGTTGAGTTTTGAATATTTTATATTATTTTTAATGGTATCATCAAATAAAGATATATCCTGACTTACTAAAGAAATATTTTTTCTTAATGATGAGATTGAAAATTCATTAATTGGTTGATCATCAATATATATTTTTCCATTCTTAGGTTCGTAAAATCTTGGAATAAAATTAAGTATAGTAGATTTTCCAGCACCGCTATGTCCAACTAACGCAGTCATTTCTCCGCTTTTAAATTCTAAATTTATATTTTTTAAAACATTGTCTGTGCTTTCAGAATATTTGAAACTAACATCTTTAAAATTTATTTTTCCTTGATTTATTTTAAGATGTTTTTCAGAATTTCTATCACTATTATCCTCATCAATAATTGGCATTAATCTTTTAGCAGCAGATAATCCTTGATGGATACCCATATTAAGTGTTGCTAATGACCTAACAGGTTGATATGCCAACATCATAGCTGCCAGGAATGAGAAAAAATTATTTAATTCTAATTCACCTTTTATTATTAAATTTCCTGAGTAATAAATTAAGCCTCCAATCATTAAACCAGTCAAAGTTTCCATTATTGGTGTAGCCCTAGTCATTACAGTTTGAATTTTTACAACTTTATCTTTAAAGGTATTTATAATTTTTGTTAATCTCTCATTTTCATATTCTTCAGTTTGGAAAATCTTTATAACTTTATGATTTTTAATTATTTCAATAAAAAATGAGCTTAAAAAACCAGCTACTTCTTGTGACTCTGTCGTTACTTTTCCAATTCTTTTTCCTAAGGATTTTGCAGCAACAGATGCAAGTGGAATCATTATAATTGCAAATATTGCTAATTTCCAATTCTGGTAAAACATTACACCTATAAGACCAATAAGTGTCAAGCTATCTTTGGTAAACAATAAAATTGTATCTGTTACGAGTTTCATTACCATTCCAGAGTCGTAATTAATATGGGAAAGAAATTTTCCAGAGTGTTTTTTGTTTATATTTTCAACATTTGATCTTAAAATAGATTGCATAATTTGTAATTGAAGAATTTTTTGAACTTCACCTCCAACTTGGATTAGCAATGTTTTTGCTAGATATAGAGAAGTCCCTTTTACTGCAAAAGTAATTAAAATGATAAAAGGAATAATCAACATTAATTTTTTATTTTTTTCGATAAATATTTTTTCTATAGCTGGATCTAATAAATAGGCGATCATAGCTGTACTACCAGCCACCAATACTGAGAAGAAAATTGAAAGAAAAATTTTTTTAATATGTTTTTTTGTATATCGTTTATATAGATCTATTAAAATTTCTGAATTAGTCATTTAATTTAATTTCCCAATAAGAATACAAGTTAAAATTAATAATCCTAAAAAATTATTACTTTTAAATATTTTTAAACATTTCGCTTTATTTTTTTTATCAAAGTTGATGATTTGGATAACAGATAAATGTAAAATTATCATTATTGTACCTATAAAAAAATAGTAGTTAAAATCTAATTTGAACCCAGTTATTAAAAAGAAAAAGATAAAGATAAAATAGCATATAGATAAAAATATTTTTGGATTTTTTTTAAATTTAATTGATGTTGATTTAACTCCTATGATTTCATCATCTTCAATATCTTGAAATCCGTATATTGTGTCGTAACCCAGTGTCCAAAATATGGCGCCAAAATACAACAGTAATGGAATAAGACTTATGTTTTCATTAATAGAAGCCCATCCTACAAGCACACCAAAATTAAATGTAATTCCTAAAAAAAGTTGTGGCCAATAAGTAAATCTTTTCATCAATGGATAAGAAAATGCCAAAGGCATAGATGCTAATGAAATAATAATTGTGTATAAATTAAAATTTAATAATACTAATAAAGCCAAGAAACACAAAGTAAGCACATAAACTATAGAGAGATTTATTGATATTTTGCCAGATGCTAATGGACGATTTTTTGTACGAAATACCTTTGCGTCAAAATCTTTATCCAATATATCATTAACAATACAACCTGCAGATCTCATAAATACTGAACCTAAAAAAAATAAAATTATATAAAAAAAATAAATTTTTAAACTAGAGGAAAAATCGTATGCTATTGTTAGTCCCCAAGTACATGGCCAAAATAGCAGCATAAAACCGATTGGTTTTTTTAATCTTGTTAAATCTATGAAAAGTTTTAATTGGTTCATAATATTTTACTTGTAAATAGCAAAGGCTAGATTCATAATCAAATTGATTCGTATGAGCATAGATTACACAGTTACAGCACTAATGTTTCCAGCAATTCCTCTATTAATGGGCGTTTATAGTAACAGATTTCATTCTCTAAGTATTTTAATTCGTCAGCTCCACGATGAACATGTTTATGAAAAACATATTCCACCAGAATGGAAAAAACAATTTATTAATTTAAGTGGAAGAATAACACTTTTAAGATGGACAATATTATTTGCTGCATTTGGATTTCTATTTAATATGCTTACAGTATTTGCTCTTTATTTAGATGAAGTTCTTTTAGCTAGAGTAATTTTTGGATCTTGTTGTTTATCAATGATTATATCTATAATTTTTTTTATTAGAGAAATTCAAATTTCAACCAATGCACTTAAGCTCCATATGTCAGATATGGATGTTGATGTTAATTAGGCACTATTACAGCTGGTCCTAAAATTTTTCTTCCTTCAAGATCTTTATGAGCTTGAACCACCTCTTCTAGCTTATACTTTTTAAAAATTTTAATTTTTACTTTTCCAGAACTAATTTTTTCAAACATTATTTTTGAGGCTTCATCTAATTCTTCTCTTGTTGAAAGGTATTGTTGCATAGAGGGTCTTACAAGATACAAGCCTTTTGGTTGAATAACTTTTGGCACATTAATATCTGACAAGGGTCCAGATGCATTTCCAAATGAAACCATCATTCCTCTAATAGCTAAACATTCAATAGATCCATCCAATGTATCTTTACCAACCCCATCGTATACAACAGGGACACCCTTACCATTTGTAATTTCTAAAACTTTTTTTGCAAAATTTTCTTTATTGTAATTAATTACATGATCATAACCGTTTTCTTTTGCTATATTCATTTTCTCATCTGATCCAACTGTACCTATTACATTACAGCCTAAACTCTTAGCCCATTGTCCAAAAATCTGACCAACCCCACCAGCAGCTGCGTGAAATAAAACTGTTTCACCTGATTTGACTGGATAAGTTTTGTGCAAAAGATAAAAAGTTGTTAAACCTTTTGTCATCAAGGTTGCTGCTACCTCAAGATCAATACCATCTGGTACTTTTACCAAGTTCTTAGTCGGGTAATTTCTGTGTGAGCAATATGAACCTAAAGGAATACCTGCATAAGAAATTTTATCACCAACATTGAAGTCTTTTACGTTCTCTCCAACATCAGTAATAATTCCAGCACCCTCTAAACCTAAACCAATCGGTAGTTTTAATGGGTACAAACCAGATCTATGGTATGTATCAATGTAGTTAAGTCCAATTGCTTTTTGTTCAATTGTTACTTGATCAGGACCAGGTTTCTCTAAAGATATATCCTTAACTTCTAAAACTTCAGGTCCGCCAGTTTTATTGATTTCTACAGCTTTCATAATTTATTTTACAAATGTACCATTATGATAATCTTGAACTGCTTGCAAGATTTCTGCTTTAGTATTCATTACAAATGGCCCACCTCTTGCTATTTCCTCATTAATTGGTTTGCCTGAAATTACTAAAAACTTAGCGTTTGATTTAGCTTTAACTATTAAGTTTTCACCCTTAGTTAAAAGTATTAAAGTACTGTCTTTAACATTTTCATGTTTATTTTTACCAATTTCAATTTCACCATTAATTAAATAAATAAAAGTATTGTGAGTAGTTGGTAATTTAAAATTGAACTCTTTATCTTTATTTATTTCTACATCAAAATAAACTGGCTCAACGTTATGACCTTTTACTGGTCCCTCAGCTTTTTCAAATTTTCCAGCTATTACTTTTACTTGTTTATCATCATCTTTATGAACACTCATGTTATCAGCATCAATATAAATATATTCAGGCTTACTCATTTTTAATTTAGCAGGCATGTTAATCCATAATTGAAAACCATGGAGTTTACCTTCTTTCATTGCAGGCATTTCAGAATGAATAATCCCACTTCCTGTTTTCATCCATTGAACGTCTCCTGCAGTCATTCTACCTTCACCCCCAGTGCTATCTTTGTGTTCAAAATCTCCAGCTAACATGTAAGTCACCGTTTCAATGCCTCTATGAGGGTGGGGTGGGAAACCTGCGATGTAATCTTCGCTATTTTCAGATCCAAATTCATCTAACATTAAAAAGGGATCAAAATAATTTGGCTCAACACCAATACTTCTTTTTAATTTTACTCCAGCTCCATCAGAAGCAGGGATAGGGTCAATAATTTTACTAACTTCAATATTTTTCATATTTCGTAAATAAGAATTTTTTATAATATTTCAAGTAACTTACTAAGATCTTTGATTTGATGTTTTGGGACATAATCTAGATTATCAAAAGTATTGTTGCTTCTATTTACCCAAATAGAGTTATATCCATAATTTCCACCACCTGAAACATCCCAAGTATTGGCACTTAAAAAAGCAACTTCATTTTTTTTAATATCATATTTTTTAATTGGTATATCGTAAACTTTAGAGTCTGGTTTATAAATACCAACTTCTTCTATTGAAAAGAGATCATCAAATAAATTATCTAAATCATTGCTTTTAACTAATTCATTAATAAGGGCAGGTGTACCATTTGAAAGAATAGCAAGTTTATAATCTTTTTCTTTTAATAATTTTAAAACTTCTGGAACTTCTTTAAAGGTTGATAAAATTTTATATAGATCTAATAACTCATTTCTCATAGAAGAATCAATCTCATAAGCTTTCATAGATTTATCTAAAC
Source organism: uncultured Pelagibacteraceae bacterium (assembly GCA_902593235.1). GTDB lineage: Bacteria > Pseudomonadota > Alphaproteobacteria > Pelagibacterales > Pelagibacteraceae > Pelagibacter. Next base: position 8,498 of record CACJHS010000019.1, read on the forward strand.
TATCCTCTGTTACCTGCCAAAAATCCTTGTGACGTTTCATTAAACTTCTTAGCCAAGTATATTCTAATTGTGTTGTTCTCCAATAATTGGCGAAACCTTCCCACTTATCACCTATTTTATCTTTACATTTTTCAGCAGCTGAATTGACATCAAATAAGGTGCCGTAAGCATCAAAAATTATTGCTTTAATATTTTTCATAAACTAACTTATCAATATGAGTAACATTAGATTATTTTATTCAAAAAGTTTATCTCTTAATTTGACTGACAAACTTGATAAATCTCAATCACACTATGTTTCAAAAGTTATGAGACTTAAAGAGAAAGAAGTTTTTTCTCTTTTTAATAGTAGTGGCGAATGGGAAGCGAAAATCGTAAATATCAATAAAAGCATAGTTGAATTTAATGTTACGAAACAATTAAGACAGAAAGAAAATACCATAGATCTCTGGCTGGCTTTCTCTCCTATCAAATCAAATTACTTTAATTTCATGATCCAAAAAGCTACAGAGCTTGGTGTAACTAAGTTTTTACCAATTATCTTTGAAAGAACCATTGTTAGGAAGATTAATAAAGAGAGATTGGAAAAAGTAATCATAGAAGCAGCTGAACAATCAAACAGAATAACTGTTCCATCAATTGAAGAGCCTCAAAAATTAAAAAGCTTTCTAAATAATGATATGGATTTAATTTTTACTGATCTCAACACTACTAATACAAAAATTGACATTAAAAAGTTAACCACCAAGCCTACTTGCGTAATCATAGGACCAGAGGGAGATTTTTCTGAGGAGGAGAGGGAAGAGATTCTTAAATTTAGTGGTGTTCAGCCTATTAAAATCAATGAAAACATATTGAGATCTGAAACGGCTGTAATTTCTGCTCTATCGATCATAAATTACGCCATTAATTGATATTTTGTCGCTAAAAGTAAAAGTGTATTTTTTTAAAAGACGCTCTATATAGGGTAAAAAAATGAAAAAAATTTTATATATATTTCTAACATTCTTTATCACTTCAAGCGCGTTCGCTAATCAACCTGTCGATTGGCAACTAGGATTTCAAAAGGCTGCTTCCGAGACTATGAGAGATATCGTTAATTTTCATGATAAATTGTTGTTACCAATTATAATAGCAATCAGTGTTTTTGTTCTATTTTTGATGGTTTATGCTTGTATTAGATTTAGAGCTTCAGCAAATCCAGTTCCATCAAAAAGAACTCATAATGTTGCTGTTGAAGTTTTATGGACTTTAATTCCATGTTTAATTCTAATCGTGATGGCAGTTCCATCATTTAAAATTTTATACAAACAAGATGCAATTCCAAAAGCAGACATAACTGTTAAAGCTATTGGATATCAATGGTACTGGGGATATGAGTATCCAGACGAAAATATTTTCTTCGACTCTTACATGATCGAAACTAAGGACTTAAAAGAAAACGAGCCAAGACTGTTAGCTGTAGATAATGAACTGGTTGTTCCAGTAAATAAAGTTGTTAAGGTAATGATCACTGCTAATGATGTTCTACATGCTTGGGCACTCCCTTCATTTGGAGTAAAACGCGACGCTGTGCCTGGAAGAATAAATGAAACTTGGTTTAAAGCAGAAAAAGTTGGAACTTATTATGGTCAATGTTCTGAATTGTGTGGAATTAAACACGCGTTTATGCCAATTGAAGTTAGAGTTGTTACTGAAGAGGAATATCAAGACTGGTTGTTAGACGCTAAAGTCAAATTTGCAAAAGAAATTAATGAAGAAGATCAATTTAAAAAACTAGCGAGTAAATAATATGTATACACAAACAGCATCACACGACGATCATCATACACCAACTGGTTGGAAACGTTGGGCTTATTCAACTAACCACAAAGATATTGGAACCATGTATTTAATATTTGCAATTATTGCAGGTGTAATTGGTACAGCATTCTCAGTTTTAATGAGAATGGAATTGATGCATCCTGGTGATGGAATTTTAGGTGGAAACTATCATTTATATAATGTCTTAGTCACTGGTCATGGTTTGATCATGATCTTCTTTATGGTTATGCCGGCAATGATAGGTGGATTTGGTAACTGGTTTGTTCCAATAATGATCGGTGCACCTGATATGGCTTTTCCTAGAATGAATAATATTTCATTCTGGTTACTACCTACATCTTTCATATTATTAATAATGTCAATTTTCATGGATGGCCCTCCGGGTCAAACGGGTGTTGGTGGTGGATGGACTATTTATCCTCCTTTATCATCTACAGCTGGTCAACCAGGTCCAGCAATGGATTTTGCAATTTTAAGTTTACACTTAGCCGGAGCTTCTTCAATTTTAGGTGCGGTAAACTTTATTACTACAATTTTAAATATGAGAACGCCCGGCATGACACTTCATAAAATGCCATTATTTGCATGGTCAATATTAGTAACAGCTTTCTTATTATTGTTATCATTACCAGTTTTAGCAGGAGCAATTACGATGCTTCTAACAGATAGAAATTTTGGAACAGCTTTCTTTGATGCTCAAACTGGTGGAGACCCAGTTTTATTCCAACATTTATTTTGGTTCTTTGGTCACCCAGAAGTTTATATTTTAATTTTACCAGGTTTTGGAATGATCAGTCACATTGTTTCAACATTTTCAAGAAAACCAGTTTTTGGATACTTAGGAATGGCTTATGCAATGGTTGCTATTGGAATTGTTGGTTTCGTTGTTTGGGCTCACCACATGTACACAGTTGGTTTAAGTACAGATACTAAAGCATACTTTTTAGCCGCAACTATGATCATTGCAGTTCCAACGGGTATAAAAATATTTTCGTGGATAGCAACTATGTGGGGTGGTTCGATTTCATTTAAAACTCCAATGGTTTGGGCTTTAGGATTTATATTTTTATTTACTGTTGGTGGAGTTACCGGTGTAGTGCTTGCGAATGCTGGAGTCGATACTGCAATGCATGATACTTACTATGTCGTTGCACACTTTCATTACGTACTATCATTAGGAGCTGTATTTGCTATCTTTGCTGGTTTTTATTATTGGTTTGGAAAAATGACCGGTTACGAGTACTCAGAGTGGATGGGTCAATTACACTTTTGGTTAACGTTTATTGGAGTAAACTTGGTTTTCTTCCCACAACACTTTTTAGGCCTTGCAGGAATGCCAAGAAGATATGCTGACTATCCAGATGCTTTTGCTGGATGGAATTACATTTCTTCAATTGGTTCTTATATTTCTGTAATTGGATTAGTAGTATTTTTTATAAACCTTGCTTATGCGTTTTATAAGAAAAAGGCTGCAGCACAAAACCCATGGGGAGAAGGCGCTACAACTTTAGAATGGACTGTACCATCTCCACCTAATTTTCATACTTTTGAAGAATTACCAAAGTTTGAAGATGAGGAGGGTGTTGAAAAATCTACGAGCTAAATATAGTAAACAAGATTTTTTAACTTAAAATTAATGATTAAGTCTAAATTAAAAAATAGAAACCTATCTCAAGAAGACGCCTTTAATTTATCTGAATTATTTAAATTAATGAAACCAAGAGTAATGTCTTTGGTTATCTTTACTTGTGCAGTTGGATTGTTAATGGCTCCAAATATAATTACAACAAAAGATGCAATCATTGGAATAATTTTAGTTTCAATTGGAGCAGGCGCTGCCGGAGCTTTAAACATGTGGTATGAGTCTGATTTAGATGCCCTTATGACAAGAACTTGTTTGAGACCAATTCCAACAGGCAAGGTAAATAAAAATCAAGCACTAGTATTTGGAATTTCTCTTTCGATTTTTTCTGTAATTGCGCTAGATTTTTACTCAAATAGAATATCAGCTGTCTTGTTACTGTTTACTATTTTGTTTTATGTATTTGTTTATACAATTTGGTTAAAGAGAAAGACTCCTCAAAACATTGTTATTGGCGGTGCCGCAGGAGCATTACCACCTGTTATTGGCTGGACTATAGCCACTAACTCTCTTTCATTAGAGCCGCTTACTTTCTTTTTAATTATATTTTTTTGGACACCTTCTCATTTCTGGGCTTTAAGCTTGTACAAATCTGACGATTACAAAAAAGCAAAGATTCCAATGCTTCCACTTACTAATGGTGTGGAGAGTACAAAATTAAATATATTTGTTTATTCGATTACAATGCTACCAGTCGTAATTTTACCATATGCTATCGGGTTCGTAGGTTTAGCGTTTTTAATACCATCTTTAATTTTGACAATTTACTATAATTATTTATGTTTCGAACTTTATAATTTTAAGAAAAACAAATTCGATGCAAAAAAAGCAAAAACAATATTTGGGTATTCAATTTTATATTTATTCTTAATATTTGTTCTGTTCTTAATAGATAAAATTTTATGATAACACCTGATAAAAAGACAAAGAAAAAAAATATAATAACTGCGATAGCAATTTTAGCTTTTATGGTTTTTTTATTTGTTTTTACACTTTATAACGTTGGAGTATTTGATAGGCAGATATGATGAAAGGCAAGACGTTAACCCCAATATTGTTAGCAGGAATTTTTGTTCTTATGCTAGGTTTGTCATTTGCAGCAGTACCATTGTACGATTTATTTTGTAGGGTAACTGGATTTGGGGGAACAACACAGGTTTCAAAAGAAGCTCCAGATATAGTATTGGATAAAGTAGTAAGTGTTAGATTTGATACAAATGTAAATAATCTAGAATGGGACTTTAAAGCAAAATCGAATGTAATTGATGTTAAGGTTGGCCAGGTTAATAGAATAGAGTTTGAGGTAGAAAACTATGGTGATGATACAACTTTTGGAGTAGCGAGCTTCAATGTTTCACCCGCTAGTTTTGGCAAGTATTACAGTAAATTAGGATGTTTTTGCTTTGAAAAACAAGAGTTGAAGGCTGGTGAGAAGGCTACTTATGTAATGACTTTTTATTTAGACCCCGAACTTGTGAACGATCCAACTACAAAAAATCTAAAAGATGTAACCATGTCGTATACTTTTTTCTCGACAGATTACTATAAACAATCATAATCACGAAAAATGTCAGCAGAAAAAAAACACGATTACCACTTAGTTGATCCAAGCCCTTGGCCAATCTACACATCCTTTGCATGCCTAGTATTAGCCATTGGTGCAATTTTTTATATGCATAACGGTATTTCATGGGGAATGTATCTTGGATTAGCACTATTAATTTATGGTGCATATATGTGGTTTAGAGATGTAGTAATCGAAGCTGAACACCAAGGTCATCACACTCCTGTTGTTCAAATTCATCATAGATATGGAATGACTTTATTTATTGCTTCAGAAGTAATGTTTTTTGTTGCATGGTTCTGGGCTTACTTTGATATAAGTTTGTTTCCAAATGAATTTGTTGGAAATGTATGGCCACCAAAAGATATTGAAACATTTGATCCTTGGGACATTCCTTTAATAAATACTCTAGTTTTATTATTATCAGGAACAACTGTTACTTGGGCTCATCACGCTTTATTAGAAGATGATAGAAAAGGGTTTATACAAGGTTTAACACTAACTGTTATTCTTGGTTTCTTTTTTACATTATTGCAAGCATACGAATATCATCACGCTACTTTTACTTACTCAGGCCATATTTATGGAGCTGTATTTTATATGGCAACAGGTTTTCATGGTTTTCACGTTATAATTGGAACAATATTTTTAGCAGTATGTTTGTGGCGAGGAAGACTTGGTCATTTTACTAAAGATCATCATTTTGGATTTGAAGCAGCCGCTTGGTATTGGCATTTCGTTGATGTCGTGTGGCTATTCTTATTTGCTGCAATTTATATTTGGGGAAGTTAATATTTATCCTTGAAGAATAAATTACTATTTTCAGTTTTTGTTTATTTTATTATTTTAACTCTGCTCTCCCTTGGGTTTTGGCAAATTTATAGATTAAATTGGAAATTAGAGCTAATTGAGCAAATAGAAAATTCTTTAAAAAACGACCCAGTGGAATTATCCAATATTGAAAAAAAAAACTATCTTAGAATAAAGACAAGTGGAGATATTGATTTTGATAAACAAATTTACTTGTACAATTTAAATGATTCAGGGAAACCTGGATTTGAGGTAATTAATCCAATAAAAATTGGTGACGAAAATTACTTAATGAATAGGGGATGGATACCTTTTGAAAAAAAAGACCTGCCTGAAATAAATTTAGTTGATCAAAATCAAATAGTTGGCACTCTTATGCTGCAAACTAAACCAAGTACATTCAAACCAGAAAACGATATTGAGAAAAATTATTGGTTTACTTTGAATAGAGAAGATATTTTAAAATTTACTGGAATAAATTTTTCACAGTATGTCATTTATTTAAACGGTGATTATAAAATTCCAAAACCAAGAGTGATTACTGCTAAAATTTCAAATAATCACAAGAAGTATGCAATTACTTGGTTTTCTATGGCGATTTCAATTCTTTTAATATATTTATATTTTAGGAAAAAAAATTATTAAATGAGATACGTAAGTACAAGAGACACATCAAAAACCTTTGAATTTAAAGACGTTTTTATCAAAGGTCTTGCTGATGATGGAGGTTTATTTATTCCCGAAACTTTGACGAAATATACTGAAAATGAAGTTCAAGATTTTAAAAAACTAAGTTACTCAGAGTTAGCCAAAAAGATCGTTCATCCATTTATTGGTAATTTCATGTCACAGGCAGAATTAAGTAAAATTATTGATAAATCTTACTCTACATTTAGACGGGAAAATGTTGTAGATTTTATAAAACTTGGAGACAGAACTGTGTTAGAGCTGTTTCATGGTCCGACTTTAGCTTTTAAAGATGTTGCTATGCAACTTTTAGGCAACTTTTACGAGTATTACCTAAATAATGAAAATCAAAAGATTAATATTGTTGTTGCTACATCTGGAGATACTGGTGCAGCAGCAATTGATGCAATTAAAGGTAAAAAAAATGTTAATATTTTTGTGCTTCATCCAGATAATCGTGTTTCACCAGTTCAAAGAAAATTAATGACAACAGGTAAAGACGAAAACGTATTTAACATAGCCATTAAGGGGAATTTTGATGATTGTCAAAACTTAGTTAAATCCATGTTTGCAGATAAGAAATTTTCAAATGATATTAAAATGTCAGGTGTAAACTCTATTAACTGGGCAAGGATTATTGCTCAAAGTGTTTATTACTTTTATAGTTATTTATCAGTTGAAGATGCAAGTGAACCAACAAATTTTTCAGTACCTACAGGAAATTTTGGAGATGTATATGCAGGATATTTAGCCAAAAAAATGGGCTTGCCGATAGATAAATTGATTGTTGCAACTAATCAAAATGATATTTTACATAGAGCAATCTCAAAAGGTAGTTATGAAGCAGAAAAAGTTTCAGAAACTATCTCTCCAAGTATGGACATACAAATAGCCAGTAATTTTGAAAGACTTATATTTGATCTTAATAATGGAGACGATCAACAGACTTCTCTAGATATGAAAAATATTAAAGAGAAGGGACAGTATTTAATAAACGATGATAAATTAAATAAAATTAGCGAAAACTTTTTATCAGCTAGAATGAGTGAGAACGAGACTTTAGAGGTAATTAAGAATGTATATGAAAAATTTGCTGTAGTTTTAGATCCACACACAGCTATTGGGTATGGAGCATTTGATAAACATAACTTAAAAGGAAATAATATCGTGCTTGCAACAGCGCATCCCTGCAAGTTTCCAGGCGCAATTCGTAGTGCAATTAATGTGAAAGCAGAATTGCCAAATGAATTAACTTTTATTTTAGATCAAAAAGAAAATTATGATATTGTTGAAAATGATATTAAAAAAGTAAAACAACATATTAAAGATAGAACATAATGAAAATAAACGAAAATGATTTACTGCCTAATTCAGAAGTATTTGTTTTAGAAAATGGTGAGCCAACTAAAAAAAAAATTGAAGATTTTTTCAAAAATAAAAAAGTAGTCTTATTTGGATTACCAGGTGCTTATACATCAGTGTGTTCTGCTAAACATTTACCTGGTTATGTTAAGTTGCATGATAAGTATAAAGAAAAAGGTATTGATCATATTATTTGCATATCTGTAAATGATCCTTTTGTTATGAATGCCTGGGGAAAAGAAAATAACGTAGGCGATAAAATTATTATGATGGGAGACCCTTTTTTAAACTTTACTAAAAATATTGGTGCTGATGTTGATAAAAGTGGTAGAGGTTTAGGTATTAGATCAAATAGATACACTATGTATGTTGAAAATATGAAGGTTATTAAGTTACAGGAAGAAAAAGACACTGGATCATGCGAAATTTCAGCAGCAGAAAATTTTTTAAATTTAGTCTAAATTTGCAGCTTTTTTAGCTAACAAGTCTACTTCTTCATTCATAGGATTTCCATCATGAGCCTTTACCCAATTCCATTGAACATTAAGTGATTTATTCAAATTATATAATTCAATCCACAAATCTTTATTTTTAACATCTTCTTTTTTTTGATGTTTTCCAATTATTAGCTAACCAAGTATTAATCCATTCAGTTATTCCATTTTTTACATATTGAGAGTCAGTATATATTTTTATTTCAACACCAGGTTTCATATCCTTCAGTGCATTAATTGGAGCAAGTAGCTCCATTCTATTATTTGTAGTGCTTTTTTTCACTACCGCTAATTTTTCTTATTTCTTTTTCATCATTTATAATGGCAGCCCATCCACCATTACCTGGATTTGTTAAACAAGAACCATCTGTATAAATTGTAATCATTAATTTAAATAATCTTTAAATGAACTTAAATTATTGTGAGAAAGTAATTTTTGATAATATTCATTAGGGTCTTTAATTTTAATCAATGCTGTTTTTGGTGTATTTGAGTAATCATACAATCTTGTTAATAAATATCTTAATGCTGCACCTCTACATAAAATATTTATAGATTTCTTTTCCTTTATTGAAATTTTTTTAACGCTTTCATACCCTTTGATTAATTTTTTAATTTTTTTATGATTCATTTGGAATTTTCTCTTTTTATAGTCAAAACAAAGAGCATTGATGCATATAGCAATTTCATACATAAAATAATCATTAGCGGCAAAATAGAAATCAATAATTCCAGAAAGTTTATTTTTTTTGAAGAAGATATTATCTATAAATAAGTCACCATGGATAATACCATTGGGCAATTTTTTAGGCCAATTTTTATTAATATCTTTTAGATTATTTTTTAAGAATATTTTTAAATTTGAAAATTTTTTTGACTTAAATTTAATACTTTCCAACAAAGGTTTTAAATTCTTAATACCCATCGAATTTTTTCTATTAAGCTTCATTGTATTTGTGACCACATGCATTCGAGCAATTGTTTTACCAACTGTATAACAATCATTTATATTTAATATTTTTTTATCTTTACCTTCTAAGAATGATACAATACATGCAG
>CACJHS010000020.1 GCA_902593235.1 uncultured Pelagibacteraceae bacterium
TTTATTTTTTTTAGCTAAATTTTCTACAGTATTTATAACCTCTGCAGTGGCTGCTAATGAGTCTTTTCTAAGATGCATTGGTGTAGTTCCTGCATGAGAAGCATAACCTTCGATTTCAAGTTTAAATCTAGATATTCCAGAAATACCATTAACTATTCCAACTGCTAAATTTTTACTTTCTAGAACTGGTCCTTGTTCAATATGAACCTCAAAAAAACCAAGTAGATCTTTTTTATTTCTTTTTAGTGAATTAATTTTTGATGGATTACATCCAAAACTCTTTAAAGCTTGTTCAATAGAAATATTATTTTTATCTTTAAGTTTTAAATCTTTTTTATTAAATGTTCCTGCTAATGATCTTGGTCCCATCAAAGCTGTTGGAAACCTAACACCTTCTTCGTCTGCAAAAGCTAAAATTTCTACATTGTAAGGTAAAATAATTTTTTTTTTCTTTAATTCTTTTAAAGCTAAAATTGGAAGTATCACTCCCATGATACCGTCATATCTTCCAGAGTTGTAACCACTATCCTGATGTGAGCCTATCAATAATGTTTTGGCATTTTTTTTAGGACTGATGTATTTACCAATTAAAGTTCCAGCTGCATCCAAACTTATTTTTAATCCAGCATCATTCATCCATTGTTTTAAAAGATTGTTTGCAGATTTATGTTCTTTAGTAAAAGGTAATCTGGTAACTCCTTCTGCAGGTTTTGAACACTTTGCAATTTTTTCTATGTAATTTTGTATAATCATTTATTTAGATGGAAGTTTTTTCAGCCACTCTTTGTATTTAATTTTATTAGTCATTTTTAAAATTTTTTCTAATTTTGCTAAAGGATTTGTATCATAATCCACTCTTATATTAAGTGGTGGATTATTTTTTTTAAAGACTAACAATGCAGCAGACATCAATCCCCTTTTGTCGCTACCAAATTTTTTGCCTATTTTAAGAGCTTCTAGCAATGTTTTTGCTAACGGCTCATGTTTAAACTTAAAATTATATACAATTTTATTGATAACTTTATCGTTGGATAACATATTTCCACTTACAACTAAATTTGGCAAAACTATATGATTAAAGTATTTTGTATTTTTATTTCCTGTAAATGAAAAACCTTTGCCTGATAAGTTTAAACAAGCAACTTGCCTGTAATGTTTTTGCTTATCATTTTTAATAACTTTATTTGTTGCTGTTGTTGGTGAATATTTATTTAAGTTATTTAAAATGTTTTCTCCCCAAATAGTACTTGGATAAAAACCTTGTGAAGCTGTAACACCTTTTTTTATATCTCCCCTTAAAACCCATCCACCTACACAAAGATTTCCTGTTGCAGCAGCTCCACCTATTTCTCCTGTTTTTGGATTTCTCGCTAAAATTGAAAATGTCATAAAATAAATAACCTACTACAAATACTACTCATTTTACTAACTTTTTTTAACTAAATAAAACTGATTTGAGCACCCAGTTTTATTGATCAAGTATTTATGAATTGTTAACATTTCGTATTAATAAATATAACTAAGAGGGTAATAATGTTTAGACATGGAGAAAAAATCAAAAAGTTGAGAAAACTTTTTGTTAGTCTTTTATCATTAATATTCATAACTGGTTTTGCTGTAACATCTAATGCTAAGGTATTGGTAGTAGGCCAAATAGCTGAACCAAAATCTTTAGACCCAAGTACAGTAACGGCTGTAAATGACTTTAGAATAGTAATGAATATCTATGATGGACTTGTAAGATATACAGATGGAAAATTAGAAGTTGAACCAGCTTTAGCTAAAAGTTGGGACATAAGTAGCGACGGAACAGTTTATACATTCAACTTAAGATCTGGAATTAAATTTCATGATGGATCAAGCTTTAATGCTGAAGCAGTGAAGTTTAATTTTGATAGAATGTTAAATAAAGATCATCCTTATCATAATACAGGACCTTTCCCGCTATCTTTCTTCTTTTCAGCAATCAAATCTGTTGATGTAGTAAATGCTAATACAGTTAAGTTTACACTAAATGAGCCTTATGCTCCTTTTTTATCTAACTTAGCGTATCCAACAGGTTTAATTGTATCACCAGCAGGTGTTAAAAAACACGGAAAGGATTTTGGAAGAAATCCATCTGGTACTGGTGCATTCAAATTTAAAGAATGGAAATCAAATGAAAGAGTTGTTGTAGACAAAAACTCTGGTTATTGGGATGGAAAAGCTGGAACAGATGCAGTTGTTTTTAGACCTATAACGGATGCTAACACTAGAGTTGCTGAAATGCTTTCAGGTGGAATTGACATGATGGTTGAAGTTCCTCCTGCATCATTAAGTAAATTTGGTGGAAGTAAATTTAGCATAGTTGAACAAGCAGGACCTCACGTTTGGTTCTTGATCTTAAATGCAAAAGAAGGTCCTTTTGCTAATAAAAAAGTAAGACAAGCTGCCAACTATGCAATTAACAAACAAGCAATAGTAAATGACGTGTTAGAAGGTACAGCTGCGATAGCTGCTGGACCAACACCTCCTGCATTTGCTTGGGCGTATAACAATAGTTTACAACCATATCCTTACGACCCTGCTAAAGCTAAAGCTTTAATTAAAGAAGCAGGAGTTGAAGGTGCAAAACTTACTTTCTATGTTACTGAAGGTGGTTCTGGAATGTTAGATCCTGTTGCAATGGGAACTGCAATACAAGCAGATCTTAAAGCTGTAGGTTTTGATGTTGAAATCAAAACTTTTGAATGGAACTCGTTCCTAGGTGAAGTAAACCCAGGTTTAGAAGGAAAAGCAGACATGGCTGAAATGGCATGGATGACAAACGATCCTGATACGCTTCCTTTCTTAGCGCTAAGAACAGAGTCTTGGCCAGATAAAGGAGGATTTAACTCTGGATATTACTCAAACCCTAAAGTTGATGATCTTTTAAATAGAGCAAGATCGTCTACTGACCAAGCAGAAAGAGCAAAATTGTATCAAGAGATGCAAGAAATTGTTCAAGAAGATGCTCCATGGGTATTTGTTGCTAACTGGAAACAAAATGCAGTTACTAGCAACAAAGTGAGTAACTTCTCACTTCAACCTTCATTCTTACTTTTATTAAAAGACGTTAAGAAAAACTAAAAAAAGTTAAGAATTATAATAGTTGCCCTAGGCTTAAAAAAGCCTAGGGTATTATCATGAATTATCTCCTTCAAAGATTACTATCAGCAATTCCTGTACTTTTAGGGATTACAATTATTGTTTTTTTTATCATTTCACTCATTCCAGGAGATCCAGCAACAGCAATACTTGGTTCTTATGCAACACCTGAGAATGTAAAACTTCTTAATGAACAACTAGGTTTAGATAAGGGGTTAGTTCAAAGATACTTCATTTGGCTTGGTAATTTAGTTCAAGGTGATCTTGGAAGATCGTTTGCTTTAAATCGTCCAGTATTAGATGAAATTTTAGAGAGATTTAATGCAACATTAATTTTATCAGGAACTGCTTTTATATTATGTTCTGTTGTTGGAGTTTTAATTGGGACGATCTCAGCATTTAAACAATACACCATTACAGATAAAATAATCACTTTTACTGTTTTAACTGGAATTTCATTACCATCATTTTTTTTAGGAATGATGATGATTTTATTATTTGCAGTAAATCTTCAATGGCTCCCAGTATCAGGAATGTATGCAATTTATGGAGGCGGCGATTTTTTAGATCTTATTCATCATTTAATCATGCCTGCAATAGCACTTGCTTTGGTCGCTACTGGTGTAGTTGCAAGAATAACAAGAAACTCTGTTTTAGAAATACTTAGACAGGACTACATTAGAACAGCAAGAGCTAAAGGAGTTAGAGAAGGAAATGTACTTTTCAAACATGTTTTAAGAATTGCAATCGTTACTATTCTTCCAATTTTAGGTTTACAAGCTGGATTTGTTTTATCCGGATCTGTTTTTATTGAAATTGTTTTTCAATGGCCGGGTGTTGGACGAATGTTAGTCGATGCAATTTTAAAAAGAGATATTTTACTTGTTCAAGGTGGTGTCATGTTTGTTGCTGCTTGTTATGTATTATTCAATATCGCAGTTGATTTGTTGCAAAGATATTTAGATCCAAGGATTAAATGATTAATTTTTTAAAATTAATTTCAAGAAACAAACTTGCTTTATTTGGTGGGATTTTATTAGTAATTATTTTTGTAGTTTCATTTTTAAGCCCTTTGTTGCCATTGAAAGATCCTGATGTCATTAAAACCAGTGACAGATTTCTTTTACCTTTTTCAGAAGGATACTTGCTGGGTACAGATCACTTAGGTAGAGATTTGTTATCTAGATTATTGTGGGGCACTAGATTAAGTTTATTGGTTGGAATATCAGCAGCTTTAATTTCAGCAACCATTGGATCAATACTTGGAACTATTGCTGGTTTTTATGGAAATAAAACTGACAATGTCATTATGCGTATCATAGATGTCTTGATGGCATTTCCTTATATTTTGTTAGCACTTGCGATAGTTGCGGTTTTAGGACCAGGTCTTTTCAATGCTATGATTGCAGTTGCTTTAGTAAACATTCCCTTTTTCGCAAGAAATATCAGAGGTGTCACTGTCACGATTGCCAATAAAGAATTCATTGATGCTGCAAGATTATCTGGGATGAGTAATTTTAAAATTATTATTTATGAAATTTTTCCAAATATTCTTCCAGTAATAGTTGTTACAATTTCAACGACCGTTGGATGGATGATACTTGAAACAGCAGGACTTTCTTTTTTAGGTTTAGGTTCACAACCTCCTCAAGCTGATTTAGGTTCAATGCTTGGAGAAGGAAGAAGTGCACTAATTGTAAATCCTCATACATCATATGTACCTGGTGCTATGATTTTCTTAATTGTAATTGCAGTTAATTTATTTGGTGATGGCATTAGAGATGCGTTAGATCCAAGATTAAGTAAGGGAGAATTAGTTAAACCTCAGCCTGTTACACAAATTAAATCAAATGGAAATGTCGAAAATAAAAGCAATTCTTTTTTATCAGTAAAAAATTTAACTACTGCTTTTGAATTTGATAACAAATTACACCTAGCATCTAAGGATGTTTCGTTTGATATAAAAAAAGGTGAATGTTTAGGATTAATTGGTGAAAGTGGTTCAGGAAAATCTGTAACAGCCTTATCAATTACTTGTCTTGTCGCTTCTCCTCCAGGAGTAATAGTAAATGGATCAGTAAAATTTCAAGGTGATGATATTTTAAAAATGAATTATGAACAAATTAGAGAGTTAAGAGGAAATAAAATTTCATACATCTTCCAAGATCCTCTTTCTACGCTACATCCCTTGATTAAAATTGGAAAACAGCTTGAAGAAGCATTTATTGAACACAATCATCAAAAAAATAAAGAAGCTACATTAAAAGGTAAAGAGTTATTAAAGTTAGTTCAAATTCCTAATATTGAAAATGTATGGAATTCATATCCTCATGAACTATCTGGCGGGATGAGACAAAGAGTTTCTATTGCAATGGCATTAACTAATGATCCAGAATTAATTATTGCAGACGAACCAACAACTGCTTTAGATGTAACAGTTCAAGCTCAAATATTATCATTACTAGATACTTTAAGAAAAGAGAGAGGATTATCCGTTTTATTTATTTCACATGACTTTGGAGTTGTTTCACAAATTTGTGATCGTGTGATTGTAATGTATGGAGGCCAAATTGTTGAGGAAGGTAAAACAGAAAATATAATGAGCAAACCAAGACATCCATATACTAGTCAGTTGATGGAATGTGTTCCTCATATTGGATTTGGAAAAAGAAAACTTCCAACAATATTAGGTAGTCCCCCATTAATTATATATAAGAAAGAAATTGGGTGTTCATTTGCTAGTCGATGCTTATTTAAAAAAGATAACTGTCTAAATGAAGATATCAAAATAGTTCGGAAAGGAGATAGTGAGGTTAGGTGCTTATACCCTCATGAATAATAAAATGGACATTTTATCTGCAAAAAATCTCTCAAAGTTTTATTCAAAAAATAAAGGTTTATTTAACAAGCAATCAATAAATTTAAGAGCTGTAAACAATATTAATATTAATTTAAAAGCAAAAGAGTCACTTGGAATAGTTGGTGAGTCTGGTTGTGGTAAATCAACATTAGCAAAAATGTTAGCAGGATTAATAACGCCCTCTTCAGGTGAAATAAAGATACAAGACAAAGATATAAATAATTATAAAAAGTATGAACTACCAAATCATATTCAATATATGTTCCAGGACCCAATCAGTAGTCTCAATCCTAGAAAAACAATCTATCAATCTTTAGCAGCACCTTTAAAATATCTTAGAAATCTTGATGAAAAAGAAATTGAAAAAGAGATTAAAAGCATAATTAAAGAAGTTAGTTTAAAAGAAGAATTTTTAAATCGTTTCCCGCACGAATTTTCAGGAGGCCAAGCTCAAAGAATTGGTATTGCAAGAGTATTGCTCTCAAAAGCTAAAATTATAATTCTAGACGAACCAGTTTCTGCCTTAGATGTTTCAGTTCAGTCACAAATTTTAAATTTATTAAATGATTTGCAGAAAAAATTTGAATTGTCTTATATTGTAATTAGTCACGATCTTGCAGTAATAGAAGCCATTTGTGACAGAGTTATGGTTATGTATTTTGGAGATATAGTTGAAAAATCGGATGCTAAAGAATTATTTCAAAAACCTTATCATCCATACACAAATTTACTTTTAAAAAGTGTGCCTAAAACTAATCAAAAAATCAAAATTCAAAATTTGATTGAAACAGAGTTGCCTGATCCAATTAATCCCCCTGAAGGATGTTCTTTTTATTCTAGATGTGAAAATAAAACTGAAAAATGTAAAGATCTTAATCCTGAAGAAACCATTAAAGAAAATAGAAAATTTAAATGTTTTTTTCCAAATAATTAATTATTATATCAATTAATTTATGCCTTCTTTTGATGTTATCAGTAAAATAAATTACCAAGAATTCGACAATGCTTTAGGTAATTGTTTAAGAGAAATCAGTAATCGATACGATTTTAAGGGACTTCATATTTCAATTGAACGAAAAGATAAGACGGTGACTACCGTTGCCCCTGATGAATTAAAATTAAAGCAAGTAAATGAATTATTACAAACCCATTTAGTTAGAAGAAAAGTGGATCCAAGAGTATTAGAAGTTAAAAGCTCTGAAGGGGCTTCAGGAGGATCAATTAGACAAGTCAGTGAATTAAAAGAAGGTATTAGCCAAGAAAATGCCAAAAAAGTAATTGCTGACATTAAAAAACTAAAACTTAAAATTCAAATTAAAATCCAAGGCGATGAATTAAGAGTAGATGGAAAAAAGAAAGATGATCTTCAAGAAGCTATCGCTGCAATCAAAGGAATTGATATTGGGCTTCCAATTGATTTTGTTAATTTTAGAGACTAATTAAACTTTTTGAATTAAAGAAGCGCTGTTATTTGTTGGTTTATTAACGTCTTTTGAAACTTCATGAAAAATTAATTTTGGAATTTTACGTTCTTTTAAAAACGCTGAACCTTGTAATTCTAAATTTAAATAACGATTAATATCAGCTTGATTTAAAATAACTGGTTGTCTGTGGTGAATTTCATTTATGTTTTCTTTTGCTTCCTCTGTAATTAAACAAAACTGATCATTTTCAAAGATACCAGCAAAATAAATAACATTTGTGTCTTCACGAGTAAAATAGTGTGGAGTTTTTTCTTTTTCTTCTCTTTTCCATTCATAAAAACCATCTGCAACGGCAACACATCGGTTGTTTTTTATTAGTTTTTTAAATGAAACTTTTTCATCAATAGTCTCTAACCTTGCATTAATCAATGCTTTAAAATCTTTGTCTTTAGCCCAACTAGGTACTAAGCCCCATTGTAGATTTTCTAAAGTATTTCCATTTTTATATTTTTTTATTACAGGTAGTTTCTGATACGGATGAGCATTATAGTTTTCAGTATCCTCAACCTGAATTGCAGATTTAACTAATTTATTTGTTTTTGTTACAGGGTTTTTTACTACGTATCTTCCACACATTATATTGTTTGTTGTTTCATTAATTCTTCTATTTGCTTAATCATTATTTTTGGTGATCTCATAGCAGGATAAATTTCTTGTGCTTGTTCGTAACTTCTGATTGCTTTTTCATAATTCTTTAGCTGAATATTTACTAAACCCTGCCCTGCTAAAGCTCCAAAGTGTCTTTGTTCTAGGGCTAATACTTGATCTATATCATCTTGAGATTTTTCAAATTCTCCTAGCATATAAAGCACAGTTGCTCTTTTATTCCAAGCTTCAGCCCAGCTTTGATCTAGATTAATAACTTCAGTAAAAATATCTTTTGCTTTTACATAGTTTTGATCTCTCACAAATTGAGAACCCTCCTCTAATCTTGCAGTAAGTTTTTCATCTGTTGGATGAGTGCTCCATAAAGCCCAAATTTCTTGCTCAATTATAAAAGCTACTTTTGATTTATTTGCTTTTAACTCATTAAACAATTGGTTCAGTCTAGTATCCCTTTCGTTTGCAAAAGAGCTTAACTGTGAAAATAAATAAACCAAAATTACTAACAATAACCTCTTCATATTTAGATATTATCAAATATTAGAATTAGAGTCTTTGGTCTTAAGTGTCTTTGTTGTTATTTTTACAACTATAAAAAGAAATATCTTTTTCTTTTTCCTCTTGTTTTATGTTGGTTGTGATTTCGTGAATAAGTTCGCCTGTTTTTCTAGTATAGACTGCAGACTCAGAATAATTCCTCTCTTTATCGAATGCTTGAATTAAAAATATATCCTTATTTGAAATTTTAACCTCTAAATCAATTTTATTAAAAAATTCAGATAAATTTTTAACATTTAGAACATCTGGTGTTTTAGACTCAATTATTAACTTATTAATATCTTTTCTTTTAATTTGATCTTTTGTGAAAGATTCAAAATTATGGTCTGGATTTTTTAAAATTACTTTTTCAAATTTACAATTTAAGTTCAAATCAGAATTTAGTGTAATATTTGTATTTTGAGCTTGAGCAAAACTAAAGCAACATAATAAGCTAAATATTGATAGAAAGATTTTCATTTAATTAATTATATTAATAATAGTTTTTTTAATTGTTTCACTTACTTTAATTGTTCCATCTTTGTTGGGGTGTATACCGTCTTGTTGATTCAAACTTGGATTAAGTGCCACACCTTCAAGAAGAAATGGGATAAATGCTAAATTATATTTTTTTGATAACTTTGGATAAATAGCATCAAACTCTTTTTTATATTGTTTCCCATGAGTATCTGGTGCTACCATTCCAGCTAAAATAATTTTAATTTTTTTATTCTGAGCAACTTTTATTATTTGTTCTAAATTTCTTTCTGTTTCCTCTGGTTGAATCCCTCTAAGCATATCGTTAGCTCCTAATCCTAAAATAATTAAATCAATACCAGGCTCTGACAAACTCCAATCTGCTCTATTCAATCCACCTGATGATGTGCTTCCAGAGACACTTCCATTAATGACTTTAATATTTAATCCAGCTTGCTTAAGATTGTTTTCTAAAACTATTGATAAATGATGTTCTTTAGGTAATCCATAACCAGCCATCAAACTATCACCGAATAAAACTACCTTTTCTATTGCACTTGCGTTTATGTGCACTAGAAAGAATATCAAAATTTTAATAAATATAGTTTTATTCATGAGTGCTCTTCTTAAATTAAAAAAAATAAATCTCAAATACCAAACTGGTAAAGATAGTATCAGTGTTTTAAAGAATATTAATTTAAATATTAAGAAAAAAGAAACTGTTTCAGTGGTTGGAGAAAGTGGCTCAGGGAAAACAAGTTTAATAATGTTAATTGGAGGCTTAGAAAAACCAACTTCTGGTAAAATAATTTTTAATGATCAAGAAATTACTGGCCTTACTGAAGATGAAGTATCTGAGATAAGAAAGAAAAATATTGGAATAATATTTCAGTCATTTTATTTAATTCCTAATTACACAGCAGTTGAAAATGTAGCACTTACACTTGAACTTAATAATTTTAAAAATCCAGAGAAAGAAGCAAAAATTTTATTAGATCGTTTTGGTTTGAAACATCGTTTTAATAATTTACCAAGTCAATTATCAGGTGGTGAACAACAAAGGGTTGCTATTGCTAGAGCAATTGCGATGAAACCAGAATTAATCTTAGCAGATGAACCAACAGGAAACTTAGATACTGAAAATTCTATCATGATTGCAAATATTTTATTTAAGTATGTCAAAGAAGAAGGTTCGTCTTTAATCATGGTAACCCATGATCCTAAACTTGCCCACAAAGCTAAAAGAAAAATAAAAATTAAAGATGGAAAAATTAAATAATCCCTCAGAATTTAGTTTGATTTTTAAATATGCTTTAAAAGACTTAAGTAGAAATTATCATAAAATTTCTAGTATCATTGTTACGCTATTTATAAGTCTTTTTATCTTAAGTGCTATTTTCACAATTGAAGATAGTCTTAAAAAAGAACTTAATGATAATGCTAAAGCACTTTTAGGTGGAGATTTAGAAATTGATTACAATCGTAATCAGGGAAATTTAGATTTAGTTAATCAAGTAAAAGAGTTTGCAACTGTTTCTCAAATGATTGAGTTCAGTACTATGCTTTCAACTACTGGCAGAGAAAAAAATAAATCATTATTTACTAGAATTAAAACTGTGGATGAAAAATATCCTTTATATGGAAATGTTGTTTATGAACCAATTGGTGCTTATGAAAGAATGCACAGAGAGCCTAACACTATTCTCATTAATGAAAGTTTATCAAAAACCCTAAATATTAAAATTAATGAAATAGTAAAAGTTCAAGATCAAAATTTTTCAGTAATTGGAATTATTAAATCAGTACCAGATGTAAGCGGATTTGTTGCATTTGGCGATTGGGCTTTAGCAGGAAAACAAACTTTAGAAATTTTAAAGCTTAATGGCATTGGAAGCTTTTTAAACTATGAATACAAAGTAAAGTTTAATGAAAATGATAAGCACGAAGAAATTGAGAAACGAATTGAAGAAATATTTAAAGAAGATCAAAAAGTTAAACTTAGATATCCTGAAAATTCTGCAAGTGGAATAAAAAGGATTATTAATAATTTTTCTCAATTTTTATCCCTTGTATCAATCAGTGCAATGTTGATAGCGGGTATTGGAATAGCAAATACTTTGCTTTCTTTTATTAATCAAAACAATATGTCTATAGCTGTACGAAAAGCAGTTGGCTTTTATTCGGGCAATATTAAAACACTATATTATCTACAGTTATTCATACTTTTATTTATCATTACTGTTGTCGCTTATGGATCGAGTTTTTTAATTGTACCAATAGCAGATAAATATTTATCTGATGGATTGGGATTGAATGTATATCCAGTCTTTTCATTGCTGAATTTTTTAAAAATATTTTTAGTAGGATTATTAGTTCTAGTAATTTTTTCTATCCCAACAATCAGTTCTATTGATCAAGTAAAAGCGTCTAATTTATTTAGAAACGTATTTCAAAATCTTCAATTTTATTATTCTAAGAAATCAGTTGTTCTTAGCTTTGTTTTGTTATCTATCTTAATTTTATTATTCACAGTTGGATCTGAACAGCCCTCATATAGCTTAGGCTACTTTGCTGCTTTTTTTGTGTGTTTAATTGTATTTTTCTTGCTTTCAAAATTAATCATTTTTTTTCTAAAAAAATTCAAATCTAGTCCAATAATTTCTTTAAAAGTTTCAATTAAAAATATTACCCAAACAAAAAGTATAACTCCCATTACAGTTATGTCTCTTGGCTTAGGGGTTACTTTATTATTAACATTAGCTTTAGTTGGCACAAATTTTCAAAGAGAAATTGCTAAATCTATTCCTGATATTGCGCCTGATTATTTCTTTGTCGGTATTCAAAAACGAGAAAGAGACAAATTTGAACAAGGTATTTTAAATATGGATCCAAATGCATCTATTGAAATTGTGCCAATGGTATCTTCTGGAATTGTAAAAATTAATGGTGTGGATCCCAACACCTATATTAAACCAGATAATGATAGTTACTGGGTAATTGGTAGCGAACGAAGATCTTCATGGGTGGAAAATATACCTGAAGATAATCCAATTTTAGAAGGTAAATGGTGGGATTTATCAAACCCAGATCAACTTCAAATATCTCTAGATGCAAAAGTTGCTAAAGATTTTAACATTCAGTTAGGTGATATTTTTACTTTAAATGTTTATGGACGAGAAATTGAAGGAGAGGTCATTAATTTTAGAGAAGTAGATTATCGAGATTTAAGTATCAATTTTGCAATGTTATTTAATCCTCAATTTGCAAGAAACATACCTCATGAATATTTAGCTACTGCAAAATTTAATTCAAATAAATTTGATGAAACTGAAATGCTTGAACTCATGCCAAGTTTATCAATGATAAAAATTGCAGATTATTTATCTAAAGTTACAGCTGTTTTAAATAAAGTATTTGTTGCAGTTACTTTGATTTCAGCAGTTACTATTGTTATAGGGTTAATCGTAATTTCAAGCGCAATTATGGTTCAAGGAAAAGTTAAAGAATATCAAAATTTAGTCTTTAAAATTTTGGGTTTTTCAAAAAAACAAATAGTTTTTTCATCGCTAATTGAGTTCATCATTATTTTTAAATCTGTAATTTTAATTGCAATATTTTTTGCAGTGATCGGGTCAAAATTTATTATGGAAAATATTTTTGAGCTAGTGTGGATGTTTGACTTTAAAGTTTTAATTTATTTAGGATTTTCAATTGGCTTAGTTACCTTAATTTTAATATTGTTAACAAACTTAAAATATCTAAATCCTAAAGTTTATCCTCTAATAAGAAATCAATAATTAGAATTTAGTAATTTTACCATCTAAAGAAATTAGATTTAATTCTACTTTTAATTTTGGAAATCTTTTTTTTATTTGTTTTTTAATTTTAGAGAACGACTCTTTATGAATTTTTTTTTCATTCGCTGGGCTAAATTCTTTTTTTTCGTTAGCAATTTTAGCTGCACCACAATCTTTATGATTAATTACAATTAATTTTTCTATTTTATGTAATTGAATAGAAGTTCCTAAATTATCATAAAATGTTTTATGCCATTTTTTGAATTTATTATGTGTTACACCAACAGCTGCACCTGCGATTGTAAAAGCACTGTATTTTCCTGTTAATTTTTTTTTCTTTAAATGATTATGAACTAAATGTTGAAATCTTGGATCCATACAAGATAACACCATTGCTTTAAATTTTGATTTCATCAATTTAGTTCAATTTTAAACATCGCCTCGTTTCTTCTATTCATTGGAAGGGTAAATGGGCTATCATAGGTTGCTCTAATAGGTGGGCTTATAATTGATATATTATTTTTTTGTAACTCTTTTTCTAAAATTTCTTTATGTTTAAGAAAATTTCCATCTGAAGCTCGTCCAGAATATCTCAACACCGCGTAGTATCCTCCTTCAATATTAACTATTTTAACATCTTCTCTGCTTGGGTTTGGCGCATTTTCTGAGTTAAATTTAGATGGTAAATAAAATTGCATACTCATATTTCCATTTTTCTCAACTTGAGTAACTGGAGTTGTCATTTTAATTTTCTCTTGGGTATCGTTTCTGCCTGAAATATAATTAAATAACTTTCTAAAATTACTATCTATTCCAGATGTCATTGTTTCCACCGCTAAACGATCAGAATATTTTCTAATCTCATAAACTTCATTTTTAGAAACAACTTCATAATTTGCTTCTTCGTAAGCCATAACTGTAGAATAAGATAAAATAAATAAAGTACAAATTACTATAAAATAAAGTTTAATAATTTTCATTGTTACATAACTTTATATTCAAAATTTTGTGTAGTTTCATTAATTTGAATTAATTTAGCACCATTTCTCTCATGAAAATGAGTTGCCATTTCTGTTAAAGGTGAAAGTGTCACTAATCTATTTAAATGATTAGATTTTTTAATTTTTTTGAATACTTCTTTTACTATTAATTTTCCTCCACCCTTTTTTTTAGACCATACAGTGTAAGCAATTGCTATTTGACCACCAGACTGATCTCGCATAGCAGTTTGTAAAAATGCATCTGTGCTAAGTTTTTCTAACTCTTCGACACTTTTTGGAATTTCATTTGTATAAGCAAAACACATAACGGCATGAATTTCTCCTTTATATTCAACTCCAAAGATTTTTCTTCCATAACCAGTTCTAAATTTATTATCTAACTCCGGTCTTACAGGGTCTTCATCTGTATTGCATTCTTTAAGCTCAACAAGTTTTGCACCTTTAACCCAACCAAAAAAGTTGTCGATATTTTTACTTAAGACTTGTCGATTTTTTCTTAATCTAGCTTTAATTCTTGGATTAAATTTTTTTTTCATAATTTAATTAAAATTTAAACATTTATTTAAAATTTAGTATGTGTAAAAAAATCATATTAAATAATCATATAAAAGCTTTGTGCTTGATACTAAAATTAGAGCATATATAAAATTATAAAATAATTTTTCGTCTATAATTTTAAGTAATTTATATCCAATCAATATTCCTAATAAAGCAACTGGAAATAATATTGCTGACTGTTTAAAAGATTCTAAATTTGTCATAGACAAATTAATATACAAAGGAAGTTTAATTAAATTTACAAAAGTGAAAAAAAATATTCTTGTTCCAACATAGATTTCTTTTTTCATTCTAAGTGGAAGTAAGTAAAGACTGGTTGGAGTTCCTCCAGCATGCACACAAAAACTTGTAAAGCCTGCAACCAACGAACAAGCTCCACCTTTTAAAAAATTTTTCTCAGATCGTTTTTCTTTGTCTTTTTTAAAAAAGAAATAATGACCTGCAAATAAGAAGCCCATTACACCAATTATAAATTTTAACAAATCCTCTGAAAAATATGAAAAGGTTAAAGATCCAATAATTATACCGATAGCTGCAAATGGAACCATTAATTTCAAAGTTCCTAAATCAAATTCTTTTCTATATTTATAAACAGCAATAAAATCTGAAAATATTAAAATTGGTAAAATAATTCCTAAAGCTTGATTTAGCGGCATCACTATTGTCATTAACGGAACAGAAATTAAAGTCATGGATCCACCTAGGCCTGATTTTGCAATTCCGTATAAAATTATGGCTGGAACAACTGTAAAAAAAAATAATAAGTTTATTTCCATTAATTTAATGATTTTAATAATTTCGATCCTAAAGGGCTAATTGGTTCCTGAAGTATTATTTCTTTTCCAGTTTTTTGTTTTACTAATTGTAATAGTTTAGTTGCTAACCCTTGTTTTCTAAAAATTGGATTAACAAAAATATACTCTACCTCACCTTTTTCATTAAATCTAACAAAGCCTATTGTTGTATTTTCATTTTTAAAGGTAAAAACTCCCTCAGTTTCCTCAATTTTAAAATTTGAAACTTCCAGACTGTTCATCAATCCTAGTAATTTAGGAGTAAAAGGATGACTGCTATTGCAGCAATTATGGAGCTAACAACAATATAATTAAGCTTAATATTGAATTTTTTTTCTACAAACTCAGTGATTTGTTCCCAGAATAATACTATTAAAAAAATAATTATAGCTGGCAGTATATATTTAATCATAATTAAGCTTTGTCATCGCTGACATAAACCGAAACACCTCTTGTATTTAAATCAACATCAAATTTTTTATGTAATGGGGGGAATGCTCTTTGTGAACAATCTAATCTGTCACAGGTTCTGCAAGAAACTCCTATTGGAATTTCAGTAGATTTATCATTTATATTTACGTTTTCAGTATAAACAAAATCTTTTGCATATTTTGCATCACAACCAAGTCCAATAGATAAAACACTTTTAGCTTGACCAAATCGTCCAATACCTTTTTCAACAGTTCTTGCAATACAAACGTATTTTTCACCGTTATTCATTTTACTTACAGCTGCTTGAATAACCCCTGGTCTAGTAAAAGCAGAATAAACATTCCATCGTGGGCAAGCACCGCCATATCTTGGGATATCTATACCTGATAAAGAAAATCTTTTAGAAATATTACCTGCCATATCAACTCTTAAAAAATGAAAAGGAATTCCAGGAAGTTTTGGGTCTTGAAGACAAGTTACTCTATGAGCTACTTGTTCAAAAGATGTTGCAAAAGTATTTTGAAGTAACTCTAAATCATATTTAAGTTTTTTACACTCAGAATGAAATAATTTATAAGGCATTAAAATCGCCGCTCCACAATAATTTAGTAAAGCAACTTTAGTTAACTTTTTTGACTCCTCAGAGGGAAAACTAAATTTAGAAAGATAGTCATCAATTTCTTCATTTGCGCCTTCTTGTGCTATTTGTGCAGCTGCATGTAATTTTTTTGTTTCTAGTGAACTGTAATCACTAAGCAATAACTCTTTTTTATTTTTATTATAAATTTTTGAAAATGGTTTGCCTTCATCAGGAATAACATCTTTTACAGTAATTGAATATTCTGAATATAGATATTCACATAAAGCAATGTATCTTGTACGATTATTTTTTTGAATTTTATCAAATACTTTATTGGCAAATTCTTCTAATTTAGAAAAATAATTTTTATTTTCTTGTAAAAAGTCTGAAATAACTTCTCCTGGAAAAGAATTTTTTCTATTATCAACAATTTTACCAGAAATTTTTTCAATCTTGTTAATTAGTTCGTGATCTTTTTTTTTTAAAATATCTCCAAGTCTTACTATTGCTTTTCCAATTTTTGGATTGGTGCTAACTAAATCTTTTACTTCAGGTCCTAAAATATCTAAATCTTCAAACAAACTGTCGTCTAAAATTTCGGAAATAGTATTTTGAAGATTAATATCTGTTTTTGAAGTAAGATCTGATAACTGAATATTTAATCTTTCACATAAGTTTAATAGTAAATCGCCATCAATTTTTCTTTTTCCACTTTCAATTAGATTTAAATAACTTGGAGAAATGTTTAAATCTTCTGCTAATTTATTTGCTTGAAGACCAAGCTGTCTTCTAAAAGACTTGATTTTAGGCCCTATTTTTAAATCTATTTGACTCATATTTACCATTTGTAAATTTTGTAAATTTATTTTTACAATATTTTTTCCTTATTTACAAAGCTTTTTAACGTTTTTTATAGATTTTGTAAATTCTGTAAAATATAAAATTTACATGGATAAAAATTTAAAAAACACAGAAAATGAAGCTCAAATCATTAAAAAAGAAGACTTAGATCAGCACAACAATAGAGGAATCTATATGAGAGATGATCATTGTGATTGGGGTTCAAGTGGAATGAGTGAGCTAATCAAAGCCTTAGACGATAGCAACTAATTCATTCTTCTTATTCAATTTTCTAAATAAAAACACAAAGGAAACTAAAAAATGAGTGCAGAAAAAATCTCATACGACTTAAAAAGATTTGCTGGAATAAAAAGAGACTATACAGAGGAAGAAGTTGAAAGATTAAGAGGCTCAATTAAAATTGAATATTCTTTGTGTAAAAACCAATCTCAAAAACTTTGGAAATTATTAAATTCTGAGCCATACGTGAACACGCTTGGCTCTTTGTCAGGTAATCAGGCGGTACAACATGCAAAAGCTGGTTTAAAAGCAATTTATTTAAGTGGATGGCAAGTTGCTGCTGATGCAAATACTGCTGGTGAAATGTATCCAGATCAATCTTTATATCCTTATGACAGTGCACCAAAATTAGTTGAGTCTATGAATAATTCTTTAATCAGAGCTGATCAAATTCAACATATGGAAATGCAAGACGGTGATATGAAAAAAGAA
>CACJHS010000021.1 GCA_902593235.1 uncultured Pelagibacteraceae bacterium
AATCTTGTGTCAATCTCTATTCCTCTATTCATTGGACCAGGATGCATAATTAGAGCATCTGATTTTGCATGATCAAGTTTGTCAGGGGTTAATCCGTAATATTCATAGTACTCTCTATTTGATGAAAGATATGAACTAGTCATTCTTTCATTTTGCAATCTAAGCATCATCACAATATCACAATCTTTGAGACCCTTTTTCATATCGGTAAAAGTATTTACACCAAATTTTTCAATTTCTTTTGGCATCAGGTTAGATGGAGCAACTATATTAACCTCAGCTCCTAACATTGTAAGAAGATAAATATTCGATCTAGCTACTCTTGAATGAAGTATATCTCCACATATTGCTATTTTTAATCCTTGAATTTTTTTTTTTCGATTTCTAATTGTTAATGCATCTAATAATGCTTGAGTAGGATGCTCACGTCTGCCATCACCAGCGTTTAGAACTACACAATTAACTTTTTGAGATAACAGATTACAAGCGCCAGAGTCTTGATGTCTGATCACAATTATATCAGGATGCATTGCATTTAAGGTCATGGCTGTATCAATCAAAGTTTCACCTTTTTTAATTGCTGAGTTACCCATATTCATTGACATTACGTCTGCACCAAGTCTTTTTCCTGCAAGTTCAAATGAGCTTTGTGTTCTGGTTGATGGCTCAAAGAATAAGTTTATTTGTGTTTTGCCTCTTAACACATCAATTTTTTTATTTTTACTCTGGTTTAATTTTATGAAAGCTTCTGACTCATCTAGGATATAAGTAATATCATTAACTGATAAATCTTGGATACCTAACAAATGTTTTTGTGAGATTTTAATAGCTTTATTGGTTTTAATTGCCATTAAAATTAACTCTATAGCTATAAAGCCCCTAAATGGCAAGGATTAATTATTTAAATAATCTATAGCTCCTTGAAGAATAAATGCAGCTGCATTTTGATCTATGTTTTTTTCACGCTTAGAAACATTAACATCAAGCTGACTAGATAGATTAAATGCCCCAACAGTTGAAAGTCTTTCATCCCATAAGCAAACTTCTACATCAATATTTTGGTCTATATTTTTAGATACATCACTTACTGATTGAGCAGAAGGACCTAGTGAACCATCCATGTTAATTGGATATCCAATGATAATTCCTTTAATATTGTTTTCCTCTATTATTTTTTTTAATTCGTTGATTAGATCATCATTATTGGTTTTATTGATTGTTTTAAAAGGTGTGGCTATTGACTGTTTTTCATCACAAATTGATACACCGATTCTTTTTGAACCAAGATCTAAACCAATCAATCTAGAGGTTTCAGACTGTTTTTTTTTGAATTCTTCAATAGTGATCATATTGTATATTTTAAACTTAAGTGATAGTTTGCGACATATTTAAATACCATATGAGCATCGATCTTAAAACAATAAAGCACATATCTAAACTATCAAGAATTTCTGTAGATGAGAAAAAAGCAGAGAAACTTGCAGGAGATTTAAATTCAATTTTCGATTTTATTGAAAAACTTAACGAATTAAAAACTGACAATGTTGAGCCATTAACTTCTGTTGCTGAAACAACTCTAAAACTAAGGTCAGATGAAGTAAAAAGTAAAAACTTAAGAGATCAAGTAATAAAAAATTCTCCTAAGGAAAATGAAGATTATTTTGTAGTACCAAAGGTAATTGAATAATGTCAGATATAACTAAACAATCATTATCTGAGTTAGTAGAAAATATAAAAGGTAAAAAACTTTCCTCAAGTGAAGTTACTAAAGCATTTGTTGAAAGATCAGAAAAATCAAAAGAATTAAATGCATATATAACTGAAGATTATGCAAATGCTTTAAATAAAGCAAAAAAATTTGATGAAAAACCTAATCTTGATCTGAAATTACCTGGCATTCCAATGGCTGTAAAAGATTTATTTTGTACAAAAGATTTAAGAACTACGGCAGGTAGTAAGATTTTAAATAACTTTGTTCCAACTTATGAGTCAACAGTCACACAAAACATTTGGAATGAAGGAGCTATCCTAATGGGGAAATTAAATTGTGATGAATTTGCAATGGGCTCTTCTAATGAAACTAGTTTTTTTGGTAATGTACAAAACCCAATTGATAAGAATTTAGTTCCGGGAGGTTCTTCAGGTGGTTCGTCTTCTGCTGTAGCAGCTCAATTAACGCCAATAACTATTGGAACAGATACAGGTGGATCTATAAGACAGCCTGCTTCATTTACAGGAACTGTTGGATTAAAACCTACTTATGGTAGTTGCTCCCGATATGGAATTGTAGCATTTGCATCATCTTTAGATCAAGCTGGTCCAATGGCGCAAAATGTTAAAGATTGTGCATTGTTGCAGGAAGTTATTAGCACTTATGACGAAAAAGATTCTACATCAATAGACTTTAAAAGAAACGAGTACAGCAAAGAATTAACAAAAGATATTAAAGGAAAAAAAATAGGAATACCCAAAGAATATAGAGTAGATGGCATGCCTAAAGAAATAGAAGACCTATGGAAAAAAGGTATTGAATACGCAAAAGATTGTGGTGCTGAGATTATCGATATATCTCTACCTCATACTAATTATGCACTACCAACTTATTACATAGTAGCACCAGCAGAGGCCTCATCTAATTTAGCTAGATACGACGGTGTTAAATACGGTTTTAGAGCTGAAGGAGAAAATCTTATTGATATGTATGAAAAAACTAGATCTGAAGGATTTGGTGCTGAGGTTCAAAGAAGAATAATGATTGGAACTTATGTTTTATCTTCAGGATATTATGATGCTTATTATCTTAAAGCACAAAAGGTAAGAAAACTTATTAAAAATGATTTTGATGATGCTTATGAAAAAGTTGATGCAATTTTAACCCCATCCACTCCAAGTTCTGCGTTTAAAATTGGTGAAAAAACAAATGATCCGGTTTCAATGTATTTAAATGATATTTTTACTGTTCCTGTAAATTTAGCAGGTTTACCTGGTATTTCTATACCTGCAGGCCATGATGCTAAAGGATATCCATTAGGATTACAGATAATTGGCAAAGCTTTTGATGAACAAAATATTTTAAATATTGCATATGCTATGGAAGAAAAAATTAATTTTAAAAAGAATGTTACTGATTGGTGGATTAAGTGAGTAAGAACAAATCTGAATATCTAATTAATAGACATGATAATCAATATGAAGTTGTCATTGGTTTAGAAGTTCATGCACAAGTTACATCGGAATCAAAATTATTCTCAACATCAGCGACCAAATTTGGAGCTGAGCCAAATACTCAAGTAAGTTTAGTTGATGCAGCATTTCCAGGAATGTTGCCGGTAATAAACGGGTATTGCGTAAAACAAGCTATCAAAACAGGAATTGGTTTAAAAGCTAAAATCAATAAGAGATCTGTCTTTGATAGAAAAAATTATTTTTATGCTGACTTACCTCAGGGGTATCAAATCTCACAATTCAAAGATCCAATTGTAGGTGAGGGCAAAGTAATACTTGATATGCCAGATGGTCAAAAAGAGGTAGGTATAGAAAGATTACACCTAGAGCAAGATGCAGGTAAAAGCATTCATGATCTAGATCCTAAAAATACTTTTGTAGATTTAAATAGATCAGGTGTGGCATTAATGGAAATTGTAAGTAAACCAGACCTAAGATCCCCAGATGAAGTAAATGCATATATTAAAAAATTAAGATCTATAATGAGATATTTAGGCACCTGTGATGGAAACATGCAAGAAGGATCTTTAAGAGCGGATGTGAATGTATCTGTTAGAAAAAAAGGTTCAAAAGAATTTGGAACCAGATGTGAAATAAAAAATGTTAACTCAATAAAGTTCATGCAAATGGCTATTGAATACGAAGCTAACAGACAAGTTGATTTAATCGAGGATGGTCAAACGATTGATCAAGAAACAAGACTTTTTGACACTAAAAAGAATGAAACTAGATCAATGAGATCAAAAGAGGATGCTCATGATTATAGATATTTTCCAGATCCAGACTTATTGCCATTAGAAGTTTCAGATGATTTTATTGAAAATTTAAAATCAGAAATTCCTGAGTTACCAGACGAAAAGAAAAAAAGATTTATAGAAAAATTCAAATTATCACCTTACGAAGCAAATATTTTAGTTTCTGATATTGAAACATCAAATTACTTTGAAAATGTTATTAAGAAATCTGATGTAAAACTTGCAACAAATTGGATAATTGGAGAATTGTTTGCAGCCTTAAATGAAAAAAATTTAGAAATAACTGAAAGCCCTATAAGCGCTGGCAATTTATCAAAATTAATTAATTTAATTAAAGACGGAACAATTTCTGGAAAAATTGCAAAAATAGTTTTCGAACAAATGATGGAAGGCGACAAAGATCCTCAGAAAATTGTTGAAGAAAAAGGTTTAAAACAAGAGAGTGATCCAAAAGCACTTGAGGCGCTGATAGATAAAGTTATTGATGATAACAGAGACAAAGCTACCGAATATAAATCAGGTAAAGTTAAATTATTTGGTTTTTTTGTAGGTCAAGTAATGAAAGTTTCCGGTGGAAAAGCAAATCCTCAATTAGTTAATGAGATTTTAAAGAAAAAACTTTAGAATTTATGGGTTCAGACCTAAATATAACTAAAGATCTCCAAGAGTATATTTTAAGTCACGGATTTAATTTACATCCAGTCCAAAAAGAAATAATTGATTACAACGCATCTCTTGGAGATATCAAAAGAATGCAAATCTCAATTTCACAATGTCAATTTCTGCATTTAATTATAAAAATTTCAAATATCAAAAAAGTTTTAGAGATAGGTACATTTACAGGATTAAGTACGTTATCTATGGCTTTGGCATTATCAGATGACGGCAAAATAATTGCTCTAGATAAAAATGAAGAGACTAATAAAGTTGCAATAGATTTTTTTAAAAAAGCTGATCAAAATCATAAAATAAAAACATTAATTAAACCTGCTTTAGAAAGTTTAGATGAAATTAAAAATGAAAAGTTTGATTTAGTTTTTATTGATGCTGATAAAATGAATTATATTGAATACTATGAACGTTCTATACAATTATTGAACAAAAATGGTCTGATAATCATTGATAATGTTTTATGGTATGGAGAAGTTGTGAATGAAAACAATAATGATAAATTTACTAAAAATATTAAAGAGTTTAATAGTCATATCTCAAAGGATACAAGGGTTGAAAAGTTAATAATTCCTCTTGGTGATGGTATGACTGTTTGTAGAAAATTATAATGTTTGAAGTAGTTGGTTTTTATAAATTTGTTAAAATTTCTTATCTAAAGAAAAATCAAAAAGTTTTATTAGAAACTTTAAAAAAGAAAAACATTAGAGGTACTATAATTATTTCCAAAGAAGGTGTAAATGGAACTATTTCTGGCAAAGCTGCAAACATTAAATTCACAATTAACAATTTAAAAAGAGCTTTTAAATTTAAAGAATTTAACAGCAGCAATAAGTCTAAAAGCTCATTCCAACCATTTCATAAACCTAAAGTGAAAATCAAAAACGAGGTTGTTCCTATGAATTTAATTTTAAACAAAAGAATAAAGAAAAAGGATAGCCATGTAGATCCAATCAAATGGAATAAGCTGATTAAAGAAAAGGATACTGTTCTTATAGATGTGAGAAAACCATTTGAGCATGATGTTGGAACATTTAAGGGAGCAATCAATCCTGATGTTGATAACTTTAGAGATTTTCCAAAATATCTAAAAAAATTAAAAAAAAATCAACCTATAGCTATGTTTTGTACTGGTGGAATTCGTTGTGAAAAGGCATCTGTATATTTGGAGAATAAAGGGTTTAATAACATTTATCAGTTAAATGGTGGAATTTTAAATTATCTTAAAAAAACAAATAAGAAAAAAAGTTTATGGAAAGGTGAATGCTTTGTTTTTGATAACAGGATTAGTTTAAAACATGGTCTAAAAGTTGGTTCTTATTCAATGTGTAGCGGTTGTAGGAAGCCTGTATCTCGTAAGGATAAAAAATCAAAAAAATATGAAGAGGGTGTTTCATGTCCAAATTGTCACGATAATCTAACAGATCATCAAAAATCAAGATTTAGGATGAGACAAAAACAAATTAATCTTGCTAAAGAAGCAGGAAAAAGACATATCTTCCAAAAAGAGTATTAACAGATCTTAAATTAATGAATTTATTAAAAGATGAAGTTTCGTTGTTAGTGAGAAAACTTGCTGTACCAGCTAGTGTAGGAACCTTATTCCAAACACTCTATACTATCGTAGATACTTTTTATGCAGGAAAAATATCGCCAGAAGCCTTATCTGCTTTGAGCAAGTCTTTTCCGATATATTTTTTGATTATTGCGACATCCATTGGAGTTACCGTAGCTGGAACATCATTGATTGGCAGCAGTATCGGAGAAAAAAACGAAAAAAATGTTTTAAGTTATTTTGGAAATGTAATCATTTATTCGATTATAATCTCTGTAGTTGTATCTATTTTAGGATTTTCTTTTGGTGAAAAGATATTTTTATTAATGAATTCCTCTCAAGAAGTAACAATTCTTGGACTCGAATATATAAATGTAATTTTTTTAGGTACGATATTATTTATTTTAGTAGTAGCATTAAATTCATTCTTACACGCAGAAGGAGATACTAAAACTTACAGAAATGTTCTAATATTTTCTTTTTTCTTGAACATTATTTTAAATCCAATTTTTATATTTGGTTTTTTATTTATACCACCTTTAGGAATAACTGGTATTGGGATAGCAACTTTAATTGCTCAATTTGTATCTTTCTTTGTTATTTTGATAAAAATATTGAATAATCAAAGGATTAAACAAATAACTTTAGACCATTTCAAAGCTAAATTTTTTTTCTTAAAAAATATTTTTTTTCAATCAATGCCAATTACAATTGCAATATTAGGGTATTCTATTGCTGCAACAATTGTTTTTACATATGTTGGGTTATTTGGTGAATATGCTGTAGCAGGGTATGGATCTGCTACAAGAATTGAGCAAGTAGTTTTGTTACCAATATTAGGAATTAATACAGCAATAATTTCTATAATAGCGCAAAATATTGGAGCAAAATATTACGATAGAGTGGAGCAATCCTATTTTACCTCAATAAAATACGGTCTATTTATAATGTTGATCGCTGGTGTAGTTATTTTTATAAGTGCTGACATTGTTCCTAAATTCTTTTCTTCAAACCCAGATGTAATTATGCATGGCTCGATGTACCTTAAGATTTCTGCATTTATTTTACCTGCTTATCCAATATTTTTTTTATCCAATGGATTTTTTATGGCTTTAAAAAAATCTGAAAAAGCCATGTTTAATAATATTGTAAGAAATGTTATAGTACCAGTTTTATCTTTTTACATTTCAAAGTATTTAAATGCAGATTTTAAAACTTTTTTTTATATTTGGGCTATCTTTCAATGGTTGATATCATTGATGTTACTATTTTATGTTAAATATTATATTAAACATAAATTAGCTAATATTTAATACTTTTTAAATATGTTTTTTACAAAAAGGAAAGCGATAATTTTAATTATAATCTGTTCGATTTTTTTTATTCTCACATATAACGATGTTAGGTCTGAAGAGATTAAAGAAATTTCTGGAAATGCTCAAATTATTGATGGTGATACAATAAAAATAAATTCAAAAAAGATAAGATTGCATGGAATTGATGCACCTGAATTCAAGCAAATGTGTAAAAAACCATATCTAACAATAATTTTTTTTACTTTTACTAAAGATTATCCATGTGGAAAAATTTCAACTCAAAAATTACAAAAAAAAATAAATAACAAAGTAATAACTTGTAAAATTTTGGATATTGACAGATATAAAAGATTAATTGGAGAGTGCTATAAAAGAAATTTAAATCTGAATTCTTGGCTAGTTACAAATGGTTATGCAGTAGCTTATAGAAAATACTCAAAAAAATATATATCAAACGAAATTAATGCTAAAAATGAAAAAAAGGGCCTCTGGCAAGGTAAATTTGAAATGCCATGGGACTTTAGAAGAAAAAAATAAGTTTATAATCTTGAAGCACAGTCTTCAATCCATGAGAAAAGGTGTTCAGCAAAAGATCTTCTAACAAATAGATTTAAAATATTTTCATCTTTATGATGCAGAATTACATCTACATGATTTAAAACTGTCTGAGTTGTTGATCCTTTTTTTTCTTTAAATTCATTAAAATTAAAGGGAGATCCTGCTGAAAAGATTTCATAGACATTTTCACCTTTAAGTTCTAATTGAACAAATTGATCTGTTACATCTATAACAGCGCCTAAATTTGTTTTTGAAATACTATCAAATAACATTTCATATAGATCGGATTTGTTAGTGTCTTTACTTGCCAGTTCATTTGAGATTATCATCCATTCGTCTGGACTAAGCCATAATGCTGTTAATTTATCACTCGTTGTTGAAGTGTTTGCTTCTGAAGGTAAGATTATATTAAGATTTTTACCAACATTTGTTAAAAATTCTCTTTTTTTACCTCTCAAATTAATTTTTATTACTGGAGAGAT
Source organism: uncultured Pelagibacteraceae bacterium (assembly GCA_902593235.1). Lineage (GTDB taxonomy): Bacteria > Pseudomonadota > Alphaproteobacteria > Pelagibacterales > Pelagibacteraceae > Pelagibacter. The sequence continues at coordinate 8,561 of CACJHS010000021.1, forward strand.
TTCCTTTACAGAAATACTTTCTTGCTTCATTTCATTTTTAATAACTGAATTATAGTTAAGCATTTAACCTCTCATTTTTCTCATCGTAAAACACTGGATTCGCAACAGTGACATTAATATTTTTATTTTCCATAGGCACAAAAAGTTTTTTTCCCATCATATCTTTTCCACCTCTAACGACTGCAAGTGCTATTGATTTCTTTAGGTTTGGACTGAAATAACTTGAAGTTACATGTCCAAGCATTTCTACTGGACTTTGATTTAACTCAGAAACTATTTGTGCTCCTTCTTCTAAAACAATATTTGGATCATCAGTTAATAAACCTACTAATTGCTTTCTATCTTCTCTTATTGTATCAGATCTATAAAGAGATCTTTTTCCTATGAAATCGTATTTCTTCTTGCTTACTATCCAATCCATTTGAAGATCGATAGGAGTCATTGTTCCATCTGTATCTTGTCCAACAATAATAAAACCTTTTTCTGCTCTTAATAAGTGCATTGTCTCAGTCCCATAAGGAGTAATGTTAAACTCTTTACCTGCCTCTATACACTTTTCCCATAAATCTTTTCCATAACTTGCTTGAACATTTATTTCGTAACTGTGTTCTCCAGTAAAACTAATTCTCATTATTCTACATTGAATATTGCCAATTTTCGATTCTTTGAATGACATATGTGGAAAATTTTCATCTGATAAATCTAAATCAGGAATTATTTTTTTAAGAATTTTTTTACTATTAGGTCCGCATAAACTCGCTGTAGCATAATGATCTGTTACAGAGGTTAAATAAACATCAAGCTCAGGCCATTCTGTTTGAAGATAGTCTTCAAGTTTACCTAAAACATTTGCTGCTCCACCAGTTGTTGTGGTCATGATGTAATGATTTTCACCTAATCTTGTTGTAACTCCATCATCATAAACCATACCATCTTCATTTAGCATTAACCCATATCTACATTTCCCTATAGCTAATTTTGACCAAGCATTTGTATAAACTCTATTTAAGAATTCAGAAGCATCACTTCCTTGAATATCAATTTTACCAAGAGTAGAGGCATCCAGTATACCAGCACTTTCTCTAGCAGCTTTACTTTCTCTTTGAACTGCTTGATGCATAGTTTCTCCGTTAATAGGGTAGTACCATGCTCTCTTCCATTGTCCGACATTTTCAAATTCAGCTTTATTTTCAACATGCCAATCATTCATTGGCGTTCTTCTAAAAATATCAAAAAACTTTCCTACATTTCGACCTACAATAGTTCCAAATGTTAATGGTGTGTAAGGAGGTCTAAATGTAGTGGTCCCTAATTCTCCCATTTTAACACCTGCTGTATCTGCAATTATGCCTAACGCATGCATATTTCCTAGTTTACCTTGATCAGTTCCCATACCGGTAGTCGTGTATCTTTTAACATGCTCAATAGATCTAAAACCTTCTCTTAATGCTAATTTTATATCTTTAGCCGTTGCATCGTTTTGATAATCTACAAATGGTTTAGTTTTGCCTATAGGTTTATCGGAAGGTAGTAACCAAATATTTCTTTTTGAATTTTCCTGATCAATCTCAACTTTAATACTATCAAAATCTGTTTCATTAATATTAAGAGTATCTTTAAGTTTTTGATTTAGATTTTTAATGATTTCATCAATTTTAAAATCTCCACCACAAGATCCTACACTTATTTGTTCAGATGTATTCTGATTTGGTAAGAAAACTTTTTTTTCTTCATCAAATTTAAGTTTGCTTCCTGATTGTGTATATAAATGTACAGCAGGTGTCCAGCCACCAGCAACTCCTAAGCAATCACACGAAATAGAAATTTTACTTCCAGTAACTGAAGTACCATCATTAGATAGTTTCATTATTGAAATACTATTTAGTCTTTTATAACCAGTTGTATCAACAATTGAGTGTGACCAGTAAATTTTAATACCTGCTTCTTTTACTTTTTTAACAATTTTACTTTCGGATTGTTCTCTAATATCAATTATTGCTTCAACATTGATACCCTTATTGTATAGTGAAATAGCACTTTCGTAGGCACTATCATTATTAGTAAAAAAGACATTTTTACTACCACACGCAACACCATAAAATTCACTGTATTTTTTTATTGCAGATGAAAGCATTATTCCTGGTCTATCATTATTATTAAATATCAAAGGTCTTTCTAATGCACCTGTAGCTAAAATAACTTTCTTAGCTCTAATTTTAAGAAGTCTTTGTCTGATTTTATTTGTTTTATCTTTTGCCTCTAAATGATCAGTTAGATTTTCTCTAGCCAAAAGATAATTATATTGATGATAAGCAGCTACACTTGTTCTAGTTTTTATTTCAAGATTTTTAATATTTTTAAGTTCCTCTATTTCTTTTTTTAACCACTCTGAAGGGGTTTTGTTATCAATTTTGTTAAATTCATTATTTTCATAAATAGTTGATCCACCAAGTTCATTTTTTTCTTCAACTAACAACGTTTTAAAATTATTTTTAGCTGCATTTTTTGCTGCCATAATTCCCGATATACCTGCACCTACAACCAATACATCACAGTGAACATTACGGTGATCATAAATGTCAGGATCAGTTGTTGTTGGTGATTTCCCTAAACCAGCGGAGTGCCGTATGAAAAATTCATATTTCTCCCAGAAACTAGCAGGCCACATAAATGTTTTATAATAAAAACCTGCTGGAAAAAAAGGGGAGAGAAAATTGTTTATTCCACCAATATCAAATTCAACACTTGGCCAACAATTTTGACTTGATGCCTCTAAACCTTCATAAATCTCGACCTCTGTTGCTCTTACATTGGGTTCCGTTCTATTGGTACCAGGGTTTACTTGAACTATAGCATTTGGTTCTTCAGAACCAGACGTCATAATTCCTCTTGGTCTATGATATTTAAAACTTCTTGCAACTAAATGAACATCGTTTGCAAGTAATGCTGATGCTAAAGTATCGCCTTTGAATCCATGGTAAGTTTTGCCATTAAATTTAAAGGAAATTCTATTAGTTTCATCAATGTACTCACTCGATTTTACTCTTAAGTTTTTAGTCATTTTATTGAGAAGGTGGTTTTTCACCCATTTTATAAATTGCTTTTATTTCATCGTTAGAAGTGTCTCTAACCATATTAAACCATTTACGACAACCATGTGCATGATTCCATCTTTCAAATTGAACACCTTTAATATTTTTTCTCATAAATAAATACTCTGCCCACTCATCATCACTTAATTCTGTCGGTTGCTTAGGTCTCTCGATATGAGCTTCACCTCCAGCCTTAAATTCTTGCTGATCTCGTTCTCCACAGTATGGACAGTTTATTAAAAACATTAATGAGCAACCGCTGCAGCCCCATGTTCATCAACAAGGTCTCCGCTTACAAATCTATTTAAATTAAATGCAGCATTAAGTTTGTGTGGTTCATCATTTGCGATAGTATGTGCAAACAAATCTCCAGATCCAGGAGTTGCTTTAAATCCTCCAGTACCCCAACCACAATTAAAGTATAATCCTTTAATTGAAGTTTTACTTAAAATTGGACTAGCGTCAGGACAAATATCTACTATTCCTCCCCATTGTCTTAACATTCTCATTCTACTGAAAATTGGATATAATTCTAATATAGCGTTTAATGTTCCTTCAACTATTTGATGACTACCTTTTTGAGTATAAGAAACGTAATCATCTGTTCCAGCACCAATGACCAATTCTCCTTTGTCAGATTGACTGACATAAGCATGCACTGCGTTAGACATTACAACTGTATCAATAATTGGTTTTACAGGTTCAGAAACCAAAGCCTGTAAAGGTTTACTTTCAAGTGGAAGTCTTAGACCCGCCATATTAGCTATTACACTAGAATGACCAGCTGCAACCACACCAACTTTCTTTGTTTTTATAAATCCTTTTGTTGTTTCTATTCCTTCAACACTATCTCCATTTCTTTTTATTCCTTTAACTTCACAATTTTGAATAATATCGACACCCATTGCATCAGCTCCTCTTGCATATCCCCAAGCAACTGCATCGTGTCTTGCTGTGCCAGCTCTACGTTGTAAAGTTCCTCCTAAAACAGGGTATCTAATATCTGGTGATGTATTTATAATTGGACAAAATTTTTTAACTTCTTCTGTGCTCAAGTAGACTGCGTCAATTCCATTTAGTCTATTAGCATGTGTTCGTCTTTTTAAATCTCTAACATCTTGTAAATTATGTGCAAGGTTCATTACACCTCTTTGACTAAACATTACATTATAGTTTAGTTCTTGAGATAAACCTTCCCAAATTTTTAATGCATGATCATATAATCCTGCACTGGCGTCCCATAAATAATTTGATCTAATAATTGTAGTATTCCGTCCAGTATTTCCTCCACCAATCCAACCTTTCTCGACTACAGCAATATTATTCATATTATGTTTTTTTGCTAAATAGTAGGCTGTTGCTAATCCGTGACCACCACCACCAACAATAACTGCATCGTACTCTTTTTTAGGAGCAGGATCTTTCCAGGCTCTTTGCCAATTTTCATGATATGAAAGAGCATTTTTAATTAACGAAAATACTGAGTACTTATTTCTCATAATAATTGAATAATTACTTTATATATATTGAATTTTCAATACAATCGCTTAATACACAATGTCATACGGAAGAGTGGGTGAGAGGCTGAAACCAGTCGTTTGCTAAATGACCGTGCGAGGAAACTTGTACCGAGGGTTCGAATCCCTCCTCTTCCGCCACTAAAATAGAGGCTGATCTATAAAAAAGTTTTTCATGGTTACAGGTCGTTGTTCCAAAATATATCTATAGACATTATAATTTTCCATTACACGCTGTACGTAATTTCTTGTCTCTCTAAATTTTATCAACTCAACCCAATCAACATAATCAACTTGTTTTTTTTGTGGATCTTTATTTATTTTTTTCCAATATTTAACTCTATTGGGTCCTGCATTATAAGCAGCTACTGCAAAAGGATAAGCACCATCATATTGTAGAATTAAACCTGCAATATAGTGTGAACCTAAATTAATATTATATTCTGGATCAGTGGTTAATCTTGATTTTGAATAAGGAAGTTTGGCTTGTTTTGAAACTAATTTTGCTGTGTATGGCATCAATTGCATTAATCCTTTTGCACCTGCATGACTGTTAGCTTCTAAATCAAATTCACTTTCTTGTCTAATTATAGATAAGATCAAAGCACTTTCTGGAATTTTTCTTTTATTAATATATTTAGGAGTACTAATTATTGGATAATTGTATTTATTATGAAATCTTTTTTGGTAAGAAGCAATTTTTGAAACCTGAATAGCAAAATCATATCTATTTATACTTGTAGCTAATTCTGCAGCCAAAACTTCACTACCTTTAGCTATATTGTCGTTAGCTAAATGCCTTAAAATATGTTTTGTATATTTGTCTTTCTTTAATTCATCTAGAAGATAAGAAATTTTTACAAGCTCTTTATTAAAAAATTGAATTCTATATTTTGGATCAATTTCCATATCTTTTTCTAACTCAAATTTTCCATTTGGATTTAATTTTAAAAAAGCTAGTTGACCATAGTAAGTAGTAAGATATTTTGTGGCTTCTCTGTACCAATTATTTGATTGCTCTTTTTCGCCTATTTTCTCATATGCTCTTCCAAGCCAATAGGCACCTCTAGACAAGCTTATTGGATAACTAACATTTTCATAAAAATTTTTAAAATGATCTTTAGCAGTTATTGGATCATTTAAAAAACTTAAAGCTATCCATCCACTCATCCATTCAGCAGCTGCATATTCAGCCCCTTCGGTCATTCCATGATTACTTGAAATTTTATATGAAATTTCATATTTCTTTTTATAAAGCAATGCTCTTGAGATAATTTCTCTTTCTTTCCACCATTTGTCAGGCCTAACTAAATACTCTTTATCATTTTTTATTTTCAATAAGATTTCTGTTGAAGAATCTACACGTCCTTTTTTTCTTCTCCATTTCAATCGGTCATAGTTTAAACCAGCATCATTCTTAAATTTTTGAGGAACATTTGCTATAGCTTGGTCAACCCCATAACCTTTACTCATTAAAAGATGTCTTGCATTATATAAAAGTTCATAATCTTTTGGCAAATACCTTATTAATCTTCGTAAATCCCAACGATCACCGTTCCAAGCTAAATAATCGGCTCGTTTAATATAGTCATCTGCATTTAAATATTTTTTAAATTTTTTTCTAAAATATTTTAATTCGTTTTTAGATAAATCAGCTGTTATCCAGCCTTCTTTAATCAGTTTTGTTCCCTTGTTTTTGTCTCCAACCAAAATGTAACTCTCTCCAAGTATCATTTTTCCATAACCACTTAATGGATCTTTTTCTTCAAACCAATTTATTATTTTTTTTGGTGAAACACTTTCTGTAGACAGTTTATGTTCAGCAAGATATTTTATCCTGCTTATTCTAGGATAATCTGAATTTTTATTTAAAAAAACTTGATAATCGTAAAATGACGCCTGGTTACCAGACGTTAAAAGATGTCTCCATTGTATAAAATTATAAATAGATTTGTCTTTTGCTTTTTTTGCTATTTTAAGTGCAGAAGACCACTTACTCTTCTGCATTTCTGAAATAGCTTTTTTAGCTATCCCGAAGTCTTTTTTACTATAATATCTTGAAATCTTAATATTCTTAGCTGTGCTAGTACCAGCTATAGTTGGTTTTTTCTTTGGTATTTTAAAATTTAATTTTTTTTCTTTTAAAACCAACTCTTTTTTAACAATCACTTCTTCAATTTTAATTTCTTTAGTTTTTGTGGGCTTCTTTAATGGTTTAAGGATATTTATAGATATTTTCTTTTGAATTTCTTCTTTACTTAAAATAGGTTTTTTTAAAGGTACAACTGAATTGATTTCAGCAAAGAGATTATTTGAAAATATTAATATGGATACGGTGAAGCCTAAAAATAATATTTTTTTGAGCATAATCTTTTAGTATATGAATCTTTAAACTATGTTATAAGTATTTATGTTCAAAGGATCAAATGTTGCTTTAATTACACCATTTAAAAATAATGGTCTAGATGAGGAAGCATATATAAAATTAATCCATTTCCACATCGATAATGGTACTAATGGACTTGTGCCGGCTGGTACAACTGGTGAATCCCCTACGTTAAGTCATGATGAGCATCAAAGAGTAATAGATTTATGTATAAAAGAAAGTAATGGAAAAATTCCAGTTATTGCTGGTACGGGTTCCAACTCAACTGAGGAGGCTATTTCTTTAACCACACATGCAGAAAAAGCAGGAGCTAACGGCGCTTTGATAGTTACACCTTATTATAATAAACCAACTCAAGAAGGCTTGTATCAACATTATAAAGCAATTAACGACAAGTGTGGCATTCCAATTATAATTTATAATATTCCCGGTAGATCTGTGATTGATATGTCAGTGGATACAATGGCCAGACTCTATGAATTAAAAAATATAGTTGGTGTTAAAGATGCAACAGGTGATTTAGATAGAGTTAATCAGACACTAAAAAAAATGGGTAAAGATTTTATTCAATTAACAGGAAATGATGATAATGCTTTTGAATTTAATAAACGTGGTGGGGTAGGTACTATCAGTGTAACAGCAAATATTGCACCCAAACTTTGTTCAGATTTTCAAAAATTCTCCAAATCAGACACCGATAATGAAATGAAAGAAGCAGAAAGATTAGATAAAATATTACAACCAGTTCATCATTCAATGTTTATTGAGAGTAATCCTAGTCCTGTAAAATATGCTGCAAAACTTTTAGGACTTTGTGATGACAATGTAAGACTACCACTTGTAAAAGTAACAGACACAACAAAAGAAATTGTAAAAAAAGCTCTTCAGTCTGCTAAGTTAATTTAATGAACAAAAAAACCAATCCTGGTTTGAAAATCATTTGTTTAAATAGAAAAGCTAGTTTTAACTATTTTTTTGAAGATCTTTTTGAAGCTGGAATTGTTTTAAAGGGATCAGAGATTAAATCAGTAAGAGAAGGAAAGGTGAATATCGCTGAGTCTTATGCTGTTGAAAAGGGAGGTGAAATTATTTTAATAAATTCACATATATCTCCATACAAACAAGCCAGTTACTCTAATCATAACCCAACCGATGATAGAAAATTGCTTCTCAATAAAAAAGAAATAAATAAATTGATAGGCAAAATGCAAAGAGATGGTTTCACATTAGTTCCAACAAAAATGTATTTTAAAAAAGGAAAGGCTAAAATAGAACTAGCTGTTGCAAAAGGGAAAAAGCAATATGATAAAAGAGCAACAAAAAAAAGTAGAGATTGGAACCGTGAAAAGGCAAGATATATCAGAAAATCAAGCTAAAATTGTTTTTTTAGGAATAGGTTCAAATTTAGGTATAAGAAAAAGAAATATAGAAAAAGCAAAATTTTTATTAGCAGAACATAGCTTAGATGTTCTCTCGGTATCTAGTTATTATGAAACCCCTTCCTG
>CACJHS010000022.1 GCA_902593235.1 uncultured Pelagibacteraceae bacterium
AATGATTAAAGATAAAAGTTTTAAACCTTTAAATCTTTCATTATTTTCTGACTATAAACCTGAGACAACTTTGCATGGATTAGGTTTTAAGAATAAAGAAAAGGCGCTTTATACAGTTAAAGCTATCAAAAAAAGATCAATTAAGTATCAAGTAAATGTTATTGCAACTATGCTTGGAAGAGCAAAAAATCATCCTAACAAAACTAAAGATATGGATGATGCAATTGTAATCTTTGAAAAGTGGATGAGAATGTATAATAAGAATAAAAAGACCTAAATTAAAGAATATTATAAATTTAACCACCTATTAAAATATGACTCTAATTGAAATAGTAGCTTTAATAATTTTTTTATTTCCTCTAGCTTTTAGCCCGGGACCTGGGAACATGTTCTTTGCAGCTAATGGAGCAAGATTTGGTTTTGCTAAAACTTTATCAGCAAATTTTGGTTATCATCTTGCAACGATTATAGTTACTTTTCTTATAGGTTTTGGTTTTAATATATTTTTTTCATTTATTAATGATCAATATAAGTACATTCAGATAATAGGGTCATTATATGTAATCTATCTTGCTTATAAATTCTTCAAAGCAAGCACATATGAAAATAACAACCAAAATTTAAAATGTACTTTTGTTGATGGAGTTATACTTTTAGTATTTAACCCAAAAGCTTATGTGATAATTTCTTTAATGTTCACAATCTTTTTAGATGGCTCTCAAAGCTTAATAAGAATAATTTTAATCAGTACAATTTTTACAGTTAATAACTGCGTGTCATTTACTCTGTGGACATTATTTGGTGACTTACTAGGTGCAAAATTTAGAAATGAGAAATATTCAAAAATATTAAATAAAATCTTCTCATTGTCTTTATTTTTGGTTGGTATATGGATGCTTTCAATTAAAATTTAAAAGCGAAGACAAAAAGTATCAGTATTATTGGTGATTGTGAGGTTGTGATTAGTTTAATATTAATTTAAAATATAAAAATATGCTTAGTTATATAATACCTTTTTTAATTTTAATTCTTGTTGTTGTTTTTATTCATGAATATGGACATTATTATTTTGCCAGAAAATATGGTGTAGGTGTAACTGATTTTTCAATTGGGTTTGGCAAAGAATTATTTGGTTGGAACGATAAATTTGGAACAAGATGGAAAATTTGCGCAATTCCTTTGGGTGGATATGTAAAATTTTTTGGAGATAGAAATGTTTATTCACAAGCTGACCATCAAGAAATTTTAGAAAAATATAACGAAGAAGAACGGGAAAAATTATTTATTTTAAAACCTTTATACCAAAGGGTTTTAATTGTATTTGGTGGTCCTTTAGCTAATTTTTTACTAGCTTTAGTAATATTTTTTTCAATTTATACCTTTGTGGGTAAAGATTTTACTCCTGCAGTCATTAATGAGGTCCAAAAAAACAGTCCAGCAATGGCAGGAGGGTTAAAAGCTGAGGATATAATTTTAGAGATAGACGGTAATGAAGTTAAAAGCATTATGGAGGTTTCTAAATTTATCACCATGTCTACTGGTGATTTTATAGATTTTAAAGTTAAGCGTTCTTATGATCAATTAATACTAAAAGTTAAACCCAATATAGTTGAAGGTGATGATGGATTGGGTAACAAAATTAATAAAAGAATGGTTGGTATTAAGCTTGGAGCTTATAACAATAAAGTTAACCATGTTAAATTAGGTCCTGCGCAGGCTTTATATCATGCAGGTTATGAAGTTTATTTTGTAAGCGTTTCCTCATTAAAATACATCGGAGGAATGATTTTAGGTAAAGCAGACACTTCTCAATTGGGAGGTCCAATTAGAATTGCTAAAATTTCTGGACAAGTTGCAACCTTTGGAGTGTTAGCATTTATTAGTATGATGGCTTACATTTCAATAAGTTTAGGACTTATTAATCTATTTCCAATACCAATGTTAGATGGAGGACATTTGATGTTTTATGCGTTTGAGAAAGTTTTAGGCCGACCTTTATCTCAAAAAACTCAAGAAGGTTTTTTTCGAATCGGATTGTTTTTGTTGCTATCATTGATGTTTTTCACCACATTTAATGATCTAAAAGACCTAGGTTTATTTAGATAATTCACATCTTTAAAAGTTAAAAAAAGTCAATAAAAACAACGTTTATTTATGTTTTTACAAGATATTGTATGTTTTAAAAAATTAAACACTAAAAAAAAGCTTGATTTATCAACGTTTATGAGAAGTATAAATATTAACCAACAAAACCGGAGCTAAAATGAACAAAAAACAACTAATTGCTAAGCTTTCTGGCTCATTAAATTTGAGCAAAGCAGATGCTGAGCGAACTTTTGATACAATTACCAACACTATTTTAGATGCTCTAAAAGGTGATGACTCAGTGAAAATTGCTGGGTTTGGTACTTACAAAGTGGCTAAAAGAAAAGCAAGAGTTGGAAGAAACCCAAGAACGGGTGAGCAGATTCAAATCGCTGCTTCTCAAAAGGTAAAATTCTTACCAGCTAAAGCTTTAAAAGAAGTATTCAACAGATAATATTTTTTTTAACAGCCCTAACGTTTACAAAATACGTTCAGGGCTGTTACTATATGCAAAAACTGCATACCCAATTTACCTAATCAGCGTTAGTTTTAAAAATTAATAAAATTATAAGACACCATTTAATCAAGTGGAGGTCTAATGACTAAAATAATAAAAAAAATATCAGCACCACTTCTAAGTTTAATATTTTTATTAAACATGAGTAGTGCAGGTATGGCAGAGACAACTGTCTCTGGAGAAGTTCAAGCGATATTTAACTCGCTTCTATTTTTAATTTGTGGTTTCCTTGTCATGTTCATGGCAGCGGGTTTTGCGATGCTAGAATCTGGTATGGTAACTTCGAAAAGTGTATCAGTAATTTGTGCTAAAAATATAGGTCTATATTCAATTGCCGGAATAATGTTTTGGCTTTTTGGTTATAATTTAGCTTATGGAATTCCTGAAGGAGGTTACATTGGAACATTTACACCTTGGTCAGATGCAAGTGCAGTTGACACAGGTTATGCCGATGGATCAGACTGGTTCTTCCAAATGGTATTCTGCGCAACAACAGTTTCAATTTGTTCAGGTGCTATGGCTGAAAGAATTAAGCTATGGCCGTTTTTCTTATTTGCAGCTATTTTAGCTGGAATTATTTATCCAATCGTTATGGGTTGGCAATGGGGTGGAGGCTGGTTAGCAGAACTAGGCTTCTCTGATTTTGCCGGTTCAACATTAGTACACTCAACAGGTGGTGCAGCTGCTTTAGCAGGTATCATGTTGTTAGGTGCTAGATATGGAAGATTTGATAGCAAAGGTGAGGCGAAAGCAATTAAACCTTTTGCTGCTTCTTCAATTCCATTAGTAACTGTTGGTGTATTTATATTATGGTTAGGTTGGTTTGGATTCAATGGTGGATCTCAACTAGCTATTGGAACATTTGATGATGCAGTTGCTGTATCAAGTATATTTATCAATACTAATCTTGCTGCTTGTGGTGGTGTTATGGCTGCTGCAATAATCACAAGATTAATGTTTGGAAAAACAGATGTGATTCAAATGTTAAACGGAGCAATTGGTGGTCTTGTAGCTGTTACAGCTGAACCATTAGCACCATCACCTTTAGCAGCAATTTTCATTGGAGCTGTAGGTGGATTAATCGTAGTATTTGGAACTAAATTATTATTCAGTTTCAAACTTGACGATGTTGTAGGTGCAATTCCAGCTCATATGTTTGCTGGAATTTGGGGAACATTAGCAGTGCCATTAACAAACGCTGATGCATCGTTTAGTGCACAATTAATTGGTGTACTTTCAATTAACATTTTTGTGTTTGTTGTGTCCTATATAATCTGGTCAATAATGAAAGCTACGTTTGGAATTAGATTAAGTAAAGAAGCTGAAACCAAAGGTACTGACGTTACAGAAACAGGAGTAATAGCATACGCAATACGTGACTAATTGCATACAATGCAATATAGAGGCTCTTCGATCTCCATGTCGTTATCTCATTGAAGGGCCTCTGTAAAAAAAAAATTAACTAAATCTCTCTCTCTAGTTAGTTAAGTAAAGGCCCCAGAAATGGGGCCTTTTTATTTTTTAATAATATTTTGAAGAGTTTCTAATACTTCTTTAGCATGGTCTTTTACTTTAACATTATTCCAAATTTTGATTATTTTACCTTTTTTATCGATTAAAAAAGTAGTTCTAACTATTCCCATAAACTCTCGTCCCATGAATTTTTTTTTAGCCCAAACTTTGTATTTTTTTAAAACTTTTATTTCTTCGTCAGCCAATAGGTCAAATTTGATTTTGTATTTATCTCTGAATTTATCGTGACTTTGTAAATTATCTTTAGAAATTCCCAAAATTTCACAATTCAATTTTTTAAATTTCGGAAGCAGCTTATTAAAATCATTGGTTTCAATTGTACACCCTGGAGTGTCATCTTTAGGATAAAAATAAATAATTACATAATTTCCTATTGAATCTTTTAGAGAGTATTCTTTTTTATTTGTAGATGGTAATTTAAAAATTGGTGCTTTTGTATTTTCTTTAATCATTTATTTCGTTTTCCTCCCAAAGTTTTTTGTAATCAATTAAAGGTGATAATCCGTAACTTGAATTAATATTTGTTAGATGTAGTGATAAACTTTTTAAGGGAGAAATACAAATTTCTTTTGAATATATTTCATTTAAATATTTTTCAAATGGATCATGTCTATCCAAACAATTCTTATAAAAGTTATCCCAATATTTATCTAATAAGTTTTTAGTTGTCAGGAAGGTGCATAGTGTTTTATCCACAGTCCTCCAATGACGTTTATTTCCAATCAAAACATTTGTTTTTTCATTATTCATGTAAAGATAAGGATAATCAGATGGACACATAAAAATATCCTTATTTATTTGTGATGCAATTCTTTCATAAGAAGCCACCATTTCCTCCAACATTGGTTCAAAATGTAAATAATCATCCTCAATAAAGTAAATTAAATCTTCACCAGCATCTTTTCCAATCTCAAAACTTTGAAGTAAACTTGCAAGGTTTGCAAAAGTTTCTTTGTTTTTTTGTTCTGATATTTCCTTTTTATATTTTGAGTAATCTAAATTGATTATCTCTATGTTATTTCCATCAATTATTTTTTTAATTATATTTAGGTTTTCAGTACTTGAATTATCATCAACAATTATTGTTTTAACATTAATAGTGGGGTGTTTATTTTTTAAAAAATTAATTGATCTAATAAGCGAATTTAATGATCTTTTAGTATATTCAATTTTTGGATACTCAAATAACCTTCTTCTATTTTGATCCCAAATCTCAATATCCATATTCATCCTTAGAACAATTAGTATTGAATTTACTTTTTTTGTAATTTTGACTTCACCCAAAGGTAAAACTATAGATTTTTCATTCAAAATCGATAATTCTTCATTTAATTCCTTTCCTAATGTTGGGGACGAAAAATTATTTTGATCTAAAATTTCGTATCCTAAAAATTTACAGATTTTGATAAAAAATTTTTTCATAATGTGTTATAGGTTTTATAATATTATGGTCATTAAATCATTACAAACTCTAGTTGGTGAAACTTTAAAAGAGATTAAAACAATTAATGCTGATGAAGCTTATCAAATGCTCCAAAATAAAAATTGTAATTTGATCGATATAAGAGAAAGTAATGAGTTAGAAAACACAGGAAGAGTTGAGGGAGCAAGTCATATCCCAAGAGGAATGCTTGAAGTATATTTAGATCCTAATAGCCCAGTATTTCAAAATGGACAAATAGACCAAAATAAAGAATTTGTTTTATTTTGTGCGGGAGGTGTAAGATCAGCTTTAGCTGTAAAATCATTAAAAGATATGGGATATCAAAAAGTATCACATATTGATGGTGGGTTTGGCTCAATAGCTAGTAGCAAATTTAAAATAATTTAATTAGTATTGAATTCTTCTAAAGCATATTCAAGTCTATCTTGTCCCCAAAAAATTTTATTATTTACTATAAAGGTTGGGGTTCCAAAAACTTCTTTTTGAAAAGCATCAGTAGTTAATTTAATCAATTCATCTTTAACTGATTGTTCTTTTATAGATTGAAAAAATTCATCACTATCAATATTTAAATCCCTTATTAATTTAGATATATTTTCAACATTTGATAAGTCATGATTATCTTTCCAGTAAGCATCAAAAAAACAATTCAAGTAATCGTTTTGTTTATCTTTGCTAACACAAATATATCCTCTCATTATATTTAAAGAATTTATTGGAAAATTAGAATTCCATTTGAATTCAATATTATTTTTTTCAGACACTAAATTGCAATCGTTAATATTATTTTTTAATTTATATTTATTAAATGCAGGCGAATCAATTCCAGCTAGCTTATGAAGACCTCCTAAATAAACTGGTTTGTAATTAAAGACGATATTATTACGTTTAAGAATTTTTTTGTGAGCAATATATGCATATGGGCTAATTATATCGAAATAAAAATCTATATGATTACTCATATAAACTAATTCTTTTTGCGTAAAAAATTCTGATTATCCAATATAAAAATAAACCTATTGGACCAATTAAATAAGTAACAATTAATGGTATTGCTAATAAAACTTTATTAATAGAAAATTTTTGAGAATCTTTAACAATCCAGCCGCCAATAAATAAATTTATTGCTATAAAATGAGTCCAAAATATCATTATGTACAAATGATCTTCAAACAATCTAGATAGCTCACTTAGACCCAAGTAAAGAGTGAAATTTCCATCAAAATCATAGCCGATTAAATATGATTTATATAAAATAAATATATAAACCCCACTTAATATGAAAAAAGGAAAGATTGATGTAACAAAAATTCTACTTAAATGTGATTGTGGAAATATTATTAAGATAAACCAAAAAGGAAGAACACCGAGGTTAACCCACATGTAAAGCGTCTCAACTGTAAAATAAGTATAAATTTGTTCAATCATCTAAATATATTATATTAAATCTAACAATGATTCCTATAAGAAATAGAAAAAAAACACTCCAAGTTACTGTTGATGAGATGCGCAATTTTGCCTTTGCTTACGTTGAAAAGTACGCGCCTTCAAAACAACAACTCAAAACTTATTTGTTAAAAAAATACATGAAATTATCAGTATCTGATGTAAGAAAAAAAGATGTAAATAAACTGATTGATATTGTTTTGTCCGATCTAGAAAAAAACAGATTTATAAATGACCAATTTTATTCTGAAAGTAAAGCTAAAAGCATGGTTCAAAGAGGGAATTCAATTAATAAGATTAGAAATTATTTAATTGGAAAAGGAATTGACGAAATATTTATCAAGGATACAGTCGATAAAATAAAGGAAGATAATTCTGATCAAGATTTTTTTTCAGCAATAAAATTATGTAAAAAGAAAAGAATTGGCCCAGCCAGAGCAGAGGACAATAGAACTTTATTTTATAAAAAAGACATATCTTTACTTGCAAGGAACGGATTTGATTTTGAAACATCAAAAAAAGTAATGGATATACAAAAAGACGAATATTTAAAAATAATAAATCTACTTTAATTTTTTATCTTTTTCTTCTTTTACAAGTTGATTTATTTTATTTCTAACGTAATTTTTTACGAACACGAACACCAATAATCCAAAAATTGAAACTGAAACAATAATTATTAATATTATTCTTAATTGTTCATCCATTATAAAATATTTTTATTTTTCAAAATTATACTTGGATTTTTTAGATCTTTTTTACCATACAAAATTTCATTTCCCTCAAAATCAGTTACAGTCCCACCGGCGTGTTCTAAAATTGCATGACCAGCTGCTATATCCCATTCATATGCCCTAGGTTCAGCAACATAACCATCGTATTCACCAGCAGCAACAACACAGAATTTCAAAGAACTTTTCATTCTAGTATACTCTTTTACTCCCAAATCATTATAAATTTTTTGAATTTCTGGTTTTATTTTAGTTGAGTATGAAATAAATTTTAAATTTTTTGTTTTCTTAGCAGGCACATTGCTTAAGTTTATTTCTTTACCGTTGCTAAGCTCAAAAGCATTACCTTTTTCATATGAGTAAAACATTCTTTTTTTTGCAGGGGCATTTATTAATCCCGCAACAGGCTTGTTGTTTATTATTAAACCAGCGTTAATGGTAAATTCTTCTAAATTATTAATATAATCATAAGTTCCGTCTATAGGATCAACAAGCCAGAAATCTTTTAAATCAAGATTATCTTTATTTTCAGAGGTCTCCTCTGAAATGATGGGCAAACTAGGAGTAATCTCAAAAATTTTTTTTGATATAAATTTGTTTACTTCCAAATCACCATTACTTACTGGTGTATTGTCTGCTTTTATTTTTTTTACCAACCCCTTTTCTCTTAATTGAATAGCCAAATCTCCAGCCTCTAAAAAATTATCAATTAAATTTTCAACAATCTCTTTTAAGTTCAACTTCATTTTCCTAGTTTTTTTAATTCAACGTTTTTTGCGTTAATTACTTTTTTTCCAGCATTTTCAAAATTAACTGTGACTTTATCGTTGATTATAGATTGCACTTGCCCAATTCCCCATTCTTTTTTTTGAGGATTAGTGACTTTGTCACCTGGTTCATAATCTAAAATCATTTAATTTAACTTATATTGTAAATAAGTATAAATACCACCTTATGAATAAAGATTTAAATTCTATTGGTTTAGATAAAAAACCTTCAGATACTACCGTAGTTGTTGCAATGTCGGGTGGAGTAGACTCATCAACTGTTGCAGGAATTATGAAAAAAGAAGGTTTCAAAGTTATTGGAATAACTTTGAAACTTTATGATGATGGAAAAGAAGTTGCCGCATCAAAGCAATGTTGCTCAGGTCAAGATATAATGGATGCTAAACGAGTAGCGCATAAATTAAATATTGACCATAGAATTCTTTATTATCAAGATAAGTTTAAACAGGGTGTTATTGATAATTTTGTTGAGAGTTATTTAAAAGGTGAAACACCAATTCCATGTGTCCAGTGCAATCAAACTGTAAAATTTAAAGATCTATTTGAAGTATCAAAAGAACTCAAAGCTGATGCATTAGTTACGGGGCATTATGTAAAAAGTATTACAGAAAACAATACTACCAATATGTATAGAGCTATTGATGAAAATAGAGATCAAAGTTATTTTTTATTTAATACAACCAGAGAGCAACTAAATTATTTAAGATTTCCATTAGGAGGAATGTTAAAAAATAAAACTAGAGAAATTGCAAAAAATCTTGACCTAAACGTTGCGGATAAACCTGATAGTCAAGACATCTGTTTTGTTCCGAATGGCGATTATGCTTCTGTAATACAAAAATTCAGACCAGACTCTTTTCAGAAAGGAAATATAAAAAATTTAGACGGTGATGTAATCGGTGTTCATGATGGAATTATAAATTTTACAATTGGACAACGTAAAGGCATTAAAGTTTCAGATAAAGAAGCTCTTTATGTATTAAAGATCAATTCGGAAAAAAACGAAATAATTGTTGGTCCTAAAGAAAAATTAGGAAAAAAAGAGATTAATTTAAAAAATATAAATTTGTTAACTAATAAAATTGATTTAAACAAAAATATTTTTGTTAAAGTAAGATCAACAGGAAATTTACTTGAAGCTAAAGTAGATTTAGATGGTGAAAATAATGCGAAAGTAAATTTAATTTATCCTGAAGATGGTATTTCACCAGGTCAAGCATGTGTATTTTATTCTAAAGATAACCATGGTGACAAATTGTTAGGTGGTGGATGGATAGTTAGTTAATCTTTTTCCACATAAAGAAAGTTAATAAGTAAAAAGATATAACACCTATAAAGTAGTCCCATTCAAGAGCATGTTTAAAAAATTTTAGATTAAAGCCAAAAAAATCATTCCCAGGCAAGCTTATTATAGGAATACTAATTATGGCTACCACAATTAATGTACTGACTAAAATTAGTTTAAGTTTCAAAAATAATGTATTTATATAATTTTCTAATTTATTTTTAAATGAGTATAGTGATGCAACCAAATATGCTTGTGCAACAATTTCAAAAATTATAAACAAAAGCATAATCACTCGTCTAAATAATTTATACAAGTCATTATCAAACTTTATTCCTAAAAAAATTGAGTGAATAGTTAAAGCGACGGCTGAAGCAATTCCAAAATATAAAATCTTTTTTTTATTTTTATGATTAAAGTCAAAAAATTCTATTATTTGTTTATTATAAATCCAATATTTTATTAAAATATAAGAAGTTAAAAACATTGCTGGTTTAAAAATCAACCAGCTTGGATAGGGTCTAGCAGTTCTACTAATTGATGCTCCACCATCAAAGTAAGGAAAAGTGCTATGTATTATATCTTCTTGATTTGGAAAAAATTCATGAAATTGGGTTATAAGAATTAAGCAAGCATTAACAGCCACAAAGGGTATGATAAAAATCCATACGCTGATAGATTTTACTCTATTTATCTGCTCCATTTGAGATTATTTTTTCTTATTTTTTCTCTTTGCTCTTCTTTTTTTTGAGCCCTGCTTTCTTCGGCCTCTATGTTTTTTTGGATAACCCATTTTTTTCCTTCTTATAATTTAATTGAAATTATTGGTCGGATATAGCATTGTCTTTTCAACATATCAAATTTAATTATGAGCAATTCCTTTAAGACATTTCTCAAGCATACAGCTAAGGATTTTCACAATCAGTCAGTAAACCCACCTGTAGTTAGAGCCTCTACAATTATCTTTAAGTCAATGAAAGATATTAGAAAAACTCAAGCTAAAGCAATTAAGAACCCTACAGGTGGACATTATGATTATGGAAGACAAGGAACATCGACTACTTATATATTACAAAAAATTTTAACTAAGCTTGAAGAAAGTTATCATGTTTTCACTACACCAACAGGTTTTGGTGCAGTTTTTTTAGCTATATTCAGTGTGACTAGACCAGGTGATGAAATCATTGCTGCTGACCCTGTTTATAGTCCAACAAGATTATTAACTGAAAATTTTTTAAAAGAATTTAATATTAAAACGTCTTTTTATAATCCACATGATTTAAAAACATTAGAAAAAAGCATTACAAAAAATACAAAGTTAATATTTGTAGAGAATCCAGGCAGCAACTCTTTTGATTTTCAAGATATTGGAAAAATTCTGAGAATAGCAAAAAAACATAAAGTTTTAACAGCAATAGATAATACTTGGGGAACTCCTTACTTCTTAAAACCCATCAAACTAGGTTTTGACATGTCTATAGTATCTGCAACAAAGTATTATTCAGGCCATTCTGATGTTATGGGAGGCTCATTGGCTGTTAATAAAAAAGTATTTCCAAAAGTTAAAGCTGCTGAGAGGATTACAGGTTTAAGATTAGGACCTGATGATGCTTATTTAATTACAAGAGGTTTAAGGACTTTAGATGTTCGACTAGATAGACACAGAGAAAATGCCAAAAAAGTTGCAGAGTTTTTATCTAAATTTAAAAATATAAAATTACTCTATCCATATAAAAAAGACTCTTACAATTTTAGAATGTGGAAAAAATATTATTCAGGAGCATCTGGGTTAATGGGTTTAAAAATAAAATGCAAAAATATTAATTCTGTAAGAAAATTTGTTAATTCATTAAAATTATTCGGCTACGGTTACAGTTGGGGAGGTTTTGAAAGTTTAGCCTTGCACCAAGAATACAGAGAAACAGGAAATAGAAAATTTTTAAAATTAGAAAAAGATGAGCATCTTGTTAGATTACATATTGGCTTAGAAGATCCTAAAGATCTCATAGCTGATTTAAAAAAAGCTTTGAAATATATTAAATGAGCTCAGAAAATTTTACTATAAGCAAGAAAGCGCTAATTACATTAATTGCTGCGTCTATAGTTGTAATTATTTCTTTAGGAATAAGACAGACCTTTGGATTGTTTTATTTTGATTTTAATACTGACTTAGATATTTCCATTTCTCATTTTGGTTTTGTTATGGGATTGCAGTTATTGCTTTGGGGAGTATTCAGTCCGTTGTTTGGTGTAATTACTGATAAATACGGAGGAGCTGTTGCAATATTTATTGGTTTTGTTTTTTATTTAGTTGGGGTTTTGCTTTTTTATTCTGGCTATAATACTGGAGCTTATTTTACTTTAACTATAGGAGTGATGATTGGAATTGGCTTAGGTTCTACTGCAATAGGTATCCCGGTATCAGTTGTAGCCAAACATTTTCCAGCATCTAACAGAACTATTGCTACAGGAATTGTTACATGCGCAGGATCTTTTGGATATTTTGTTTCACCTTTACTTGTAAGATATTCTTTAGTTGAAACAGGTTGGGAAAATACACTTTTGTATTTTTGTCTTCTTTTAGGAGTTGGATTGGTGGTATCACTATTTGTAAGTACTCCAAAAATACCTGTAGGAGTTAATCAAGACAATAACCAAACAGCAAGGGAAGCGCTAAAAGAAGCATTTGCAAATAAAAGTTTTATTTATCTTACTTTGGGTTTTTTTGTTTGTGGTTGGCATATTGCTCTAGTAGCAACACACATTCCAACCTATATGGCAGATAAAGGTTTGCCTGATTGGACACCTGCAATGGTTTTAGCTTTGATTGGCGTATTTAATATGGCAGGTACTATTACAAGCGGTTATTTAGCAACAAGGTATAGTAAGAAAAAAATTTTAAGTGCTATTTATCTTTTAAGAGGAGTTTCCATAATTTATTTTATTTTCTTACCACCAAGTATTTTTAACTCTGTAGTTTTTGGAGTTACTTTTGGTTTTTTGTGGCTATCTACAGTTCCTCCAACAAATGGAATAGTTGCCCATATATTTGGCACAAAATACGTTGGACTTTTATATGGAATAGTATTTGTGAGTCATCAAATAGGATCTTTCTTGGGTGCGTATCTTGGTGGTGTATTTTATGAATTAAATGGAAATTTTGATTATGCATGGTACGGATCTATCGCATTATCAATTTTTGCAGGTTTGATACATTTACCTATAGTAGAGAAAGCAATTGAAAGAACTCAACCAGCATAAATTTAAATTTAACCCATATTTAGAGGATCTGTATCAATCAGATAAGCCTTTAATAATTTACAAGGTAGATGATGGGTATAATATTTATACAGATTTTTCAAAAAAAATCATTTTAACAAAAAAAAATATACATAAATTTCTTAATTCGTTAGAGAAAAAAAAATATAAAAAAAAAACAGATTTATATCTTGGATTTTTTGGTTATGAAATTTTATGTAATTTGATTGGTATTAATTTAAAAAATAAAAAGAGTATAAACTTTTATAAAGGAATTTTTTATAAACCTGAGACTATAATTAAAATTAGAAAAGATATTAAAGTTATATCTAATATAAAAAAGCATACATTCAATTATCAATTCAACAAAACTCAAATACTTAGTCCTTTCAAGGTAAATATTTCTTATACAAAATATAAAAAAATATTTGAATTATTTTCAAAAAAAATAAGAGAAGGCGAGACTTATCAAATTAAAATTTGTACAAAATATAAGAATAAATCATTAATTAATCCTATTAATTTTTTTTGGAAATTAATGCGTGTTAACTCATCTCCTGAGTCATTTATGATAAAAGATAAGGATTACTCTATAGTAAGTTGCTCTCCTGAAACATTAATTGATAAGAAAAAAAATAAAATTATAACAAAACCAATAGCGGGCACATTTAAGAAAAAAATACTATCCAATAAAAATATAGCTCTAAAATATTTTAAAAATAACGAAAAAGAAACTAAAGAACACAACATGATAGTTGATATGGAAAGAAGCGATTTATCTAAAATTTGTAAACCCGGAAGTGTCAAAATACTCAAAAAAAAATATGTAGAGGAATACAAGCACCTTTTTCATTATGTGACTTCAATTGGTGGAATATTAAAAAAAAATACAAAATTGATTGATATCATTAAGGCAATGATGCCGGGAGGATCCGTAATTGGCTGTCCCAAGATAAGAACATTAGAACTTTTAAACAATCAAGAAAAAGAAAGTAGAAATATTTTTACAGGAAGTTTTGGACTTATTAAATTTAATCAAGATATGAAGTTTAATATTATAATTAGATCTATATTAAATTATAAAAATCAATCAGAGATCTCTGCTGCGTCTGGAGTAGTATTAGATAGTTCCCCTAAGAAAGAATTTAATGAAAATTATATTAAAGCAAAATCTTTATTGGAGTTATTTAAATGATTTACATTATAGATCATCAAGATTCTTTTACTTGGAATGTTGTTCATCAATTTGCAAAATTTGATAAAGTTTTTTGTTCAAATTATTATGAGCTAAATAACAAATTACTTGATAAAAGTGATGTGATCGTTTTATCACCAGGACCTGGATCACCAAAGGATTATCCTACTACTTCAAATATTTATAAAAAATACAAAGGAAGGAAAAAAATTATTGGCATTTGTCTTGGTTATCAAATGATTTTACATAATGAAGGAGGCAAAATAATACAGCAAAAAAAAATTTATCATGGTTTTCAATCCAAAATAAAAACAAATAATCAAAGTAAAATTTTTAAAAACAATCAACAGTTTAAAGTTGGAAGATATCATTCATTAAAATTAATGGAGCCATTTAAATCGAATTCAATTAAAATAACTATGAGATGTAGTAAAACAAAAATACCTATGGGCCTTGAGGATAATCAAAATAAAATTTATGGATTTCAATTTCATCCAGAATCTTTTTTAACAGAAAATGGCAACACTATTATTAAAAAAATCTTATCAGCTTAGCAATCTTAAAGAAGTTACTTTCAAGGACCTTTGGGGATCTAGAGGTGTATTCACCACAATGCGAATGGTTGGAAAACCTCCTAAGCTAATACTTTTAAAACCGCATTTAGAGAACTTAATAAAATCTACAAAAAAATATGGAATAAGAAAAAAAAATTTAAAAAACATAATTAAATATTTAATTAACAAAAACACTATATACAAAGGTCCTGATAATTTATTTCGTATAGCGTTAAATAAAAAACTGATATCAGTCTCAATTAGAAAAAGACCAAAACCAAAAAGTAATTTTAATCTCTTATTGTTTAAATATAAACGTGTAGAACCAAATTACAAAAATCTTTATTATAAAAAAATATTAGCAAAATTAAGCAAAGTTGATTCAACTAAATTTGATATTGCTCTAGTCGCAAATGATAAAATTTTAGAAACTGGTACTTCAAATTTAGTTTTTGTGAAAAATGGAAAGATTTTTTCACCTAAAAAAAATTGTTATTTTGGAAATACACTTAAATTTATAAGCAAGAAAATTAAAATTAATTTTAAAGATATTTCTATTAAATCAATTACTGATTATGATGAAATAATACTTATCGGATCCGGCAAAGGAGTAACATCAGTTTCAAAAATAAATGACCTTAAATGGAGGAGAAGAAAGAGTAATTGCTTCAATAAATTAAATAAAATATATAATTCTCTTTTTTAAATATGAAAGATCCAAACAACCCTTGTATATTTTGCAAAATCAGAAAAGATGAGCTCCAGTTTGAAAACCAATTAGCTTATTCATCTAAGGATAGCTATCCTGTCTCAGAACTTCATAGTCTTATAGTTCCTAAAAGACATGTAGAAACATATTTTGATCTTACCAAAGAGGAAATTCAGGCATGCAATGAGTTAATTTTAAAAACTAAAGAAAGAATTTTAAAACAAGATTCTAGTGTTAAAGGTTTTAATCTAGGTACAAATGCAGGAAAATCTGCAGGCCAATCAATTATGCATTGCCATATTCATTTAATTCCAAGAAGAGAAGGGGATGTAGACAATCCTCAGGGTGGTGTTAGGTCAGTGATTC
>CACJHS010000023.1 GCA_902593235.1 uncultured Pelagibacteraceae bacterium
TTATACATCCACGTACTAAGAAAGAGATGATTTTTTCCTCACTTTTGCCACAAGATCTAAATAATATTCTAAAAATGCTTAGAAACACTGAAGAATAAATTATTGAAAAGTAGGTATAATTAACTAAATAAACACTTCTATGAGCACAACAATGAGCAACAATCTACCAACCCTTTCTAATGAGGGTGGCTTATCTGCATATTTAGAGCAGATTAAAAAATTTCCTATGTTAGCTGCAGAGGAGGAATATATGCTAGCAAAAAATTGGAAAACAACTGGTAATATTAAAGCTGCAGAAAAACTAGTCACTAGTCACTTAAGATTAGTTGCAAAGATCGCAATGGGTTACAAAGGATATGGTTTACCTATTAATGAAATGATTTCAGAGGGAAATATAGGTCTTATGCAAGCTGTTAAGAAATTTGAACCTGAAAAAGGTTTTAGATTGGCAACTTATGCAATGTGGTGGATTAAGGCTTCTATTCAAGAATATATTTTAAGATCATGGAGTCTTGTAAAAATTGGAACTACTACTGCTCAAAAAAAATTATTTTTTAATTTAAAGAAAATTAAAAATCAAATTTCTCCAGAAACTGAAGGAGATTTAAGAGATGAACACGTTGATCATATAGCTAACAAGCTCGATGTAAGTAAAGAAGAAGTCGTTTCAATGAATAGAAGACTTTCTGGAAAGGAGTTCTCGCTAAATGCTCAAGTTGGGGAAGATGGTGATGAATGGCAAGACTGGTTGGTTGATAAAGAACTTGATCATGACTTAAAATTTGCTCACCATGAGGAAATGGAACAAAGAAAAGATTTATTAAAAGACTCTATTAAAGTACTTAACGATAGAGAAAGAGAAATTTTATACTCAAGAAGACTAAATGATGACCCAACTACACTAGAAGATTTAAGTAAAAAATATAAAATTAGCAGAGAAAGAGTTAGACAAATAGAAAATAAAGCATTTGAAAAACTCCAAAAGCATATGCTTCTTTTGGCTAAATCAAAAAATCTTTTACCTGCAAATTAAACTTCAAAAGGGTTTTCAATTAAAATAGTATCATCTCTTTCTGGACTGGTTGAGACACTTAATACTTTTGCACCAATAAAATCTTCAACAGCAAAAATATATTTTTTTGCATTTTCAGGTAATGAATCCATATTTTTTACCCCACTTGTAGAAACTTTCCAGCCTGGAAAAGTTTCATAAATTGGTTTTATTTTTATCTGGTCTTCTACAGCTGCAGGTAAATAATCTAATCTTTTGCCATCAAGATCATAAGCAACACACATTTTAATTTCATCTAACTCATCAAGCACATCTAATTTTGTTAAAGCGATACCATCAATCCCTGAGATTTTAATAGTTTGCCTCACTAAAACACCATCGAACCACCCACATCTTCTTTTTCTACTTGTTACAGTTCCAAATTCCTTTCCGCGTGTTCCTATAAGTTCACCGATATTATCTGTTAACTCAGTAGGGAAAGGTCCCTCTCCAACTCTTGTTGTATAAGCTTTTGTAATGCCAAGAACATAATTTATCGAATTAGGGCCACAACCAGTTCCTGTTGCTGCGCTTGAAGCAACAGTATTAGATGAGGTTACAAAAGGATAAGTTCCATGATCTACATCAAGTAAAATACCTTGGGCTCCTTCGAATAAAATTTTCTTTTTTTGTTTTTTAAATTGATCAATCTTTAGCCAAACTGGCTGAGAGAATTCTAATATTTTAGGTGCTATTTTAAGCAAATCAGATTTAAGCTGATCTTTTTCAAAAATTTTTTTTCCTAGGCCTTTTCTAATCGAATTGTGATGAACTAATACAGAATCGAGTCTTTGATCTAAATTTTTTTCAGATCTTAGATCCATAACTCTTATAGATCTTCTTCCAACTTTATCTTCGTATGCTGGTCCAATTCCGCGTCTTGTTGTTCCTATTTTGCTTTTTCCTGCTGCATCCTCTCTAATCTCATCCATTTCTCTATGAAAAGGCAAAATTAAATTTGCAGACTCCGAAATAATAAAATTATTTACATTTACTTCTACGCCTTTAGATTTTATTTCTTCTATTTCCTCTAATAAAGCCCATGGATCTACGACAACACCGTTGCCAATAATTGATATTTTACCTTTTCTAACTATTCCAGATGGCAGTAATCTCAATTTATATGTAACACCATCAATCACTAAAGTATGACCAGCATTGTGTCCTCCTTGGAATCTTATTACTACATCAGCCTGTTCAGATAACCAATCAACAATTTTTCCTTTACCTTCGTCACCCCATTGAGATCCAACAACGACTATATTTTTCATTATTTAAATTTTCTATTTACTTTTAGGGAAGTGAGATGGTTAATTGGGCCATGACCTTTTCCATATTTAGGGTTAGTTTTAATTGCAGAATTTACATACTTAATTCCTAGCTCACAAGATTTCTTTATTGTTTTTCCACATGACAAAAAAGTTGTGGCTGAGCTAGATAAGGTACAACCTGTGCCATGAGTATTCTTTGTTTTGTGACGCTTGCTTTTGAAGATCTTTATATCTTTTGAGTTTATTAAAATATCTATTACATCTTTATGTATTAAATGGCCACCTTTCATAAGAACATTTTTAGCTCCTAAACCTATAAGTTTATTTGCAGCAAAAATCATATCTTCTTTTGATATAATTTTTGTTTTAGTCAAGATTTCTGCCTCAGGGATATTGGGTGTAATAAGTGATACTTTTTTAATTAATTTAAATTTTAACAATTGAATAGCTTTACTATCTATCAGTTTAGCACCTCCTTTTGCAACCATCACTGGATCTAACACGATTTTTTTAACTTTAATTACATTCAAAGCTTTTAATACCATTCTAATAACCTCTGAGGAATGCAGCATACCAATTTTTATTGCATCAGGTCTTATATCTTTACAGCTATAAATAATTTGGTTAAAAATTTCTTTTGGATTGATCCCAACAATTGATTTTACACCTGTTGTATTTTGTGACGTAACCGCAGTTATTGCTGTCATTGCATAAGAACCAAGAGCAGTGATAGTTTTTATATCAGCTTGAATTCCTGCTCCACCAGATGAGTCAGATCCTGCAATAATTAAAATTTTAGAATTAGGTTTCAATTTATTTAATTTTTTTCGTAATCATTTTCACACATTTATATAGAAGAGCTTTGTTTTCACTTTCTCCCATTACTCTTATTTTAGATTCTGTTCCTGATTTTCTGACTAAAATTCTTCCTTTACCTTTAATTAATTTATCTGCATTTTTTATAATTTTTTTTATCTCTGATTTATTAATAATATTTTTATCTTTTACTTCGATATTTTCTAAGAGCTGAGGTGTTTTCTTAAATTGTTCAAAAAATTCACTTGCTTTTTTTCCTTTTCTTAAAGCAAAAAGAGCTTCTAAAGCTACTAGCAAACCATCTCCTGTAGTTGCAAATTTACCTAAAATAATATGTCCCGATTGTTCACCACCTAAATTAAAATTAAATTTTTGCATTTTTTCTTTCACATATCTATCTCCAACATTTGCCCTTAAAAATTTAATTCCTTTTGATTTAAAATACTTTTCTAAACCATAATTTGACATTAATGTTCCAACAACTCCCCCTTTTAACATTTTTTTATTTTTCCATCTTGTTGCTAAAGCAGCTATAATTTGATCTCCATCAATTATATTGCTTTTTTCATCACACATTATAATCCTGTCAGCATCTCCATCTAATGATATTCCTATATGTGCTTTATATTTTTTTACAGCAGATCTAATGTTTCTTGGAAAAGTTGATCCACATTTTTTATTAATATTTAAACCATTTGGCTTAACACCTATTGCTATGACTTTAGCTCCTAATGATTTCAACAATTCAGGACCTGCCTTATATCCAGCGCCATTTGCACAATCAATTACTATTCTTAGTCCTCTTAAATTGAAATCTTTTGTAAAATTTTTTTTTAATATTTTAATATATTTTTTGGTACCTGTTTCTAATCTTTTAACTCTTCCTAAATTTTCAGAATTTGAAAGGTTTTTTGAGATTTTCTTATCTATAAGTCCCTCAATTTTTTTTTCTATTTTATCTGATAATTTCATTCCATCAGGGCCAAACAATTTTAAACCATTGTCAAAATGTGGATTGTGAGAGGCTGTGATCATTATGCCCATGTTAGCCTTCATTTCTTTTGTTAGCATAGCTAACCCATTAGTTGGCAAAGGTCCTAGGGTATAAACATGCATACCAGCTGAAGTCAAACCTGAAACAAGAGCTGGCTCAAGTGTATATCCAGACAATCTCGTATCTTTTGCAATTATTGCTGTTTGTTTTCTTTTTTTTTGAGATTTAAAGTATGTTCCGCTAGCAAGTCCAAATTTAAAGAACATATCTCCATTTATATATTTGCTATTAACTGCTCCTCTTATTCCATCTGTTCCAAAATATTTTTTTGTCATTAATATTTAATTATCTCACTAAAAACTTTAATACCTTGTTTAACTTCATTAACATCATGAATTCTTAAAACCTGAATACCTTGCATCATAAGATAAAGTGAAGATGCCATAGTTCCACCGATTCTTGTATTGCTATCATTTTTCTTAGATATGTCTTTAATAAATCTTTTTCTTGAATTACCTACTAGTATAGGAAAACCTAATGAATGAAAAATACTAATACGTCTTATTAGATTCATATTATGTTTCAGATTTTTTCCAAATCCAATTCCAGGATCTAAAATTATATTATTATGTTTAATACCCTTAGATCTTATTAACTTAATCTTATCCTCAAAATAATCATATAT
This sequence comes from uncultured Pelagibacteraceae bacterium, assembly GCA_902593235.1. GTDB lineage: Bacteria > Pseudomonadota > Alphaproteobacteria > Pelagibacterales > Pelagibacteraceae > Pelagibacter. Next base: position 4,818 of record CACJHS010000023.1, read on the forward strand.
ATCTAATAATTCATTTTTATATTTAGGGTTCTTTTGCATATTTTCTGGTGTCCCAACTGAATGCTGTATTACAAATGGAATTTTATACTTTTTCAAAATATTTATTGTTTTGGGATCATAACTTAATCCTGAAACATCATTAATAAGTTTCACTCCCATTTTAATACCATTTTCCATAATCCTGGATTTTCTTGTATCTAAAGATATTGGTATTTTTTTTACGATTAATTTTAATATCTTATTAATTCTATTCCATTCTTGCTTTTCATTTACAGGTTTCGACCCTGGCCTTGTAGACTCTCCACCAACATCTATTATAGATGCGCCACTTTTGTATAAACTAATGGCATGAGTAATGCCCATTTTTTTTTTATTAAATTTTCCTCCATCTGAAAAACTATCAGGTGTAAGATTTAATACTCCTAAAATATTCGGAATTTTTTTAAAATTAAAATTAGAAAAATTTATTTTTTTTGAATTTATTTTTTTAAGATCTGCATTTATTTTTTTTTTTAAGTTATTAGTTAATTTCTTGACTTGATTTATAGAAATTCTTCTGATCTTTTTTCTGGTAATAATCTCAATATGATCAAAAGATATTTCTTTAATCTGATGTAAAGGAATAGATTTTTTTTTATTTACTAAAATTTTAGATTGATTACCAAAGTAGAAATTACACGCTCTTGTGTAATATCTTTGCATTATTTATTAATGAACAATTTTAGGTTTCAAACCCATAGCACCCAAAGCTGAGTCTTGATCATCTTTTGTTTCTGGATTGTCTAAAACTTTATCTTTAGGATATAAATTTTTGTTAATTATATTCTCTATTTCTTCACCAGTTAATGTTTCGTATGTTATTAGAGCTTTAGCGATTTTATGTAAGTCATCTATTTTTTCTGTCAAAATTTTCTTAGCTTGATTATATCCTTCATCAACAAGTTTTCTTATTTCTTTATCAATTTTTTGAGCAACCTCCTCTGAAACCGATTGAGTTTGTGTAACTGATCTTCCCAAAAATACTTCTTCTTGATTTTCTCCATATTCTACTGGACCCATTTCTTCGCTCATGCCATATTTAGTTACCATAGCTCTCGCAAGTTGTGTAGCTTGGTTAATATCTGAACCACTTCCACCACCTGCTCCTGTAGATATATTGTCTTTTCCAAATATTAATTCTTCAGCAACTCTACCTCCAAAACAAACTGCCAATCTTGCCTTTAAATATTTTATCGAGTAACCATGTTTATCTCTCTCTGGTAAATTCATTACCATTCCAAGAGCTCTTCCTCTTGGTATAATAGTAGCTTTATGTATTGGATCGTAACTAGGCATATTAAACGAAACTAAAGCATGACCTCCTTCGTGATATGCTGTAAGTTTTTTTTCATCTTCAGTCATAACCATTGAACGTCTTTCAGCACCCATCATCACTTTATCTTTAGCTTCTTCAAATTCTAATAATGTAACTATTCTTTTATTTTTTCTTGCTGCTAACAAAGCAGCTTCGTTAACTAAATTTGCAAGATCAGCTCCTGAAAAACCTGGTGTACCTCTTGCAATTGTTCTTAAATTAACATCAGGTGCCATTTTTATTTTTTTTACATGAACTTTTAAAATTTTTTCTCTACCAATAATATCTGGATTTGAAACTACTACCTGTCTATCAAATCTTCCTGGTCTTAATAATGCTGGATCAAGCACGTCTGGTCTGTTTGTTGCAGCAATAATTATAACACCTTCGTTAGTGTCAAAACCATCCATTTCAACTAATAACTGATTTAATGTTTGTTCTCTTTCATCGTTTCCGCCACCTAAACCAGCGCCTCTGCTTCTTCCGACAGCATCAATTTCATCAATAAAAATTATACATGGAGAATTTTTTTTACCTTGTTCAAACATATCTCTTACTCTAGATGCTCCTACTCCAACGAACATCTCTACAAAATCAGAACCTGAAATAGTGAAGAACGGAACACCCGCTTCACCTGCAATTGCTCTAGCTAATAAGGTTTTACCAGTTCCCGGAGGACCGACAAGTAAAGCACCTCTTGGAATTTTACCACCCAACCTACTAAATTTTTTTGGATCCTTTAAAAATTCTACTATTTCTTCTACTTCCTCTTTAGCTTCCTCTACGCCAGCAACATCGTTAAATGTAACTTTTCCTTTTAGTTCGTTCATCATTTTTGCTTTTGATTTACCAAAACCCATCGCTCCACCTTTTCCTCCTTGCATTTGTCTCATAAAGAAAATCCAAACTGCAATAAGAAGTAACATAGGAAACCATGATAAAAGCACACCAAACAATGAAGGCATTTTTTCTTCTAGAGGTGCTGCTGAAATACTTACACCTTTCTCTGATAATTTTTCTATAAGATTTGGATCATTAGGAGCATAGGTTGAAAAAGAATTTCCATTTGAATAAACGCCTTTAATGTTATTTCCTTGGATCTCAACTTTTAAAACTTCACCGTTTTCAACTGAATTTAAAAAATCCGAAAATATTATTTGATTTCCGCCCCTAACATTAGACTGAGGATTTTTAAACATGTTATAAAGACCTATAGTTAAAAAAACTATAATTCCCCACATTGCTAGATTTTTTAAATTCATAGGTTTAAAATAAGAATTATTATTAAATTAACAAGTGACAAAATATCAGTTATTTCATCGACTTTAACGCTCTTTTGATACTATAACTGAGTTATTTACCTTCTTTATTATACAGTTTCCTAAAGTTGTCATGAATAAATTATCATTTTTAATTTGATAAATTAATTTTTCAATTTTTTTTCCTCTTACTGGGTAGTATTTTTTACCGACACCTTTTAGCACTTCTATAAGAGACCTAAAAACCACTTCCTCTGGCTGAAGAAAAAAATTTTTATTCAAAATAACAAGCTTATTAATATTTGAAATTGTTGAATTATCTTTTAAATTTTTTTCTACAAAGTATTTAATTGACTCATTAGCGAATTTTAAATTTTTAATCGTTAGATTGAATTTATCATTATCTAATCCCTCCAATTCTAAGTGTTTTATAAAATTTCTAATTTTTACTCTTTTAAATGCATCGTTTTTATTCGAGGGATCTTCAACATAATTTTTAAAAACTTTTTTTGTAATATATTCTAAATTTTGTTTAGAAAATTTTAACAGAGGTCTAATCAAATTAATATTTTGTAGATTAGTTTTTTGATCTAATGACACCATGCCATTTAAACCACTGCCTCTCAAAATTCTAATAAAAAAATTCTCTTTTAAATCATCCTTATGATGACCTAATAAAATATTTTTTATTTTTAATTTTTTTGCATTGTTGATCATTAGTGAATATCTTTTCTCTCTTGCAATTGATTGGATGTTGCTTTTTGGTTTTTTTCCGATCCATGTTAAAATCTCAAGATTAGTAGACAATTTTTTTAGAAGTAATTTTACAAATTTTGCCTCTTTTGTTGAATTATTTCTAAGTTTATGATCAACGTGCAAATATTTTACTTTTAATTGTTTTTTAATCGAATAAATTTTTGATAAAAAACATAAAGCTAGACTGTCTGGTCCACCAGAAACTGCAACTATAAAATCCTCTTTCAAATTAAGATTTTTTTGAAATTTTTTATAAATTTTAGAAGTTTGTTTATCTTTTAATTGATTTAATAAAAACTTATGAGTCTTGTTTGATGCATTCAAATTTTTTGGACTCATATTTTGCTTTTTGTATTACAGACTGATTTGCATTAGGGTATTGTAATTCTACACCATTTATCATTTTACATCCTTGGTCTTTTTCACCAATTTGAACCATTGATACTCCAAGTTTTAATAGATTGATTGGAGCTTTTTTTCCTTTTGGATATTTTTGGTAACCCTCTAAATAAGCAGAAGCTGCATCAGTATATAATTGTCTAATTCTGAATGTTTCTGCGTACCAATATTGTGCACTACCTGCTAACTCATGATCAGGGTTAGATATAACAAATTCCCTAAATGCTCTTTCCGCTGTACTGTAGTCTCCAACTTTTAAAAAACTGGTTGCAAACTCATACTGCTCGCCTGGATTTAAATCCTGAGGAAGTATTTTTTCTTCAGACTGAAAAGTTTCTGTTACGATTGAAGCTGTAGTATCAACAGATTGAATTTGTTGTGAAGTTTCATTTGTTTCTGTATCTTTGTATGAAATTGTTCCTAAATCTTGAGGTTGCGAACTTCCGGGTAAAACTTTTTTCTCATCTGTTTTTGGCTTTGAACTTAATTGATTTTCTTCACTAATTATATTTCCAGAGCTAATATTGTTCTCTATATCTTGAAATCTTATTTGGTTATCTGCTTGAATTTTTGAAACACGGGTAGATAATTTATCTAACTTAAAATTTATTTCTTCAAATTTATTAGTGAGTTCTCTAAACTGATCCTCAACCTCAGATAATTTTAATAAATGTCTAGTTAAAACATCTTCTGAATTTTGATCCAAATCTGAAACTGAACTATCACTGGTGCTAGCTTTCACTTCTATAGATCCAGAATAAACTGCTCTTTCAAGAGTTTTAAGATCATTTTTTATTATTTCTAATGTTTCATAAATATTATGGTTATCTGCAAAAGAAATATTAATAAAAACCAAATTTAAGACTAAAAATATTTTTAAAATTACTAATTTAAATACGAGTATCATTTAAATTAGATTTATGATTATAAAAATGGCAAAAAAAAGACCCTAAATCCAATAAAGGTTTTAGGGTCTTAAATTTTAAATAATTAGTTTGCTTTAACAGTTACTGATCTTCTGTTTTTTGACCAAGCTAATGGGTTTGAACCAGAGTCAACTGGTCTCTCCTTACCATAACTTAACACCGTAATCCTGTCAGAAGATATTCCGTAAGTCATTAAATAGTCTTTAGCTGCATTTGCTCTTCTTTCACCAAGAGCCAAGTTATATTCTCTTGTTCCTCTTTCGTCAGCATGACCTTCAAGAACTACATTTATGTTTGGATTCTTTCTTAACCAACCTGCTTGAGCTCTTAGAGTTTCTCTTGATGCAGTTGTTAAGATCGACTCATTTGTTGCAAAGAAAACTCTGTCCGGAACACCATCAGCTAAATATTCAACAGTGTCTGTTCCTGTGTAAACATCACCTTGCATTTGCCCTTTAATATCTGTCGCCACTTCTTTTTTAGTTGCACATGCAGATAGCACTAGGCAAGCCGTTAATACTAAAAGTGTGTTTTTTAAAATTTTGTTTAGTCTCATTAAATTGCTCCTTGCTGCTAATTTCAATTTCTTAACTTTTTCACAACTAAATAGAGGTTTCAAGTATAAAAATCAAGAAATTTACAAAAATTAATCTCTTAATTGCTTAATAATGATGACCATGATGGGTCAGATGCATCAGTTGGTGTCTTTATTTGTCTTTCATTATAACCAGTCAAATCTATAGACCACAATTTTGCAGAAAAGCCTTCTCCTTTCGAGTTAGTTTTTGTTTCTCTGTAAAATATCAATACTCTTCCATTTGGAGACCAAGATGGAGCTTCTTGATAATAATTTTCTGTTAACAACCTTTCACCACTGCCATCAGTTCTCATTACGCCTATGTAAAATTTGCCTTTGTGTAATTTAGTAAATGCGATTAAATCTCCTCTAGGGGACCATACAGGTGTTCCATATAAACCATTACCAAAAGAAATTCTCTTTACATCACTTCCATCATTTTTCATTACATAAATTTGCTGGTATCCACTTCTATCAGAATTAAATGTAATAAATTTTCCATCTGGAGAATAAGATGGAGATGTGTCAATTGATGGATGATTTGTAATTTTTTCAACTATTCTATTTTGTAAATCCATCGTGTAAATATCTGACTTTCCATCTTTAGCAAAGCTCATAATTATTTTTTTACCGTCAGGGGAAAATCGTGGCGCGAATGTCATCCCAGGAAAATCTCCAACCACTTCTTGAGTTCCAGTTTCAATATCTAATAAATAAACTCTTGGCATATTTTTAAAGTAAGACAAATAAGTAACCATTTGGCTTGCTGGGTTAAATCGTGGTGTCAACACTAATTCATTTCCTAATGTCAAAAATTTATTATTAGCTCCGTCTTGATCCATGATTGCTAATTTTTTTATTCTTTGTGTTTTTGGCCCCTCTTCTGAGACATAAATTATTCTTGTATCAAAGTAACCTTTTTCTCCAGTCAACCTTTCATAAACTTTATCAGAAATAATATGCCCTACTCTTCTCCAATTGTCTGGGACTGTAGTGAATGCTAAAGCCATCATTTCTTTAGCTGCCAAAACGTCCCACAATCTAAACTCAACTCGCAGCTTCTCGTCAACATAATTTACTTTTCCAGTAATAAGTGCTTGAGCCTTAATTAAATTCCAATCTTCAAATCTTGGTTTTAAATTTGCAATATCAGGAGCTTGTAAAAAGGCCTTTTTATCAAGAGGGTTAAATAATCCAGAGGTTCTCAAATTATTCTCAACAATATTGGATATCTCGGATCCAATATTTTCTTTGTTAAGTATTTTTTCAAAACCTTTTCTAGATGCTTCATCAATTGATAGGGGTGAAACTGCTATTGGTAATGGATTTAAATTTCCCCGAGTTATATCAACTTCTATTAAAGCATTTACATTAACAGGTACTATTAAAAATAATAAAATTAAAATTTTTTTTATCATCTATACATACTACCCTTCTAACATCTCTCTTGCATCAAAATTTAATTGTAATTCTTTCCATCTTTCGTATCCAGTCGTTGGTACTCTTAATGGTTGACACAACTTTATTGCTCTTAAAGCACTTTCTGCTAAAACCTTATAAAATCCTTGCCCTGGTTTATTCATTCTTGCATGATCTAAAATTTCTGTTTTTGATATTGTTCCATCAGGCTTTAATTTCAATTTTATTCTTACCAATAAATTTTCATTATAAGGTAGTCCTAATGGAATACTCCAACATCCAAATATTTGTGCCTTTAGAGCATCTTCTTCACTTAATGTAAGACCTGCATTTTCAACATTTTTTTCTTGGTCTTGAGTAATGTCATCATTGTTTTTTAAAATTTCTGCACTCTCTTCTTTAGATTTATCAATTAAAGCAGCAATATTATTTGGATCAAACAAGTCTTTCTTTTCAAATTCTGATACCTGTTTAACTTCTTCATCTACTTTTTCAGGATTTTGTTTTTTTTCCTCTTTTGTCTCAACTTTTTTTAAAGTTTTATCTGGAAGCGGAATTGCTTCGGGTGTTTCGTTCTCTATTTTTTTATTATTTTGATCAGGAGCCAAAACTGTTTTTGTTTTCGTTTTTTCTACTTTTTTTGGTGGGGCTTGTTCTGAAACAAGTTTTTTTTCTTCCTCTTTAACTTTTTCAATTATCTTTTTAGCTTTAGGTGCAAATGGAATATTAGTTTTTTCTGCTATTTGAATTAACTCAACTGATACAATTGGAGGAATATCAAGCGGTTTCTTTGCCAAAAAAGGTAAACTCATAGCTGTAATAAAAATTAACAAAGCATGTAAAACAGAAGAAATAATTAAACTTCTATTCACTTTAATTACCTTTGTTTATACGGTTCTGAAATCAATGCTACTTTAGTAAAACCAGATCCTGATAGTAATCCCATTATTTCTAAAACTCTCCCATAATTTATGGTTTTATCACCTCTAACATAAATTCTGGTATCAGTTCTATTTTTTGAAACCGCTAAAACTTTTGCAATAATATTATCGTATTCAACTTTTGCTTCTTGAATGAAAATTTCACCTTTTGCGTTAATTGAAAGTGTTAATGGTTCTGTTTCTTCTGGCAAAGAGTCTGCTGAACTTTCTGGTAAATCAACTTGAACACCTACCGTCAACAATGGTGCTGTTACCATAAAAATTATTAACAATACAAGCATTACATCTACGAAAGGAGTAACATTTATTTCGCTCATAGGTTCTTTTGATGAGCGATTAAATTTAAAAGCCATTTTTTAGATTATAGTTAAAAATCTTTTAGAGAAGTTTTCTAATTTTTCAGAATATTTTTTAGAGTCATTATTAAATTTGTTGTAAGCAACTACTGCTGGTATTGCAGCCAACAGACCAAGTGCAGTTGCAAATAAAGCTTCTGCTATCCCCGGCGCAACTATCGCAAGACTTGTGTTTCTTGAAATAGCTATAGATTGAAAAGAATTCATAATTCCCCAAACAGTTCCAAACAATCCAATAAATGGTGCTGTTGATCCTACTGTTGCCAAAAAAGTAAAACCTTTTTCAATTTTTGTCATTTGTTTTTCAATTCCAGCTTCTAGAGAAGCGCTCATTCTTTCGCTAATGTTAGTTCTTGTTTTTTTTTTAAGTAATCCTTCCATTGCATCTTGAAACACAAGTGACATTGGATCCTCAAGTTTACTAGGTAAACTATTATAAAAAGTTTCGGCAGATTTAGAATTCCAAAATTTTTCTTCAAATTCTTCTGAAGATTTAGTTATTTTTTTAAATAAACGAAACTTTTCAATAATTACAGCCCAAGAATATATTGAGCACAATATTAATATAATCATTACAGACTTAACAATTATGTCTGCTCTAAAAAATAAACTGAATAATGAAAAATCAGTATTTGTTCCTAATTCAACTGCTTTTGCTGCTATATCCGCTTCCATACTTACTCATCACACGTAAATGTGTCATGATTTTGTCTTTTAATTTAAATTGATTATTCTTCTTTTTGATAAGTTTCGTAGAAAAAACTAGCTATTAGAATAGCATCTGCCTTGTTGTTATCTTTTTTTTTTGACAATTTTGATGAAAAATATGGAAAAATTTCAATAGCTCTTGTTCTGCTCGCATCTTTTTCTGAGTTAATAAGGTTAAAATATTTTTTCCACTTAGCAGGCCTAACATAATAAACAGATAAATGCATTGCGCTGCATATTCCTTTTAATATACCAAAAGATTGACCAAAATTAAACATGCTAGTAACGCCTTGTCCAGGCATTGCAGAAACTTGTTCAATTACAACTTTTATGTTTTTTTTATCAAATTTGTTTATCCTTTGACTAATTTCATTAAATATTTGAGCACCATTTACTTGTCTTTTATTCTTCTTACCATCTGTCATGGTTGGCATTTCAATTACGTCTTTTATTATACCATCTTGAAAAAAACAGATTGAACCTGAGATGCCAGGATCAATTCCAATAATCATCATTAAATACTACCCAAATTAAAGTTTGAATAAACGTTCTGAACATCATCATCTTCCTCGAGAGTTTCTAAAAAATCTACGACATAATCTTTATTTTCTTTACTTACCTCAACACTATTTAATGGGACCCATTCAATTTCTGTAGAAATAAAATTCGCAATTATTTTCTCAAGATTTTTTTTAACATTATATATTTCGCTCATTTGACACTGAACTTCATGATAATCATCAAGAGACAAACATTCATCAGCTCCAGACTCAATCGCTAAATCTAAAATTTTTTCATCAGATATCTCTTTTTTATCAATTTTGATTATACCCAATTGTTGAAAATTGTGAGATGCTGAACCTTGAGTTCCTAAGTTACCACCACTTTTTTGAAAAATAGTTCTAATATTTGATGCGGTCCTATTTTTGTTGTCTGTTAAAGTTTCAACTATAACAGCAATCTTTTCTGGTCCAAACCCCTCGTATCTTAAATTTTCAAAATTTGCTCCTGTAGCTGCAGAAGATTTATCTATTGCTCTTTCAATATTATCTTTGGGCATATTTGCAGATCTAGCAGCCTGTACTGCAGATCTTAGTCTAGGGTTCATTGCTGGATCTTTGTCACCAAGTTTTGCCGCAACAGTAATCTCTTTAGATAATTTTGAAAATATTTTTGATCTTTGCTTGTCAGCCTTACCTTTTTTATGTTTTATTCCTGCCCAATGCGAATGTCCTGCCATGATCTTTAAATATTTTTTAGTTGATCTCCGTATACATAGCTTTTGATGTCTATTGCTAAACCTGTTTTTATATCACAATCTACTATAACACCACACAAAGTAGCATCTCCATTAGCGGGAAAGTGTTTCACTGAATTCTTTTTTAAAAATCTATTCAAGGAATTTTCTTTATTCATTCCAATCACTGAATCATAATCCCCACACATACCTGCATCGGTTTGATATCCAGTGCCATTATTAAGTATTCTGGCATCATTTGTTGGAATATGAGTATGGGTTCCAACCACGAGAGTTGCCTTTCCATCAAATAGATGTCCTATAGCATTTTTTTCGCTAGTAATTTCACCATGGAAATCAACTACAAGTAAATCAAAATCCTTTTTCATTTCATTTTCTTTTAAAAATTTTTGAGAAGCTTCAAAAACATCTTCACACTTTTTCATAAAAACATTGCCCATCAAATTAAGAACTCCAATTTTTATATCATTCTTTGTTTTGTAAATCTGAAATCCTTTTCCTGGTGCAGGTTCAAATAAATTTTTAGGTCTTAATAATCTTTCCTCTATATCAATAAATTCCATAATTTCTTTTTGATCCCAAACATGATTGCCAGTTGTGATAACATCAACTCCACAAT
>CACJHS010000024.1 GCA_902593235.1 uncultured Pelagibacteraceae bacterium
TCTTCAAGAGATTTCTGAACTTTTGGATCTTCGATGTGTCCATCCAAGTCACATAAGAAAAAATAGGAGTCGAAACTATTTTTTTCTGGATAACTTTGTAGTTTAGTTAAATTTACACCATTAATAGCAAAACCTCCTAGTGATTGGTAAAGAGCAGCTGGCTTACTTTTTAATTTAAATAAAAAAGAGGTTATGTAAGTTTTATCTTGAAATTCTGGTTGAGAAATATTTTTTCCCATAACCAAGAATCTTGTCAAATTTCCACTTTCATTTTCTATATTTTTTTTAATTACTTCTAAGCCATAAATTTTAGCACTTAATGAAGATGCTATAGCTGATTGTTTAACGTCTTTTGTTTTAGAAATCATTTCAGCAGATCCAGCAGTATCTGCTCTAATATGTTCTGCTAAATTATTTTCTTTTATAAATTTTGAACACTGGGACAGTCCTTGCGCGTGTGAGTATACTTCTTTTATATCTTTTAATTTAGCACCAGGTTGTCCTAATAAGTTGTGTTCAATTTTTTGAAAATGCTCTTTATAAATATTTAGCCTATGTTTAAATATTAAATATTCAATTCCAATATTACCAGTAATTCTATTTGACTCTGGAATTATAATTCTGCTATCTGGTTCTTCAGATGCTTTGTTAAAACACTCATCAAAAGTTTTACATGGCAAGATCTCAGCCTTGGGATCAATTGAAAGAGCTGCTAAATGAGAATATGCACCAAAGGTTCCTTGGAAATAAATTTTACTCATCAATTCTTATATTCCATTATTTTTTTCAAGGCTAGATAATCTTCCTCAGTATCTACTCCTATTGGGGATGACTTAGCAAGTGAAACATTGATATCAATATTATTATCTAATGCTCTTAACTGCTCTAATCGATTTTTTATTTCATTTTTGGATTGATCCAAATGAACAAATTTTTCAAGACAATCTCTTGAATAACAATAAATTCCAATATGTTGATAAATATTATCTAACTGCTCAGATTTTCTTGAAAAGGAGACTGCCTTTGGAAAATGATCCTCTTCTAAGCTGTTTTCAGTGATGACCTTAACAATATTTTCATTCTTGAGGTTTTTAATATCTTTTATTTTTGCGGCAAGAGTTCCTATTTTAGAGGAATTTTGTAACATTTTATCATTCAGTCTTACTATATCTTGGATGTCGATTGCTGGTTCATCGCCTTGTAAATTCATAATAAAATCAACATCTCTAATATTTGATTTTTTTAGTGCCTCATGAATTCTATCCGTACCTGTCTTGTGTTTATTGCTAGTTAAAATAGCTTTAAAACCATTGCTTCTTACATCGTCAATAATTTCCTGGTCCTCTGTAGCTACAATCACATCTCCAATATTGGCCTCTTCTGCTTTTTTAGATACATGTGAAATAATTGATAAACCATTTATTTTTAGCAAAGGTTTACCTGGAAGCCTTGTAGCGGACATCCTAGAGGGTATAATTACTAAAGTTTTCATTATTTTTTCAAATTATTATACTCGTTAAACAACTGTAGAGGCAAATTTATACATTAAATTTTAGCTTTTTTTTGATTTATCATGTTATACGTTCACTACAAAATTTAGAAAAAAATGGATTCTTTTGAAATAAATAAAATAGTTGCTGCAGTTTTAATGGTTGCCTTGCTTATTATTGGTATTGGAAAATTATCTGATGTTATATTTCATGTGGAGAAACCTGAAACACCAGGTTACTCGGTTGAGGTAGAAAGTGTAACTACTGTATCCACAACTAGCTCAACTACTACAACAGACAAAATTGATATAGCGGCATTAATGGCAATGGGAGATATAGCGCATGGTGAGAAAGTTTTTAAAAAATGTGCGGCTTGTCATTCAATTGTTAAAGATGGAAAGAATGCTATAGGTCCAGCGCTATATAATGTTGTGGGAAGAAAAGTTGGTGCGGTTGAAGATTATAAATATTCTAAAGCTTTAGCAGCATATGATAAGAATTGGACTTTTGAAGAACTGAATGGATTTTTGATTAAACCTGCTAAATGGGTTAAGGGAACGAAAATGGCTTATGCAGGTCTTAGAAAAGAAAAAGATAGAGCCTCTGTAATAAAATATCTAAATGAGAATTCAGACAGCCCTTTACCACTACCTTAATTTTCCAAAACAATATAATAAGATACTTTTTTGTACGTGAACTCTATTGAGTGCTTGTTGCCATACATGTGATTTTTTACCTAAGAAAACATTATCACTGACTTCATCTCCACGAGGTAAACAATGGAGAAATATTGTTCCCTGTTTTTTTGAAAAACTCATTAATTTTTCATTAATTTTAAAATCTTTAAATGCTTGTATTTTTTTCTTCTTATTAACTTTGTCATTTAAAGAAATAACTTTGTCAGAAAAAATTACATCTGCGCCAGCTACTGCTTTTTTAGCATCATTATAAATATAAATTTTTTTATTATTTCTTTTGACCCATGCTCTAACTTCTTTTCCTGGTTCAAATTTTTTAGGACAACCAATGCTTAGTTTGAAAGAAAATTTTACTGAGGCAGCAATTAAACTATCCAAAACATTGTTAGAGTCACCTATCCAACAAATGTTTAATTTTGAAATAGGTTTCTTTTTTATTTCCTCAACTGTAAATACATCTGATAAAACCTGTGTTGGATGAGATGAGGGACTTAAACCATTAATTACCGGTATTGTTAAATATTTTGCAAAATTCTCAACCTTTTTATCACTATCGGTTCTAAGCATAAATCCATCACCATACGTAGATAAAATTTTAGCAGTATCTGCAATGCTTTCTCCCCCTTGACCTAAATGAAGTTCGTTTGATCTTAGAGTTAAAGTACCGCCACCTAGTTGTTTAATAGCTAAATAAAAACTTAATCTTGTTCGTAAACTTGATTTTTCAAACATTTGGATTAATAATTTTCCTTTTAAAGGAGCACCTTTATCAACCTCAAGTGTGCTTAGTTTTTTTCTTAAGTTTTTTCTTTTCTTGGCATCAGTAATGATTTTTCTCAGATCTTTTGCTGGTAAATCTTTTAAATTTATAAAATGTTTCATGATTATTTTATTTCTGAACAAACTTTATCAATAATTTTTAATGCTAAATCTATTTCTTTTTTTTTTACATTTAATGGTGGTAAAATACGAACTACGTTCTCAGCTGCACGGATAGTTAGTAATCTGTTATCCATTAGTTTTTTAATAAAATTAGTTTGATCTGTGTGTAACTGTATTCCGATCAACAAACCTCTTCCTCTTATATCTTTAATAATTTTTGGATATTTTTCCTTCAATTTATTTAAATTAGAAAAAAAATATTTAGAAGATTTTTTTACGTTATTTAGGAATTTCTTAGTAGAAACTATATCCATGACAGTATTACCAACAGCCATAGCTAAAGGGTTGCCACCAAAAGTTGATCCATGAGTGCCAGGTGTCATACCTACCGCAACTTTTTTATTCATTAATACAGCACCAATAGGAAATCCACCCCCGATACCTTTGGCGATTGGCACAATATCTGGTTTCACTTTAGATTTTTCAAACGCTAAAAATTCCCCAGATCTTGAAATTCCACATTGTACTTCATCTAAAATCAACAATATTTTTTTATTATCACACAATTTTCTTAATTCCTTTAAACACCAGTCAGGAATAACCTTAATACCGCCCTCACCCATAATAGTTTCAACCATGATTGCTGCAGTATTTTTTGTAATTTTTTTCTTTAAAGACTTGTGATCTCCAAAATTAAAATGATCAAAACCACCTACATGCCCAAATCCCTCTGTCATTTTCTTAGACCCACTTGCAAAAATAGTGGCTAAGGTTCTTCCATGAAAAGAATTTTTAATACATAATATTCTAGTTTTATTGGGTTTTCCAATTACATAAAAATATCTTCTTGCAACTTTAATAGCTGCCTCAGTGGCTTCTGCACCAGAATTTTGAAATATAATATAATCAGCAAAAGTTTTTTGACATAATTTTTTAGCTAATTTTTCTCCCTCTGGAATTTGAAAAGCATTAGAAACATGCCAAAGTTTTTTTGATTGATCTCTAATTGTTTTTACTAATTTAGGATGAGCATGACCTAATGAATTTACTGCTATACCAGACAGCATGTCCAAGTATTTTTTACCATCAGTTGAAAAAAGATAACTACCTTTTCCATGCTTAAAGGAAATTTTTTTTCTATTATAGTTTTTTGCCAAATAGCTCATAAATATATTTTGTTTTATAAATTTTAATTATTAATACAAGTTAGGATTGAAAAGGTATATAAACCTGATTTGTATAATAATGTTGATAACTCTTATTTTTTGATTGTTTAATTTAATTTTTTATCAGTATATTGTTACATTATATAAATAACATACAATATATAGTTATATGAGTTGGACTGAAGAAAAAGTAAATAAATTAAAAGAGCTTTGGGGCAAAGGAAATACAGCTAGCCAAATTGCCGAAATCATTGGTGGAATAAGTAGGAATGCAGTTATTGGTAAAGCACATAGACTAAATCTATCTGCAAAAATTAAAACTCGTACCGCCACATCAAATGAAAAATTTAATAATTCGTTGGATGAAAAAAATATTAAATCCAGAAGAGGACGTAAAAGTAAATTTAAATCTTTAATAATTGAAAAAGATTTTGAACCTGAAAATCCTAAGCAATTAGAAGAGCTCGACGAAAATTCTTGTAAGTGGCCAATTGGTCACCCAAATGAAAAGTCTTTTTATTTTTGTGGAAGATCTTCATTAAAAGATTTTTCATATTGTAAGTTACATCTGCTTTACGCTTATCAGCCGAAAGGCAAAAAAGAAGAGGCCACTGATAAAGATGAAGTTCCAGAATTTATAGGAAAAAAAATTAAATCTGCTTAATTCTGACTAGTTTTGTTTTCTAAATCATTATTTGAGTTATATTTTTCTGTAGAAAACTGTCCACCTTCTCTCCACATATAACAATATTTTTTAACCTCATCATTAAAATATCTTTTACTTGGAATTCCAATATCTGAATTGGTCTTGTATTTACCTGATTTAATATTATCATATTTTAAAAGTCTTAACTGATCCCTTGTGAATAGAGGCTTTGGTAATGTCTCAAAAAAATTTGCTGACAATTCTGCTAATTTCAAAGGTAAAGGGAGCAAAATTCTTTTTTTACCAATAAGATTTAATAATCTTTGTAATATCTCTTTAAAAGTAATTATTTCAGGACCCACACATTCTATAATTTTTGAATAGATATTATTAGAAATCACATGATGTATCGTATCAGTTAAATCACTACAGGCTATGGGGGCAAAACGAGTGTTGCCTCCGTAATAAATGGGAAATAAAGGAAGTCTACTTAATAAGGTCATGAAATTTGTAGTAAAATTATCCTCTACAGAATAAACAATCGAGGGTCTTAAAATTGTTGCTAAAGGAAAGTTTTTTAAAATTTCATTTTCTCCTGCGAGTTTACTTTGAGCATAATAAGAGTCAATTGCATCGTTAATTCCTAGTGCTGATAAGTGAATAAAATGTTTAAGGTTATATTCTTTGCAGAGTTTTGCTAAAAGAGATGGAAAAATAGTATGAATATTTTTAAATGTATTACCTTTTTTTTGCTCATATAAAATTCCTACTAAGTTAATACAAATATCTGCTTTTTTAAAAAGTTCCCTAATCTTTTTTTCATCAAATATATTGGCCTCAACAATATTAATAAAGCCTGCGTTGCCCAAAGTTTTCAAAACAATACCTTTCTGGTGACTATTTCTAGTTACCGCAGTTACAGTATAGTTATCCTTAGTCAGTTTTCTAACGATTGAGCGACCTATTTGACCTGAACACCCAAAAATTAAAATATTTTTAGCTTTCATAGACAATTTTTTACTTTTATATATATATGTTTTAAATGAGTAATAATATTCAGCTTCACAAAGGGGATAT
This sequence comes from uncultured Pelagibacteraceae bacterium, assembly GCA_902593235.1. Classification (GTDB taxonomy): domain Bacteria; phylum Pseudomonadota; class Alphaproteobacteria; order Pelagibacterales; family Pelagibacteraceae; genus Pelagibacter. Next base: position 5,960 of record CACJHS010000024.1, read on the forward strand.
ACCAGAAAAACTAAATCTTGGAAACAGAATCGCTGTTGATGGTGAATTTATGGGTCTAAATGTAAGACGTGATCCTCTCTGTTTAATTCAATTATCCTCAGGCAATTCAGATGCTCATATAGTGCAATTCGACAGGAATAATTATAAAGCACCAAATTTAGTAAAAATATTAAATGATGAGAACATCGCTAAGATATTTCACTACTCTAGAGCCGACATGGCACATATTAAATTCTATTTAAAAACTGATGTGAATAATGTTCTCGATACCAAAATTTGCAGCAAACTGGCGAGAAGTTATGCAGATAACCATTCCTTAAAAACTCTTATAAAAGAATTTATAAATATTGATATTAGCAAACAATTTCAAAGCTCTGATTTCGGTGGAGAACTTTCACCTGCACAATTAAAATACTGTGCAAATGATGTAATATATCTTCATAAAATTCATGATGAACTTTATAAAATACTTGAAAGAGAAAATAGAGTTAAACTCTATGAAGATTGTTTAAAATTCGTTAAGACTAGAGTTCAGCTTGATTTATCAGAGTTTAAGGATGATATCTGGTCACACTAATATATGAAAAATAATTCTATATTTATTGGAAAAGATGTAATTGATTTACAAATTAAAGCTCTAAGAAAATTAAAGAATTCTTTAGATCAATCATTCAATAGTGCGGTAAATGCAATATTAAAGTGTAAATCAAAAGTTATAATATGTGGTGTAGGAAAAAGTGGAATAATTGCATCAAAAATTTCTGCAACTTTGTCATCAGTAGGAACACCTTCATTTACAGTTTCGGCAAATGATTGTTCACATGGAGATTTGGGAAGAATAACTCAAAAAGATATTTTGATACTAATAAGTAATTCAGGAAATACAAATGAATTAAAAAATATAATCAAATTTGCAAAGTCTTATAAAGTTTTTTTAATTGGAATTATGTCTAATAAAAATTCTGTGCTTTATAAAGCTGCAAACATTAAATTAAAATTTCCTGAGGTAAAAGAATCTGGTCATGGAATAGTTCCCACCTCAAGTACCACTACTCAATTATCTATTGGTGATGCTCTTGCTATAGCAGTTATGCAAAAGAAAAAGTTTAGTAAGCTAGATTTTAAAAAGTTTCATCCACTTGGATCTTTAGGAAATAAATTAAAAACAGCCGGTGAGCTCATGCTCACAAAAAATAAAATTCCTTTAATTCATCAAGATCAGTTAATGAAAAATGCAATTAAGGTTTTAAATTTAAAAAAACTTGGTTTTCTAGTTGTAATCAATTCTAGTGGTCTTACTACTGGTGTATTTACTGATGGAGATTTAAAAAGATTGATGAGGAAGAAAAAAAAGATAGATAATTTAAAAATCAAGTTTTACATGTCAAAAAAACCTCTATGCGTTGATGAAAATATGTTGGCATCTGAGGCGCTAAATCAAATGAATAAACATAAAATCACAAATATGTGTGTTTACAATGGCAAAAATAAGCAAAAAACAATTGGTGTGCTTCATATACACAATCTATTAAGTAGCTTAAATTAGAGTAAATGAAATTATTATTTCAAATTATTCTAATGTCACTATTGGTTATTATTAGTTTTATTTTTTATAACAAGTATTTTAATGAGACAAAAATTGTTGAAATAAACAATAATAATGAAACTAAAATTCAAGATAACAAAAATGAAGATTCAAAAAAAATTGATCAAAATGAAATTTTAAACAAAGAAAACAGTAAAGGGAAAGAAAATTTAATTAAAAATTTAAAATATAGTGTTGAACTTGCAGATAGTGGCAAATATGAAATTAGTTCTAACCTAAGTCAACTGATAATTTTAAAAAATGGTACAGAAGTCATTTTAATGGAAGATGTTTCTGCTATCTTTACTGACAAGAATAACAAAAAAGTTTTTATTAATTCCAATAATGCTGAGTTCAACTCTGAAAACTATGATACATTATTTAAAGGGAATATCAGAATTAAGTATGAAGATAATTTAATCACCTCAGAAAGGTTGCATTTTAATTTTATAGAAAACAATATTTTAGTTTATGAAAATGTTATATACAAAGGCTTAAATGGTAAAATTCAAACTGATAATATTAAAATTAATCTTCTAAGTAAAAATATTGAAATTTTTATGAATGAAAAAAGTAAAAATGTAAAAATAATGTCTTTTTGATTGTATATGAGTGCTACTATTAAAAAATTTAGAATAAAATCTTATAAAAAAAATACTTCAATTTTAAAACTAGAAAAAATTTCATTGAAATTTGGTCGAAAAATGATTCTGGACAGTTTAAATTTAAATTTAAATGAAGGACAAATATTAGGACTGCTTGGAGCAAATGGAGTTGGTAAATCAACAATTTTTAATTTAATAACAGGCTTACTATCACCAGATTACGGTTCAATTTTAATTAATTCTATAAAAGTTAATAAATTTCCAATCTTTCAAAGAACACTAAAATTTAAAATTGGCTTTGTACCTCAGCATGGTGGTTTTTTCCACGATTTAACAGTCTTGGACAATCTTAGAGCTATAGCTGAAATAAATATAACAAATTCAAGTGCTAGAAATGAAAAAGTAAATTCTTTAATATCAAAATTTGAATTAGAACCAGTTAGAGATATCAAAGCAAAACAATTATCTGGAGGTCAAAGAAAAAAATTGGTTATTGCTATTGCTTTAATTGCCAGTCCTAAAATTCTGTTACTAGACGAGCCTTTTGCTGCACTAGACGTTATGACTATCAAAATACTTCAAGAGATAATTGTAGATCTTCAAAGCTTTCACAATATATCTGTAATATTGTGTGATCATCAAGCTCGAGATCTTTTGAAATGTGTCGATACAGCGGCCATAATACATAACGGAAGAGTCGTTGCTCAAGACACACCTTCAAATTTGATCAACAATGTAAGTGCTAAAGATGCTTACTTTGGTGAAGCATTTAAAATAAATTAATAAATTAATGAAAGATATTTTAAAAATTGATCAAACTATAAAGCCATTTAATAAAAAAATTGAGATAGAGGGAGACAAAAGTCTTTCCATTAGATGGGCACTTCTGGCATCTCAGGCAACAGGGAAATCTATATCATATAATTTACTAAAATCTGAGGATGTTATAAGCACTTTAAACTGTTTAAAAAAATTAGGGGTCAAGGTTAAAAATTTTAAGAATAGATGTGAAATAATAGGTTTGGGATTAAATGGATTTAAATACAAAAAAAATTTAATTTTAAATTGTGGGAATTCAGGAACTTTAGGAAGATTGATATTAGGATTGCTAGTGCACTCAAAATCTAAAATCAAGATTACTGGTGATAGAAGCTTATCAAAAAGAGATTTTACAAGAATAACTGAACCACTAAAAAAGTTTGGAGCAAAGTTTAAAACTAATTCAGGAAAACTTCCTATAATAATTGAGGGAACTAATAAAGCGGTACCAATAAAATATAATGAAAATAAAGGATCTGCTCAATGCAAAAGCAGTGTAATGCTTGCAGCTCTTAACACTAAAGGTCAAACTAAAATAAAAGCAAAAAAATCAAGAAATCACACAGAGTTACTTTTTAAATATCTTAATTTACCAATTAAAATTAATAAAAAAAAAAAATTTGATATAATTAAAATTAGCGGCCCAGGTAATCTCAGGCCTCTAAACTATAAAATTCCATCAGATATTAGCTCAAGTGCTTTTTTTATGGTGCTAACAATATTATCCAAAAATTCTAAGTTATTAATAAAAAAAGTAAATATTAATCAATCAAGGGTTGGAATCTTAAAAATTTTTAGATTAATGAATATTAAATTTAAGACTAAAAACATAATGAATTATAAAGGGGAATTAGTTGCAGATTTACAAATAAAAAGCCAAAGCAGGATAAATCCTATCAATTGTCCTAATAACATTAATAGTTCATCTATTGATGAGTTTTTGTTAATTTTTTTATTAGCTGCAAAAGCAAAAGGAATTTCATACTTTAAAAATCTTGCTGAGTTAAACGAAAAAGAAAGTCCAAGATTACAATGGGGTTCGAGAATATTAAGTCAAATGGGAGTAAAAAACATTACTACTAAAGATAGTATTAAAATATATGGTAACCCCGACTTAAAAATTACTAAAAAAATAATAATTAAAAACTTTTTAAAAGATCATAGAGTGTTTATGACTTGTGTCATAGCAGCCTTGACTTTTGGTGGTAAATGGGAAATTTTTGATAAGAGCTCAATTAAAACATCTTTTCCCTCGTTCTTAACAAAAATCCAAGAACTAGGTTTAAAGTTATAAAATTGTTAATTTTATTAAGGATTAGTTTAAAAAATTCACTTTTAGCACCAATTTCTTCATAAATTCATGGATTTTTTTTAAATTTCTATGTTGATAAAGAGTTCAAATTTATCTAAAAGACCATGTTTTTTTAAAAATCATAATTAAATCAATTATTAATAAATGGAAATATATAAAGATCTTTCAAATCCAACATTTAAAGAATTTGAACAATTACTTAACGGTCAGCTTTCTAAAGTAAATATCGAAGAGGGTAAAATAATTGAGGGAAAAATAAACAAGATTACAGAAAAATTTGTTTTTTTATTTGTTGAAGGTTTAAAAAGTGAACCAGTTTTAGATATTAATGAATTAAAAAGCATGGGCCTTCAAGACAAAATTAAAATAGGCGAGAAAATTTCAGTATTACTTGAGAAAATTGAGGATAAAAATGGTGAAGTTTTAGTTTCAGCGCTAAAAGCTCATAAAATTAAAGGTTGGGATAAATTAGTTAAGGCTTATGAAAATAATGAACCTATTATGGGAAAGATCACTTCTAAATGTAAAGGAGGCTGTATTGTGGAGCATATTGAAACAGGCTCCCTGATGTTCCTACCAGGCTCACAGATAAGCGACAAACCTCTTAAAGATATTAGTCATTTAATGAATGAACCACAAAAATTTGCACTTATAAAATTGGACAAAGTTAGAGGAAATGCTTGTGTATCAAGACGTGAAATTTTATCATCATTTAAAAAAGAAGATAAAGCTAAAATAGTTTCTAAATATAAAGTTGGTGACATCATTAAAGGAGCTGAAGTAAAAGGTTTTTCAAATTTTGGATGTTTCTTTAATGTAAAAGGAGAAATTGATGTATTGGTTCATCTTCAAGAATTAAGCTACAGTAGAGTCGATCATCCAGATCAAGTTTTAGAAATTGGTCAGAAGTCAGACTTAAAAGTAATTTCTGTTGATAATGAAAAGTTACAAGTTGGTTGCTCGATTAAGCAATTATCAAAAGATCCATTTGAACATATTGACAACTACGAATTAAACAAAATTTATAAAGCTAAGATTATGAAGCTTACAGATTTTGGAGCTTTTTGTGAATTAGAACCTGGATTAACAACATTATTACATTCATCAGAACTTTCTTGGACTAAGAAAAATGCATCAGCAAAAAAAATGTTTAAACTACATCAAGAAATAAATGTCATTATACAGGAAATAGATAAAGAAAAAAGAAGAGTTGCAGTAAGTTATAGGCTAACCCATGAAAACCCATATGAAACTTTTTTGAAAAAATTCCCTATAGATACTATTTGTGATTCTGAAGTAATTAACAAAAATGAGTATGCATTATTTGTCAAAATTGAAGATGTAGATGTTGAGGCTTTTTTGCATTGTAATGATCTAACATTCTTAAATAACGGTGAAGAGGAACTAGGAAAATATAAAAAAGGTGACAAAATTAAGGTTAAAGTTTTAGAAATTAAACCATCTGAGCAGAAAATAAGGGTTGGACATAGACAAACACAAAAAGATCCTTTTGATTTCTTTAATGATAAAGAGATTAATCAGACCATTACTGTAAAAGTAATTGCTACCGACAACAAAGGACTAACTGTGAGACCAGAAGGTGGTTGTGAAATGGACTTTCATATTAAAAAATCTGATATTGCAATAAACTCGGCTGATGCAAGGCCATCAAGATGGACTGGTGGAGAAAAACTAGATGTTGCAATTAAAGATTTACAATTTGACAAAAGAAAAGTTAGTTTAAGCATAAAATTATTAGAGGAAATAGAAAAGAAAGAAGCTCTAGAGAAGTATGGTTCAGAAGGCTCTGGGAAGAATTTACCTTTCTCATCATTATCTGAAGATTTAAAGAAAAAAGAAGAAGATAAAGAATAAATTGGCAATTGTAAAATCAAAGATTTTAAAACAACTCTCTGACAATTATCCAAATTTTTTTAAGAAAGATCTGGAAAAATTTGCAAATATAATTTTAAATGAAATTAAAAAGTCCCTTAAAAGAGGAGAAAGGGTAGAACTTCGAGGTTTCGGCATTTTTTATACAAATATTCAGAAAGCTAGAATATCAAGAAACCCTAAAACCGGGGAAAAAGTAAATACTCCACAGAAAAAAACTATTCACTTTAAAATGTCTAAAGACTTGTTTAAAAAATTGAATGATGAAGAATAAAACTATTTTTGTAGCTTGTGATAGTTCAAATATAAAAGAAATTAAAAATATAATTACTCAAACTAAAACGAATAAAATTAAAATTATTCCAAAATTCGGCCTTCAATTCTTTTATTCGAAGAATGGACGGAAATTTTTAGAAAAATTTAAAAATGATTTTTGGTTAGATTTAAAGATAAATGATATCCCTCAAACTGCATTATCTGCCATTGATAGCTTAAAAGATTTAAAAAAATGTAAATATATAACAGTCCATGTAAATGGTGGTCTGAAAATGCTTAAATCAATAAAAAAAAAAGCAAAAAAAATAAATAAAAACTTAAAAGTTTTAGGGGTCACAATTTTAACAAGTCTTAATAATAAATCTCTTAAAGAGATTGGTCATACAAAAAATGTAAAACAGTTGGTTTTAAAACAAGCAGAATTAATAAAAAAATCAGGATGCGATGGTATAGTTTGTTCTGCTCAAGAAGCTACGATGGTTCGTAAAAGATACAGAAATTTATTAATCATAACTCCAGGAATAAGGTTGCCTGGTGACAGTTCAAATGATCAAATGAGGATTATGACACCTAAACAAGCTTTTGCAAATAAGGTTTCTGGTATTGTTATAGGAAGATCTCTTACAAAAGGTAACATAAAAAATAACACCAAAAAACTTACTGATCATCTTAACAAATGATCAAAGGTTGTAAGATTTGCGGTATAAAAGACTCTGATACTTTAAATTACATAATAAATCATCCTTATCCTCCAAAATTTATTGGATTTATTTGTAATTATCCAAAAAGCTCGAGATATGTTGAACTAAACTCTCTAAAGAAATTATTAAATGTAAATAAAAACAAAAGTGAATTTGTTGCTGTTTTAGTAAAACCTAACAATCAAACTTTAGAAGAAATTAAAAGTTTACCATTTGATTATTATCAATTGTATGACTGTACTCCTGATACAATTAAGAAGATAAGACAAAAATATCAAAAAAAAATTATTACAGCTTTAACAATAAAAGATGAAACTGATGTTCTTAGGTTTAAGTCATTTGCTGACGTAACAGATATTTATTTATTTGATAGTAAAGGTTATGAAAAAAGTCAGGGATTTGATCATAACTTGATTAGAAATATCAAATTAAACAAGGAATTAATGCTAGCTGGTAATATAAAATTTGATGGTAATCTAAAAAATTATGAGAAAATAGCTAATTACTTAGATTTATCTGGAGGCTTGGAAACTTCTGGATTAAAAGATACATCCAAAATAGATATTTTTTTAAACAATTTAAATAAAATTAATAAATGAAACTTAAAAAAAAAATTCCTCTAATTGACCAACATGATCGTTACGGTTTTTGGGGTGGTAAATTTGGAGGAAGTTTTATTCCTGAAACTTTAAAAAAACCTGTAGAGGATCTAACAAGGGAGTTTTCAAAATTAAGAAATAATAAGAAATTTTTAAAAAAGAGAGATTATTACTTTAAGAATTATATAGGATCACCTACATCATTTGTAAAATTAGAAAATTTATCTAATCATTTGGGTGGTGCTCAAATATGGGCTAAAGTTGTGTCAGAAGCTAATGGTGGTGCCCACAAGATATACAATGCAACTGTACATGCATTAATTTGTAAGGCTATGGGAAAAAAATATATAGTTGGTGACACTGGTGCTGGTTATGCAGGTAAAATGTTAAGTATGGCTGCTAAGAAATTTGGTCTCAAATGTAAAATTTTCATGGGTGCAAAAGATATCAAGAGACAAAAACCAAATTGTGATGCTATGAGAAAAAATGGTGCTGAAATAGTTCCTGTATATTCAGGAAGTCAAACCTTGGTCGATGCAGTTAGTGAGTGTATGAGATATTGGGTATCAAATTGTGATACCACACATATGTGCGTTGGAAGTACAGTAGGTCCAAATATATTTGTAAAAATTTGTGGATGGAGTACAGCTCAAATTTCAAGAGAATTAAAAATACAGATTAAAAAAGAATTCAAAAAAATTCCAAAAAAAATTAAATTAATTAATTGTGTAGGCGGTGGAAGTTCAGCATATGGTTTTTGGAGTGAATTTATAGATTTTAATAAATCACAAATAGAATTAGTTGGTGTAGAAGCTGGAGGTCCAAAAAAATCTAAACTCCATGCCGCTCCTTTAAGTAGAAATGCTAAAATTGGAATTTTACATGGTGCAGCTTCTTATGTTTGTCAAAACAATGAAGGTCAAATTAATGATACTGAGTCAATTAGTGCTGGATTGGATTACCCAGGTGTCAGTCCAATTCATTGTTTTTTAAAAGATACAAAACGAGCTAGATACACTTATGCAACTGATGAGGAAGCACTAAAAGCACATGTGATGGTAACTAAATTTGAAAAACTTAATCCAAGTTTAGAACCTAGTCATGCATTTGCTGAGGCGATAAAAATTGCTCCACAATTAGACAAAAGCACAATTATAATCGTTAACTCTTGTGGTGATGCTAAAAAAGATAGAG
>CACJHS010000025.1 GCA_902593235.1 uncultured Pelagibacteraceae bacterium
GCGAACTCAGTTTGGACATGATGTATCGAACATGTGGTACACAATTAAATATAGATTATAGTTCGGAAGAAGATTTTATTAAAAAGTTCAGAGTAGCAAATTCTATTGTGCCAATTGCTATTGCTTTATTTGCTAATTCATCAATCGTAGAGAAAAAAAATAGCAACTATTTATCTTATAGATCTAAAGTATGGCAAAGTACTTCTAGAGGTGGATTGCCTAAATTATTTTTTGAAAATATGGATTTTGAAAAATATGCAGATTTTGTAATTAATTTTCCTATATTATTTATACAACATAAAGATCAGTATATTTCAGGTAAGAAATATATTTTTAAAGATTTTATGGAAGGAAAAATCCAAGAAATTGGAAATAGACTTCCATCTGAAGCAGACTTAACAACTCACTTAAGTACAATATTTACTGAAAACAGGGTTAAGAAATATATTGAATTGAGATCAATGGATACCTGTGGTTGGGATTGTTTATGTGCAGGACCAGCTTTCAATATAGGTATGCTTTATGGAAATTTAGACGAAGTTCATGAATTAATCTCAACATGGGACATCGATAAAATAATTAACGCTTATCTAGAGGCGCCGCAAAAGGGATTTAATACTCAATTAATGGGTAAAGATCTTCTTTATTGGTCATCTACACTTTTAGACCTTTCAAGAAAAGGTTTAGAGAATAGAGATGTTTTAAGTAAAAAAGGTAATAACGAGACTGTATTCCTAAACCATCTACAAAAAGTAATTGATAATAAGACAACAAACGCAGATCATATGATTAGTAAATTTTCAAAAAACGAAAATTTAGACGAATTATATGATAAATAAAATTGTTGCTGTTCAAGGAAATCATCCTTCTAAACTAAATCCTTTAACGGATACAAGTGTTTTTTTAGCAAACGAAATTCAGAACAAAAAATATAAAATATTCTATTACGATCCAAAAGACTTATCTGTTGTTAATTCGAAAGTTACAGCTAAAGGTTTTTTTATTGAAATTAATTACAATAATAAAAAATTCTATAAAATCATAAAAAAACAAAATCTAGACTTAAGTATATGTAAATTTATTCTTATTCGCCAAGATCCACCTTTTAATCTTGAATATATTTCAACAACATACATTTTGGATACAATTAAGAGTAAAGTTAAAATAATTAATAACCCTACCTCAGTAAGGAATATTTCTGAAAAATTGTATTCATCTAAATATCAAAAATACATGCCAGCTACTATTTTTACTCAAAATATGGATGAAATAAAAAAATTTTTCAAAAAAAACAAAAAAGTCATTTTAAAACCCATCCATAGTTTCAGTGGAAATGATATTCATTTATTAACCAAGTTTAATTCAAAATTAGTAAATAAATTTATAAAAAAACATGATCATATCATGTGTCAAAAATTTCTTCCTAAAATAAGTAAGGGAGATAAAAGGGTTTTTATTATTAATGGGAAAGTATGTGGTGCAATTTCAAGGGTTCCAAAGAAAGGTTCAATTTTAAGTAATATGAGTAAAGGAGCAAAACCAACCAATATAAAATTAACAAGTAAAGAAATTAAAATTTCAAAACTAATTGCAAAAGATTTAAAAAAAGAAAATATTTATTTTGCTGGGATTGATTTTATAGATCAAAAACTCAATGGAGATATAAATGTTACATCTCCAACTGGACTTAAAACACTTTATGATCTATCAGGAAAAAATTTAGCTAAAACTTTTTGGAAAGAGCTTAAAGCATGAACAATTTAACTAATCAGCAAAAAGGTTCATTGATGGCTTTTATAGGAGTTATGTTTATCACTCCTGACTCATTGCTAATTAGATTATCAAATATTGATACTTGGGGGATGCTTTTTTATAGAGGAGCAATACCATTTTTAGTAGTTTTAGTTGGTCTTCTTTTATATTATAAAAATAATTTCTTAAAAGCTTTGTTTAAAATTGGTTACCCGGGAATTTTTTATGTAATTAGTTTTTCTATTTGTAATATTACTTTTATTATTTCAATACAAAACACCAATGTAGCAAATACTTTATTAATGGTAGCCCTTGCGCCGATGCTCTCAGCAATCTTAGGGGCTATTTTTTTAAAAGAAAAACCAGATAATAAGACTTGGGTCGCTATAATAATTACCTTTATTGCTTGTGTTTATATTTTTTACGACTCTTTAAGTCTTGGCAATTTTTATGGAGATTTATTTGGTTTAATAACTTCATTTGGATTAGCCTGTAACGCAAACATTGCAAGATATGCAAAATCTACTGATTTGGTGCCTGCTGCTGTAATTGGAAAATCGTGTGTAGCAATATTTGCATTTTTCTTTGTTAAAGACTTTGCTTTATTAGGAAATGATCTTTTTTATATACCTTTGATGTGTGTGATGTGTGTGGCTATACCATTTGTTCTAGTTACCATAGCCCCAAGATTTATAACAGCAGCTGAAGTTAATCTATTTTTCCTACTAGAAACTATACTTGGACCGATATGGGTTTGGATGGTTATTAAAGAACAGCCCTCTAACGAGACTATCTATGGAGGTATAGTTATCATTATCACCATAGCAATTCATTCTTTACTGGCCATAAAAAAAACACAAACGAAAACTACTTAGCCAGAAATTATTAAAATTTAAAAACTACGCATGCAAAAAGAAGTAAAAAAATCTTGGGCTCTATTTATCGGGATAGGTGTAATGATGATTGCTCATGGATTGCAAATGCAAATTATGGGTATTCGATCAGTTATTGAAAATTTTAGCGTTTTTACAACCGGTATCTTTATGTCCGGATACTACGTGGGTTACTTTGTTGGCTCAAGAACTACACCAAATTTCGTTTCAAAAGTAGGACATATAAGAGTGTTTGCTGCATTTGCATCTCTTGCTTCATTAAGTGCTTTAGTTGCTGTTGTTTATATAAATCCATTTATGTGGACAATTAGTAGATTTATAACAGGTATAAGTTTGGTTAGTTGTTATGTGGTTACTGAAAGCTGGTTAAACGATAGAGCAACTAACAAAAATAGAGGACAACTATTATCTGCTTATATGATGGTAATCTACTTTGGATTAGCAGTTGGTATGTTGTTGCTTAATGTTAGTAAACCAGAAGATTATGAGCCATTTATTTTAGTTTCTATTTTACTTTCAGTTGCTCTTGTTCCAATTTTATTAACAAAAAGACCTGCTCCAAAATTTAAAAAAATAGAAACAATAAGTATTAAAGAGTTATATAAAATTTCTCCGCTAGGGACATTGAGCTCTTTCTTTACTGGAGTTATTCATGCTGCTTTCTTTTCTTTGATTGCTGTTTATGCAACAAAAGCAAATTATACTTTGCTTGAAACCTCAGTTTTACTTTTTATTTCAACAATAGCTGGTGTTATTGGACAAGGTCCAATAGGTTATTTTTCAGATACATTTGACAGAAGAAAAGTAATTGTAATTACAACTTTTGGAAGTTCTGTATTAGCATTTCTCTCAATCTTAAGCTCAAATGATCCATTTCAAAATATTTACCATTTAGATGAGTTTGCATTTAAGAAAATATTATTTTTCATTTTTGTTGGACTATATTCAAGTTTATGCCTTCCTTTGTTTTCACTAAACCTTGCTCATACAAATGACTTCGTTCCTAAATCAAAATTTGTAGCAGCTGGAGGTGGTTTGCAGTTTATCTTTGGTGTAGGTGCAATTAGTGGTCCTATTTTGTGTTCTATTTTTATGGAATGGTTTGGTTTGAACGGTTTATTTATTTTTTTAATTATTACTCACGCAATTATTGGTGGTTTTGGTTTATACAGAATGAGAGTTAGAGAAACTGTAGAAAATCCGGATTCAACATTTACACCAGTCCCAGCTACAATAACACCAGCTGGATTGGAATTAGATCCTGATGCAAAACCGATTGAAGAACCAAATTATCAACAAAATAATTAATTTTTATTGTTCAGTCTATCTATATAGCTAGACATTTTTGATAAAACTTGTTTTTTTGTCAGCTGATCTGATCTGATTAAAATAGAGTCTCTGACTCTAATTAGTGGACTGTGCTTTCTGTTTTTGTCAGTTAAGGTACGTTTTTTTAATGACTTTTTTACCACTTTTAATGGTAACTTCTTTTTAATATCTAACCATCTTCTATAACTTGCAACATCTAAACTACATTTAAAATAAAATGCTAAGTCATACTTAGGGTTTTTTGATAATATTTTACTGGCAATATCTCTCCCTTCAACACATATTCTTTTATTTTTTCTAATTATGGAAATTTGCACCTTGTTAACAATTTCTCTTATTTTTTTTATTTTTGCCAAACCAGCTACATGATTACTGATTTGCTCTGAATGTAAATTTTGTTTTGAAATTTTCTTATAAGAAATATTTTTAAATTTATTTTTTACAAAAGTAATTTGATTTTTAGGCTTGTGTTTGATTATTAGCTTACTAGCATACCTGTATAAAAGTCCTGAATTTATTAGAAGCAATTTGTATTTTTTGGATATAAGTTTTGCAGCTGTACTTTTGCCACTTGCTGATTCCCCGTCACAAGCAATGATTAGTTTTTTTTGTCCGGTCATTTAGTCTTTTGCATATATAGAATTTGATACGACTTGTCTAATCTAACAAATTAATTTTATCCCCTATGGTAATTTCCGAAGATGATAATATTTGACATCTAAGCCCACCTTTTCTCATAAATTCTTTAAGAACATTTTTTTGATCAAGCATTTCGGTCAGATGTCTACAAGGACGGCATAATTCAATACCCTCCAATTCAACATTTCCTACTTTTAATTTTTTCCCAATTAAATCATTTAATTGAATACCTTTTGTAACAATATTCCGTCTAAAATCGATGTAAGGTATATTTAGCCCAAATTTAATATTATATTCATCAATATTCTCAGACTCTATTAAAGATAATTGATTGTAAGGATCATTAAAATCATGAAAATGTCGATCACCTACTATTCCTTTATTTGCTAAAACCTCAATTGAATTTACTTCCTTGATTGGTTGATTGTTGTTTGCGGCAATTCCTAATTTAAATACTTCGGCCATAAATTATTGAAGAAATAGTTGAGCTCATATAGTCTTTTCAAAATAATATGACTTATCTATCATCAAATCAACTTAAACAGTATGATAATCAAGGTTACATATCCCCTATTGAAGTTTTGTCTAGTAGTGAGGCCTTAGAGGCAAGAGAAGAAATAGAATTGATTGAAAATAAAATGCCAAATGAAATAGATAAATCAGGAAGATATAATGTTCATTTAATTTCACCAAAACTTGATTCGATAGTTCATAATTCAAAAATTTTAGATGCGGTGGAAAGTATTATTGGAAAAAATATCTTAGTTTGCAGCACTACTTTATTTATTAAAAACCCTAACGAGCAAAGTTTTGTAAGCTATCACCAAGATGCAAAGTACATAGGATTAGAACCACATAATTGGGTCACAGCATGGGTAGCATTAACAGACTCAAATGAAAATAACGGATGTATGAAAATGTGGCCTAAATCACATTTAAATATTAAAGATCACAATGAGAAATTTAATGAAGGCAACTTACTTACTAGAGGACAAACAGTAGAAAATATACCTGAGGATGAAGTTAAGTCTATAGAACTAAAAGCTGGTCAAATGTCTTTGCATCATCCAAGAATTGTACATGGGTCAGGTATTAACAAGAGTAATGACAGAAGAATAGGATTTGTTATTCAAAGTTATATAGGCACAAACGTAAAACAAACCTTAGGTAAAAATAGTGTTCAAATTGCAAGAGGAGAGGACAAACATAACCATCATGAAATTATAAATAGAACTAATGCTTTAATGAGTGAAGAAAGTATTTTACTTCGAAAAAAAGAAAATGATTATTTGCAAGAAATTTTTTATAAAGGTGCAAAACAAAAAGGTTCTTATTAGTTATTAAATATGGGAGATTTAAATAAAGCACCAAACGATTTTTTTGATAATTGGAATAAAATCCAATCAATGGCATATAAAAATGTCATTGAGCTACTTGTGAAGAGAAGTAGTGAAAAAAAGATATTAGCTTTAATTCAATTTGAATTAGATCAATTTTCAGAAAATGTTCAAAAGGATTTAGCTATTTCTGAAACAAGTTCTTTCTATCAAGAAATATCTAATCTTTTCAGAGACTCTAACTGGTGGTCAACCGCTACAGTAACAGATGCTTGTAAATATTATTTAAACTGTGCAAGAAATAATATTTCTTATTTTGAAAACTATATAGAGGCAGATAGTAATTTGTCTCAAATTCAAAAAAATGAAATATTTGCCTTATATCAATTGTGTACTTTATTTGTTTCTTGGAATGCTATTAAAGACAAACAAATCAGAGAAATTATAGATATTAGAAAAAGTTTATTTTTTAGATAAATCAAATAGCCTTTTTAAAGCAATTAGACTTTTAGTTCATGATTTGTTAATCTTGAATCGTGAAAAAACTTTTAGGAATCGTGGTTTTAGGTTAGTTTATTTATAATTCAAAGAATTGAAATGAATGAAAAAAAATCTAACTATAGAAGAAACTTTTGCCCTAGCCGTTCAAAATCATAGAAAAAATAATCTTCAAGTTGCTAAAAAACTTTACAAAAAAATATTAAATATAAATCCTAACGACCCTCAATCAAATTTTCTTTTAGGTACTTTGTCAGCACAAACAAAGCAATTTGATTTTGCAAAAAAATTACTTAATCGATCAATTGAAATTAATCCAAATTATGCAGATGCTCACAATAATCTTGGAAATGTACTGAAGGAATCAGGAGAACATCAAAAAGCAATGAGTAGTTATGAAAAAGCCATCACAATCCAACCTAATTATTCAGAAGCGCATAATAATCTTGGAACAGTATTACAAGAATTAGGAGAATATCAAAAAGCAATAAGTAGTTATGAAAAAGCAATTCAAATTAATCCAAATTATGCACATGCTCACAATAATCTTGGAAATGTACTGAAGGAATCAGGAGAACATCAAAAAGCAATGAGTAGTTATGAAAAAGCCATCACAATCCAACCCAATTATGCAGATGCTCACTATAATCTTGGAATAGTATTAAAAAAATTAGGAGAATATCAAAAAGCAATAAGTAGTTATGAAAAAGCAATACAAATCCGACCCAATTATCCAGAAGCACATAATAATCTTGGAGTATTATTACAAGAATTAGGAGAATATCAAAAAGCAAAAAGTTTTTATCAAATTGCAGTAAAAAATGAACCTGAAAATTTGGCTCATCTTTACAATTTAAGCAGTTTAGATGAAGAAATTTTACACCCAAATTTAAAAAATAAAATATATGAAATTATAGAAAAAAATAACTCCACAAAAAAGAATATTGCCTATGGAAATTTTTTACTGTCAAGGTACGAACTAAAGGCTAAGAAATATAAAAATGAATTTGATCATTTATTAAAGGGACATCAATATTTTTTTGAGTCGGAAAATAAAAAATTTGAAAAAGAAGTTGAATATTTTTTCAATTTATTTTCTAAAAGAAAGGAGCTAATTACTTTAAATCGACACAATAAAAAGGATAATAATGTAATAAAACCAATTTTTATAATTGGAGTTCCAAGATGTGGATCAACATTAATAGAAAAAGTAATTGCATCAGGTAGCCAATATATTCCTATTGGAGAAGAGACAGGTATTATACATGCTGTTGTAAAAAATCTAATAAATCACAAGCAATCATTAAATTCAGATATATATCAATTTCAAACAAAAATAGTTGAGATATGGAAACAAAAAGGACTAGTTCAAAAAGAGAGTAATTATATGTTTACTGATAAAAGCTTAGAAAATTTCTTTTATATAGACATAATAAAGGAAATTTTCCCTCAGGCAAAAGTCATTAATTGTAGAAGAAATGCCATATCCTCTATCATGTCTACTTTAAAAAATAACTTATTCACTTTGCCGTGGGCACATAATTTGGAACATATTTTCAAATACTATGATATTTATGATCAAATGATTAAAAATTTTGAAAAAACTCATTCAAATTTTATTTATGATTTAAAATATGAAAAATTTGTTAGCGATCCAGAAAATGAGGCAAAAAAATTAATGAAATTCTGTGGTTTGCCTTGGGATATAAAATGTTTGGAATTTTATAAAAGAAGAGATTTAATCTCTAAAACAGCAAGCAATATTCAATTTAGAAAAGCTATTTATAATGACTCGATAAACAAATATTTACCATATAAACAATTTTTATCTAAATACGTAAATCAATATTCTTGGTTTAATTGATAAAAACAGTGGATGAACTAGAGGATTTTGATATAAAACAAGAAAAGTGAACGTGTGAACAAAGAAAACGCAAGTAAACTCTGGAAAATTATTCAGGAAGCTGGCGATTACTTGGTAGGGCAATTACCTGACCACTCAAATCACCCTAAAGGAAGAAATCCCTACGCTCATGTTGCTATTTGTGTGAAGAGTAAGTTTAACACAAGTTATAAAGACATTCCTGACGAACAATATGATGAAGTGATAAAATATATTGAGTTTTTAAAAAAAAATCCTAGTTAGCTTTAATTGTATTTAACAATTCATCAACATCACTATCTTTAGTATTCCAAGCAGCAACCAATCTCACCGCTTTTCCATCTAATTCTTCTTCATTCATTTTGTAACCTTCAGAATTGAGATGTTCTATTTTTTCTCTTGGAAATTTTGCAAATACTTCATTTGCTTCCGTTGGGTAAGCAATTTCAATATCATTATGTTTTGACAAACCATCACTTAACTTTTTACCCATTTTATTTGCGTGTTTTGCATTTCTTAACCAAACATCATTTGAGATATATGCATCTAACTGCGCAGAGACAAATCGCATTTTAGATAATAAATGCCCTGCTCTTTTCATTAAAAAAGCAATATCTCCTACTAAATCTTTCTTAAAAAAGATAATTGCTTCAGCAGCTAAACATCCATTTTTGGTTGCTCCAAATGACAATACATCAACCCCAGATTTCCATGTCATTTCAGCAGGAGTTACATCTAAAGATACCAATGCATTTGCAAATCTAGCTCCATCCATATGTAAATTTAAATTATGTTTATGAGTTATTTCTGCAATTTTTTTGATTTCATCTAATTGATAAACTTCTCCTGTTTCACATACTTGCGTAATGCTAACTGATGAAGGTTGTGTATGATGAACAATTCCTTTTCCACTTATCGATTGATCCAACTCATCTGAAGTTATTTTTCCCATTATTCCATTTAAAGGAACTAACTTTCCTCCTCCTGTATAAAATTCAGGTGCACCACATTCATCAGTATTTATATGGGACATCTTATGACAATAAATGTTTCCATAAGAGGGTGTCATTGTCGATAATGCTAAAGCATTAGCTGCAGTACCTGAGGCAGTAGGAAAAACAATTACTTCTTTTTCAAAGATTTCTGAAAACTTATCTTGTAATTCAGTTGATATTGGGTCATTCCCATAAGGTGTGCTATCCCCTTCATTGGCTTTTAAAATTGCATCTAATACCTCGGGACAAGCACCGGCAACATTATCAGAAGCGAATTTAACTCGCTCTCTTTTTATTTTAATTTTTGCCATAATTATTGTTTCGGAAAGTAATCTTTAAGTTCACCCTCTCGGTAAACATCTGCAGTACAACAGTGTAAACCTCCACCAAAAGCGTAGGCATCTCTAAGCTCTACGGGTATAACTTCCATTCCTAATTTATCTAATTGCTCAGCTTGATATGTTTCACTTTTTTCCACACAGACAGTTTTAGGATCCAAAACTAAAACATTCATTGATAACCATGTTGAAGAATAACATAGTGGTGGTGGTTCGTTATGTGCTGGTTGTGCACTGTCTACAATTTCCCAACCATTATCTTCAAATAATTTTCTTTGTTCCTTAGGAAGTCTTCTTTGTGGGTTATTGATAATTAAACCTTCTTTAATTGGGGTAAAAGTTGCATCAATATGAATTGGGTAAGGATCACCTGGGAAGTTCACTGCATGAACTCTGTGATCTTTATAATGTCTTTTAAGCCAATCAATTCCTTTTAAATTTGTTGTAAATCCATGTTGAACAACTAAATCTTTACCAAATCTCAATACATCTGCTGCATCAAATAATGGTTCTTCTTCAGTAGTTACAAAATATTTTTTTTCAGTCCACTCTAATCTTTTTTGAACACCAATTTTATCTGATAGATAATCTTTTCTATAATCTGCATCTGTTAGTCTTGGCTTTGGAGCAGACTCGTGTCTCATATTAGGATCTTGATTATAATAATCTTTTAGTAGTGGTCGGTAACATAAATATTCAAACCAACGACATCTATAACTCATTGTCGCTTCTAAGATCTCATTACCCACTGTTAACAAAACATCTCTTGGAGGCATACAGCCAAACATAGTTTCTGCTTCCCAATCTGGTGTGGATGTTTTTTGATTAAAATCTATTGGTGTTGGTCGATCAACTTTAATGCCTCTTTTTTGAAGCATGCTTGAAAAATTATTTAATAATTCATTTGCTTTATCGACAGTGTCTTTAGTTCTTGGACCAAACTGACCTCGCATATCACTATCTTCAGGAACTTTTGCATCTAATGCTGGCTCTGGTGCTGGTATACAAGTTCCATCCGCTCTTCCAACAATCACATGTTTTAACGGATCCCACTCATTCCAACTATTAACAATAGTTTTATTCTCACTCATAAAGGTTAGTTTTTTATAATATTATGCTCAGGGCCGAAAGGAAATTTTGTAATATTCTCTGCTCCATCTTTACCAATCACCAAAATATCGTGTTCTCTATATCCGCCTGCACCAGGATTACCCTCTGGGATCATGATCATTGGTTCCATCGACACGACCATATTTTCCTCAAGAACAGTGTCGATATCTTCTCTTAATTCTAAACCAGCTTCTCTTCCATAAAAGTGAGAAAGCATACCAAATGAATGTCCGTAACCAAAAGTTCGATACTGAAGATAACCAAGTTCTGCAAATAATTCGTTAAGCTCATGACAAATATCAGAACATTTAACGCCTGGTTTAATTAATTCCAATCCACGCTTATGCACTTTAACATTTGCTTCCCATGCTTTAAGTGATGCATCATCGGCATGGTCCAAAAATAAAGTTCTCTCTAGTGCAGTGTAGTATCCTGAGATCATTGGAAAAGTATTTAAAGATAAAATATCTCCTTTGACTAATTTTCTATTAGTCTTTGGATTATGAGCCCCATCTGTATTGATACCCGATTGAAACCATACCCAAGTATCCATGTACTCTGCGCCTGGATAACTTTTAACAATCTCTCTTTCCATTCTATCTCTTGCAGCTATTGCTACTTCGATCTCTGTATTATTTTCTCTAATATTTTTAACTATTTCTTCACCACCAATGTCTGCAATTCTTGCGCCATTTCTAATGATCTCAATTTCTTCGTTCGATTTAATCATTCTAAGTTTCATTAAATCTTTTGAAACATCACTAAATACTGAGAAAGTAAAAATAGACCCTATTTTTTCTCGCATATCTAACGTGACGTGATCATTTTCAATTCCAATATTTTTTGGAGGTTCATCTCTTCCAATGATTGAAACAATGGCTCTTAAAAAATTATCTCTTTTCCAATCGGTATAAATAACGTTATCACAATGAGATCTTCGCCATGGTTGACTTGCATCAATATTAGCTGAAATTGTTGAGATTTTATTTTGAGTGATCACACATCCGTATGGTCTACCAAAGGAGCAATAAATAAATCCGGTGTAATATGCAACGTTATGCATTGAAGTTAAGATAACCATATCTAAATTATTTTTATCCATCACTGATCTAAGTTTACTTACTCGATCGTTATATTCTTTACCTGTAAATGGTAATTTTACTTTTTCACCATTTTTAAGTTCGAAAAAATCTGGTCGTTCCATATTAATTTAATGCTATATATCTTTTGTTCCATCTCATTATTAAACTGTAATAAAATATAGATACAAAAAGAAAAAAGCCTCCGATTATAGTATTTGTGGATGGTACTTCATTAATACCAAATAATGGCAACCAAACCCAAAAAATTCCACCTACAACTTCAGTTAAAGATAATAAAGTCAGTTCTGCTGCTGGTATCGCTTTAGATCCAATTGAATATAAAATTAAACCAAAACAAACTAGTGTACCATGCAAAGAAAACAAAGCTCCGTTATAGCTAGATGAAAAGAAAACTAAGTCTTTGGATAAAATCATAATTGTTGCAAATACAAAACAAAATAAACCAGCAAAAGCAACTGTTGTGAATTTTGGTGTTTCCTTTCTCCATCTAAGCGTTACAGAAAAAACTGAGAAACCAATTGAGGAAGTTAAACCAAATACAAAACCAATTAATGATTTTTCACCAGTATTTCCAAGTGCCATAATAATAATACCAACTGTTGCAATTATTATTGATATCCACACATTAAGAGAAATTTTTTCTTTTAAAAATAAAAATGCCAATAATGCTGTAAAAAAAGGCATTGCAGCTAAACAAAGCAAGGTAACAGCAGCACTAGTATTTGTAATTGAATAAATAAATGTAATCATAGCGATCCCCAACCCAGATCCACCGATTACTCCAGATAAACCTATATTATAATAGTTTTTGTAAAAATTTTTTCCTTCCTCGAAAAATAAATAAAGATTTAATAGGATGAAAATTGTTAAACCTCTGCCAAAAATGTACTGCCAAGGTGCCAATTGAGGATTATCCATGTATCGAACCACTAATGGACCAAACGACCACAACAGTCCGGCAAAAAGTACAACAGGAATGGCTATTTTTGGATTTCTTATCTCTAACATAATGAGAAATCTAATTGTAAATAGAATTTTCTACAACAAAAATACGTTTCTAAACTAAATTTTGATTTGAAAGGTTGGGGAAAAAGCAATCAACGATATCTCCCTTTTTAAATTTTGATTTACCCGCTGGTAACAAAACCCAAATATTTGATTTTACAAATGATTTAATTCTAAAAGACTCTTGACCTTTTAAAATTTCAACATTTAGTTTTCCATTTTTAGTTGTGCTTAATTGGCTCTTTACAAATCTTGTGAAATTCTTTTTTTTATCAAAACCATTGGTCAAAATAGCTTTAATTGATTTTTCTTCTGATAATCCTAAGGCATTTAAAATATATGGAATTACAAAAAATCTAAAGCATGCAGCTGAAGAAATTGGATTTCCAGGGAGTCCGAATATCGCCTTTTCTTTCCCTTTAATTTTTGCAAACATTATTGGTTTTCCTGGCCTTATTGCAGCACTTTTAAAGTAGCTTGATAACTTAAATTTTTTAACAACATCAGGTATAAAATCAAACTTACCTGCAGACACTGCACCTGACGTAATAATAATATCATCATTAGATTTAATTAATTTATTTATTTTTTGTTTAAAAATATTTTGATGATTGTCTCTTAATATACTTCCGCTTTTAAAATTAAATAAAAAAATTTGATTTAAGTTTTTTATATAGTGTGTGTTGGAATTTCTTACCATCCAACTTGGAATATTATCTTTGTCTGATATTTCGTTTCCAGTTGAAAAAAATAATATGTTAATTCTTTTTTTTACTTTAATTTTTTTAATACCTAAACTTTTAAAAGCTAAAATGTGGTTTGGGTGAACAATTGTATTTTTTTTTATTACAACTTCCCCTTTTTTATAATCTGAACCTACAAACCTAACGTGATCAAATTTTTTTATTTTTTGGTCAATTAAAATATATTTTTTATTAGGAGCAAAAATTATTTGTTCTATAGGAATAATTGTATCGAAACTCTTTGGTATAATTCCTCCAGTCATTATTTCGGCAGTATCAAATTTTTTTATCTTTTTTTTAAATGGTTTCATTCCTGCAGCAATTGAACCAATTATTTTAAATTTTTTCGGGAATTTTTTTTTTAATCCATTAGTATCTTTTGAATTAATTGCGTAACCATCAAATGCAGCGTTATTCCCCGCTGGATAATTTATTTTAGAATAAATATTGGTAGAAACTACTCTATTTAGAGAATTTACACTCTTTATAGTCTCATCTTTAATTTTAATTTTTGCTTTTTTTAAAATTGTCTTTGATTTTTCGTAACTAATCATTTTTGAGTATTTC
>CACJHS010000026.1 GCA_902593235.1 uncultured Pelagibacteraceae bacterium
AAAGTACTAACATTTTCTTTTTTTTTAATAGTTCGTTCAAAACAACTATTGCCTTTTCATGAAGATTAACCCCATTATGAACAACACCCCATAAGTCTATATAAAAAAGATCATAATTATCAGCAATTGATTGTAAGCCATTAAAATCTAAATTTTTGGTCATATTTTAAGGTATAAACCATAAAATCCCGAATTTACTAGCAATATTAATATCCTAAAGATTTTCTGATCTTGAAATAGACGGTGAAATATCTATATGAGGCTCATATTTATAAAGATTTATTAAGGAGAATTTATGAAGTTTAAACCGTTACATGACAGAGTTTTAATTGAAGTATTAGATGGCAGTGAAAAAACTGCTGGAGGAATAATTATCCCTGACACAGCTCAAGAAAAACCTCAAGAAGGAAAAGTTGTTGCTGTAGGTGGTGGTGCAAAAACTGAAGATGGAAAAATAATTCCAATGGATGTTAAGGTTGGTGATAAAGTTTTATTTGGCAAATGGTCAGGAACTGAAGTCAAAATTAATGGTAAAGAATACAGCATAATGAAAGAGTCTGACATTATGGGTATTTCAGGTAAGTAATTTAATTTAAAGGAGAAAAATAATGGCAAAAGTTGTTAAATTTGATGCTGAAGCAAGAGCAGCAATGATTAGAGGTGTAAATATCTTAGCTGACACTGTTAAAGTAACTTTAGGACCAAAAGGAAGAAATGTAGTAATGGATAAATCTTATGGTGCACCTAGAATTACTAAAGATGGTGTTTCTGTAGCTAAAGAAATAGACCTTGAAGATAAGTTTGAAAATATGGGTGCACAAATGGTTAAAGAAGTTGCTAGCAAAACTAACGATGAAGCTGGTGATGGAACTACTACTGCAACTATACTTGCGCAAGCAATTGTCAAAGAAGGTGTGAAGTATGTAACGGCTGGTATGAATCCAATGGATGTTAAAAGAGGAATTGATGCTGCTGTAGAAACAGTAAAAGAAAGCCTTGTTGCATCTGCAAAAAAAGTAAAAGACAGTGATGAAATTGCTCAAGTAGGAACAATTTCTGCAAATGGTGACAAAGAAATCGGAACTATGATTGCAAAAGCAATGCAAAAAGTTGGAAATGAAGGGGTAATTACTGTTGAAGAAAACAAAGGTATTGAAACAGAATTAGATGTAGTTGAAGGTATGCAGTTTGATAGAGGATATCTATCACCATACTTTATCACTAACAGTGATAAAATGACTACAGAGTTAGAAAATCCTTTTATTCTATTACATGAGAAAAAATTAACTAACTTGCAACCTATGGTCCCTCTTTTAGAAGCTGTTGTACAAGCTGGTAGACCATTGATGATTATTTCTGAAGATGTCGAAGGCGAAGCTTTAGCTACTTTAGTAGTAAACAAACTTAGAGGTGGTTTGAAAGTTGTAGCTGTAAAAGCTCCAGGTTTTGGTGATAGAAGAAAAGCTATGCTTGAAGATATTGCTATTTTAACTGGAGGTCAGGTTATATCTGAAGACCTAGGTATCAAACTTGAAAATGTTAAACTTGATGATCTTGGATCTTGTAAGAAAATCAAAGTTGATAAAGATAATAGTACTATCGTTAATGGAAGTGGAAAGAAATCTGATATCGAGGCTAGATGTGCTTCTATCAAACAACAAGTTGAGGAAACTACTTCTGATTACGATAGAGAAAAACTTCAAGAGAGACTTGCTAAGTTAGCTGGTGGAGTTGCAGTAATTAAAGTAGGTGGTGCAACTGAAGTTGAAGTTAAAGAGAGAAAAGACAGAGTTGAGGACGCTTTGAATGCAACTAGAGCTGCTGTTGAAGAAGGTATTGTAACTGGTGGTGGTTGTGCATTACTTTATGCTGCTCAAGAACTTGATAAAGTCAAAGCAAAAGGTGATGACCAAAAAGCAGGTGTTGATCTTGTTAGAAAAGCATTGGAAGCTCCAATTAGACAAATTACTAAAAATGCTGGTGTAGATGGTTCAGTGGTAGTTGGTAAATTATTAGAGCAGAAGAAAAAAACTAACGGTTACGATGCTCAAAACGAGGAGTATTGTGATATGTTTGCAAAAGGTATCATAGACCCAGTTAAAGTTGTGAGAACTGCTCTACAAGATGCTGCTTCAATTGCTGGATTATTAGTAACCACTGAAGCAATGATTGCTGACAAACCAGAGGAAAAAGATGCTGCTGGCGGAATGCCTGGTGGTATGCCTGGTGGTATGGGTGGCATGGGAGGAATGGGTGGAATGGGAATGTAATCCCTCATTTCTAAAACAAAATTTAAAAGGCCATCTCAAGATGGCCTTTTTTTT
This sequence comes from uncultured Pelagibacteraceae bacterium, assembly GCA_902593235.1. Lineage (GTDB taxonomy): Bacteria > Pseudomonadota > Alphaproteobacteria > Pelagibacterales > Pelagibacteraceae > Pelagibacter. Next base: position 2,325 of record CACJHS010000026.1, read on the forward strand.
ATGTAAAATTTAATTATGTCAAAAAGATATAGTGGTAAATCATTTAAAGACTCTAGTGTTAAAAAAAAACCTAAATTGAGCTTTAAAGAAAAAAGAAAACTCAAAAAAGATAAGCAAAAAAAGACAAATTAATCCTGAATTTTGAAAATTATTCAAGCCAGTTATGAGTTTTTTTGAGTTTTAATATCCTTTTAAATATGTATAAGAGCCAGAATTTATGAGCAATAATATCAGAAACATCACAATCATAGCCCATGTCGATCATGGCAAAACTACTCTTATTGACAATTTAATGAAGCAAAGTGGTTCATTTAGAGAAAATGAAGTTGTCGATGAAAGATTAATGGACTCGGGTGAGCTCGAAAAAGAAAGAGGAATTACAATTTTAGCAAAACCTGCTTCAATAAATTGGAACAATTCAAGAATAAATATAATCGATACTCCTGGCCACAGAGATTTCGCTGCAGAAGTTGAAAGAGTTTTAAGTATGGCAGATGGAGCACTGTTATTAATTGACTCTGCAGAAGGAGTAATGCCTCAAACAAAATTTGTATTATCAAAAGCACTTAAACAAGGATTAAAACCAATTGTTGTGATTAACAAATTAGATAAAGCCGATCAAAGAGCTAATGAAGTTTTAGATGAAACATTTGATTTATTTGTAAGCTTAGATGCAAATGAAGAACAATTAGATTTTCCTGTTTTATATGCAAGTGGAAGATCAGGTTGGGCAGACCATGAGGTTGATGGTCCAAGAGAAAATTTAAATCCTTTATTAGATTTAATTGTTGATCATGTAAAACCTGCTGAACTTGATAAAACTAAACCTTTTGCAATGTTGTCAACGCTACTTTATGCAGATAGTTTTTTAGGAAGAAGTTTGGTTGGAAGAATTACTCAGGGTACTGCAAAAGCTAATCAATCTATAAAAGCTATCAATTTGAATGGTGAAAAAGTTGATGAAGGAAAATTAACAAAAATATTTAGATATGAAGGAACAAAAAAAGTTCCAATAGATGTTGGTGAGGCTGGAGATATTGTAGTTGTTGCTGGGTTAGAAAAAGCTAACGTTGCTGATACAATATGCGACCTAGAGGTAAATGAGCCGATCCCAGCAACTCCAATAGATCCTCCTACAATGTCAATTACAATTACTGTAAATACTTCACCTTTAGCTGGAACTGAAGGTAAAAAACTAACCAGTACCCAAATAAGAGATAGATTAGTTCAAGAGGCACAAAATAATGTTGGTATTACATTTTCAGAAAACGAGGGAAAAGACTCATTTGTTGTTAGTGGTAGGGGTGAGTTGATGTTGGAAATTCTTTTAACTCAAATGAGAAGAGAGGGTTTTGAAATGACAGTAAGCCCTCCAAAAGTATTATATAAAACTGACGAAAGTGGAAATAAACTTGAGCCAATTGAAGAAATTACTATGGACCTTGATGAAGAACATTCATCCAAGGTAATTGACTCAATGAACAGAAGAAAAGGTAAATTAATAGAGTTAAAAGATACTGGAACTAACAAAAAAAGATTAATTTTTCATGCACCTACTAGAGGACTAATGGGGTACACAAGTAGATTTCTTACACTTACAAAAGGAAACGGAGTGATTAATAGAATATTCCATAGCTATGGTCCTTTTGAAGGAGAGATGGAAGGCAGAAGAAACGGAGCGTTAATATCAATGGAGCAAGGAAAAGCTGTTGCATTCGCTATCTTTAACTTACAAGCTCGAGGAGAAATGTTCGTTACACATAATGACTCTGTTTATCCTGGAATGATTGTTGGTCTTTCGCCTAAACCAGGAGATATGATTATTAATGTAATGAAGGGTAAAAAATTGACCAATATGAGGACTCAAGGTACTGATGAAAATGTTGTGCTTACACCTGTAAGAAAAATGTCGATTGCAGAGCAGTTAAGTATGCTTAATACAGATGAAGCTTTAGAGATAACGCCAGACTCATGCAGATTAAGAAAAGCAATTCTTGACCCCCACGAAAGAAAAAAAAGCGAAAAAGCTATAGCTGCTGCTTAATCAAAAGTTTTATCAACTAAATAAAGTCCTAACGCAACGCATGGACCTATGCCAAATGCAAATAATAAAGTTCCTACACCCACTGTTCCTCCTAAATACCATCCAATACTAACAACTGAAATTTCTAATGTTGCTCTTACAACAGCTATAGGAAAATTAGTTAATTTTTGTAATCCTATCATTAGCCCATCTCTAGGACCGGCTCCTAAATTTGATACTAAGTAAATACCTCCACCTATTCCAACCATGATAACAGAAATTACAGCTAATAATAATTGATGAATATAATTTAATGGCGTTGGAACATACTTGATACAAAGATCAATCATAATTGCAATTATCAGAGCATTAAATATTGTACCCATCCCTGGTTTTTGACCAAGAGGTATCCATAAAATTAAAACAGCAATACTTATTAATAATGTGATAGTTCCAATACTTAAATTAACATTTAAAGAAATACCTTGCGCTAAAACACTCCAAGGAGAGGCTCCTGTGAACGAAACAATTAATAACCCCTCACCTAATCCAAATAAAGACAAACCAAAACATAAGAAAAAAATGTAGAAAACTTTGGTTTAAAATTAAATGGTTTTTCTGAGCTCCATTTTACTTTTGGTATTTTTTTTATTTTTAAAAACATAATTGTAATAAGCTATATCTATTAATGAAAAATTCTAATATTGTAACCAGCAAATGAAAAAGTTTGCAATTATTTTACTTGTTGTATTTTTCTCATCAATTTCTTTGGCTCATATAGGTCATTATAACAAATTTGACAAAATAGAAATGGAGATCTTGAGAAACGATGAAGTAATTGGCTATAACAATTATTTTTTTAAAAGAGATGGTGAAAAAACGATAGTAAAAAATCAATACAAGTTTGAGGTAAAGGTGCTATCTGCAACAATATTCAAAGTAGAGGGGTATGGGGAAGAAATTTATATAAAAGATAATTTAATATCTTTTCAATCAAAGACACTTCAAAATAAAAAAGAAAAATTTGTAAACTTAAAATTAGATAAAAATAATAAAAAGTTTGACATCAAAGGGTCCTCATATTCAGGTGAAGCTTCTATAAAAAATATTATTGGAAATTGGTGGAGTCATAGAATTTTACAAGCAGAAAGCCAAATAAGTCCTATTTCTGGAAGTATAAAAGAACAAATAGTTACTTTTATTGGCAAGGAAAACATTTCAATTAATGGTAAACAATACGAAACTGATCATTTTAAACTTACATCTAAAGATATGACTCTCCCTGAAGATAAAAAATTAAATTTTGATATTTGGCTTGATAAAAAAACTTCAGTTATAGTTAAAGTTACATATAAAAGAATGGGAGATTGGGAGTATCGCTTAAAAAATCTTGAATAAAATTATTTATTCATTTTTTTAAAAAGATCGTTCGCACTTATCCATCCAGCCTCTACTCTAGGACCTACAAACCAATCTGCACACACTCCTAAATTTAATTTAGTATTCCAATAACTTTTGATTTTAAAGGGCCTAGAATTTGAGGAATATTTCCAACCATGATTTAATGAAGTTAATATTTTTGTTTTTTTAATTCCAGTAAGTTTAAAAAATTGATCTATTAAAATCTTTGAGTTTTTTTCTTTATTTTCTCTATTTTTATTTATTTTTTTATTTGCCCATAGGTTTGTGCTTTGTAAAGTCCATAAATCATTTATACTTTTAAATCTTTTTTTACTATTTTCTTTGGCAGCCCACCCTAAAATTTTGTCGTCAAATAAATAACTTGATATGTTTTTATTTGTTTTTTTTATTTCAATCATAACTGTAATATTTGCATCCATTTTGATTTTTTGCTTGATGAACGGATCTTTTATATATTTTTTTGATAATTTTTTTAATTGTGGGAATGGACAAGTTAATATTAATTTATCATAATATTTTATTTGGTTTTTCTTAAAATCTAATTTCCATTTGTTATTTATAAATTGAATTTTCTCTAACTCACTTTGAAAGTCACATTTTATATTCTTTATCAAATATTTGCTGATATCATTATTACCTTTGCAACCAATTATTTTAATATGATTTTTATTTTCTTTTTTTAATTTGTTTAAAAAAATATGTTTGCCACTCCATTTTTTTAGAATTTTTTTTTTACGTAAATTTGTAATAAATTTTTTAAATTGAATTGATTTTGGAGAAATATATTGAGCTCCATGGTCAAATCCTTTTGACTTTTTTAATCTTTTAAAGGAAGATCTGCCACCTGGACCTCGAGCTTTATCATAAATATGTACAATATTTTTTTTGCTTAAAAGATTAGCTATTGTCGCTCCAGAAATTCCAGAGCCAATTACGCAATAACTGCTCATTTTCCTGCAACAGTCATACCTTCTATCATCATAGTTGGTGAATTGACTGAATATTCGAATTCTAAATCATTAGCTAAAGTTATATTTTTAAACATATCCTTAAAATTACCAGCAATAGTTATTTCATTAACAGGATATTTAAATTCTCCATCTTCAACCAAAAAACCAGTTGCCCCTACTGAATAATCTCCTGTTACAAGATTAGATCCATGACCAATAGTCTCAGTAATATAAAGACTTTTTGAATTCTTTTTTAGAAGATCTTCGTAGGTTATATTTCCATTTTCAAAATATAAATTAGTAGTTCCGCCACTTCTTCCATTTGATTTTAAATTTAATTTTTTTCCATTATAAGTGTCGACAAGGTAATTTTTAAGTATTCCATTCTCTACAAGTTGTATTGTATTGGAATTTACACCCTCTGAATCAAAGTTTTGGGAACCCATTCCTTTAATTATATCTGGTTTATCAATTACATTTATCGAATTGGCAAAAACCTGTTGATCAATTTTACCCTTCAAAAATGAAGTACCTCTTGCAATTGCAGATGCAGATATTGCACTTGCAAAAACACTTAACATTCCTTTTGAAATTCTTTTATCAAAAATTATGCTTATCTTCTCACTTCCAATTTTGTTGGGACTTAATTTTCTAATAGTTTGCTTGGCAGCTTTATTTCCAAGATCTGATGCTTGCTTAATATCAGACAAATGACGTTTGCTTGAAAATTCATAGTCTCTTTCCATGCTATTTTCATCTTTTGCAACTGTTACGCAAGAAGTAGTAAAAGATGAAGTTTTATAACCATCACAAAAACCGTAACTATTAGCTAATATAAAATTTGATTTATTTTCAGTAAAACTAGATTCTGTATTTATAATTTGCTTATTTGATGAAGCAGCCTCCTCTAAATCTTTTAAATATTTTATTTTTTTATCATTTTCGAATCTTGTTTCATCATACAAATTAAGGCTACTAATTTGTTTGGCTAATAAATCTTTTTCAGGCAAAGAATTAAATTCATCCTCTGGTGTAATTTTTGTAGTCTCAAAGCACTTTTCAATTAAAGTTTTTATATTTTCATCTAGTAAATTTGATGATGAAATTGATGATCTTCTTTTACCTAAATAAGTTTCTATACTTAATGCCAATCCATCTGATCTATCTGAGGCTTCTAATGATTTATTTCTAAAATTAACTGTTTCTGAAATTGAGTGACCAACTGTAACACTTGCATCAGTTGCTCCCATTTTTTTTGCTAAATCCAAACAATATGAAGCTTTTGATTTTAGAAATTCTTGATCCTTAACCATAATTTAAAGTTTTGTTCCACCAACTGTCATTTTATCAATCAAAATTGAAGGTTGAGCAACTCCCACTGGAACTCCTTGTCCTGCCTTTCCACAAGTTCCTATGCCTGGATCTAACATCATATCATTTCCTACCATCGATACTTCTTTAAGTATTGATGGTCCATCACCAATAAGTGTTGCACCTTTAATTGGAGATCCAATTTTACCATTATTTATTTCGTAAGCCTCAGTGCAATTAAATACAAATTTTCCAGATGTAATATCTACCTGGCCACCTCCAAAACTTACTGCAAAAATTCCTTTATCAACAGATTTGATCATTTCATCTTGAGTTTGATTGCCACTTAACATCATTGTATTTCTCATTCTTGGTAACACGATATGTCTATAATTTTCTCTTCTTCCTGATCCGGTAGATTTTGTATTCATTAATCTTGCATTATGTCTGTCTTGCATAAAATTTTTGAGAATACCATTTTCAATTAAAACTGTTCGCTCAGTTGGTGTTCCCTCATCATCAATTGTTAAACTACCTCTTCTATTATCTATCGTACCATCATCAACAATTGTTACTCCCTCACTTGCAACTTTTTCACCCATAAGATCATGAAATGCTGATGTTTTTTTTCTATTAAAATCTCCTTCAAGACCATGACCAATTGCTTCATGAATTAATATAGCTGGCCAACCAGGTCCTAAAACTACTTTCATCTCACCAGCAGGTGCTGGTTTGCTCTCTAAATTTACTGATGCTATTCTATAAGCCTCCTCACAAACATTTTTCCAATTGTCATTTTTTAAATAATCATCATAAGATTGTCTGCCACCAATTCCATATACACCCGTTTCTTTTCTTCCATTTTTTTCTAACATCACAGACACATTAAATCTAATTAATGGACGTACATCAGTAAGCGACTCTCCACCTGATCTAATAATCTCTATTGATTTTTGCTCACCAGCAAAACTAGCCGTTACTTGTTTTACCGATGCATCTTTTTTTCTTAAAAATTCATTTACTTTATTTAAGACTTCTAATTTTGAATTTAACGTTTTTTGTTCAATTGGATTAATATCTTTATAAAATTTTTTATTAGATTTTGGAATTTCATGATTGTATGTGCCTTTAATTGATTTCAAAGTTGATTTAAGATTTTCTGAAGAATTTTTTAATGAATCTTTTGATATTTCATTTGAATATGAATAAGCAACAACCTCGTTTGAGATAGCCCTAAAACCAAATCCCAAATCAGAACTGTAATTTGAGCTTTTTATTTTGTTATCATCTAGCAAAATTGACTCTGATTTAGACTCCTCTAGATAAAGCTCGCCATCATCACAATTGTTAAGTGTTTCAGATACTAATTTATCTGCATCTTGTCTTGTTAAATCTGATTTATTAAAGAAATTACTCATTCACCTTAAATAGTAGTTTGTTGATAATTTTCAACTGATCATTTTACGCATGTACAATTTCATACTAAAAGTTAATTGTTATTGCATGAAAGTATATTTTAATAATTCTTGTAAAATCTGTAGGTCAGAAATTAACTTATATAAAAAAGAAAATATCAAAGATATTGATTGGATAGATATAACTAATAATTCGGATGCTGAAAAAGAAACATCAAGAAATGATAGAGAATTGTTAAGAAGACTACATGTTAAAGAAAACGGTAAAATTATTCAGGGGGCAGAGGCATTTCTTTATGTTTGGAAAAAAATTCCAAAATATAAATTTTTATATAAATTTTTTAAACTACCAATAATTTTCACAATCTTTAAATATGGGTATGAAATGGTTGCCTTTTTTTTATATTTGAAAAATAAAAAACAACTCAAAAACTAAGTTAAGAAAAATATTAAAAATTCACTAAGTAAAGACATAGATAACAAGAACATTATTAATAAAATTGAGTACATTAGAGTTATAACTCTATTTCTTTTTCTTCTCAGTCTAACAAAAGTTTTATCATCAAGATCTGAGATATCTCTTTCACCTATAACTGGATAATCATAACTCCATCTCCATGTAGATTGGCCTAATCTAGAGTCGAGACTGTTAAAATATCTTATCCATGCAAGAACATATCTAAATACTAAATATAAAATTATCATTAATGCAGATGAAAATAACATTCTAAATGATACTTAATAATTTATGATAATTTAATTGATATTTTTGGCTCTTTTTCTTCCGATTAATTGAGTAAGTGCGTCAACCATAGTATCTGAAGCCTTAAATATTTCATTATTTTTAAATTCATGAGAAATATTTTTTTCTGGGTTAGTTTTATCTTCAATAACTATTCCTTCATCAGGCGAATTATTTTTTATATAAATTAACAAAAGCCATTCATCATCTGATGCTTCATCCCACTTAACAAATATTTCTCCAGTTTCAAACCTTCTATCAATACATCTGAAGATAGACATGTGCCTTGTTATGTGTCTTTTGTTTAATTGAAATACTAAGCTACTAGCACTTCTGTAAAAACTTTCGAGAGCAAACTCAATTTTTTGTCTAGCTAAAGTATATTCTTTTTCTTTTTGTAAAAGAGTTTCTCTATCTTCATCTCCTTGAATTTTTACTCCTAAGGCCTCTACTCTTTCCCTAATCTTTTGATCTCTAATAATTCGGTATTTTTCTTTTAGTTTTTCTATTCTTTGTTGTAAGCCAGCATAATCTTCTCTCTTTTCTCTTAAAGAAATTTTTTCTAATTTCTCTAATTCTTTAACCTCTCTAACTCTAAACTTTTCAATTTGCTTATCTAATTTTAATTGTTGTAAAAATTGCTTTTGTTTTTCTGCTTGTTCAATTCTTAAAAGAGCTTGT
>CACJHS010000027.1 GCA_902593235.1 uncultured Pelagibacteraceae bacterium
CTGATAGAGACATTAGATCTATTAAACAAATTTGATTTAATGGTATAATATCAATTATGCTTAATTCAAATGAACTTATAAATAAAGTTAAAGATTACAATAAATTTCTTAATCCTGAAAAATTGGATAAAGCATATAATTTTGCTGTTAAAGCACATAAGAGTCAAAAAAGAGCTTCGGGTGATCCTTATTCTGTTCACCCAATTGAGGTTGCAAATATTTTAACTGAATTAAAATTAGATAGCGCTACAATTACAACTGGTCTATTGCATGACACTATTGAAGATACTTTTGCAACTTATGAAACTATCAAACAAGAATTTGGTGATGAGGTTGCTGATTTAGTAGACGGTGTAACGAAAATTTCAGCGTTTGAAAATTCAGCTGGAACTAATTCTAAAGTTGAGAATTTCAGAAAATTAATTTTAGCAACATCAAAAGACATTAGAGTTCTGCTAGTTAAAATTGCTGATCGACTACATAACATGAGGACTATTAAAGCGATTACTAAAGAGGATAAAAGAAAAAGAATAGCTCAAGAAACTATGGAAATTTATGCCCCATTAGCTGATAGAATGGGAATGCACAGAATAAGAGATGAGCTTGAAGATTTATCTTTTGAAATTTTAAATAATGATGCAAGAAAATTAATAAAAAAAAGGCTTGATGAAATAAAATTGGACAGAAAAGATTTATTTGAAGAACAATCTTTTGAGTTAAGTGAAATCTTAAATGATAATGAAATTAATGCTGAAATACATGGTAGAGAAAAGACACCTTTTTCAATTTGGAGAAAAGTCCAAAAAAAAAGAGTTTCACTTGAACAAATAACTGACATTATTGGATTTAGGATAATTTTAAAAAACGTAGATGATTGTTACAAAACTCTCGGGATTTTTCATAAAAAATGGAATTGCATACCAGGTAAATTTAAGGATTATATTTCATCTCCAAAAATCAATGGTTATAAATCTATTCATACTTCTGTAATTGGTTCAAATAAAAAACCAATAGAAATTCAAATTAGAACACATGAAATGCACGAATTTGCAGAAAGAGGTGTCGCATCTCATTGGCAGTATAAATCTTCTGAAAAATTTAATTCTTTAAGTTGGAAGGAGTATGACTGGTTAAAAGATCTAGTTGAGATTATAGAAAAAAATGAAAACCCTGAAGATTCATATGAGTATACAAAACTACAAATGTTTCAAGAAAACGTATTTTGTTTTACACCAAAAGGTTCAGTTATTAAATTACCTAAAGACGCAACTGCTATAGATTTTGCATATGCTGTTCATACTAAAATTGGTAATTCAGCAGTAGGTTGTGAAATTAATGGAAACAAAAGTGAATTACAAACTATTTTAAGAAATGGTGATCGAGTAAATATTATAACATCTAAAAATAATTCACCGTCACTTCACTGGATACCAACTACTAAAACAGGCAAAGCTAGAGCAGCAATAAGAAGATATTGGCATGATAAAGGAGAGCAAAAAGAGGAAAAAATAAAAAAATACAATACCACTCTATGGATGTCATTACCTGACAAGCCAGGTCAATTAGGAGATATAAGCTCACTCATTGGAAGTCATAAATTAAATATATCGAGTTTAGAAATGGTTGGTAAAAATCCCAATTATATTAATTTTAAATTTAAATTAATTATTAGAAATCTTAAGAATTTTACTAATTTTATTGCAGAGCTAAAACAAAAGAGTATAAAATTTAAGATAATTAGACACGAAGAAAAAAGAAATGCTTTCACACAAAAAATCCTTAAATATTTTAAAAAAAACTAATGCATTATTAGAAGGTCACTTTGTTCTATCTTCAGGTCTACATTCTTCAAAATATATTCAGTGTGCAAAACTTTTAAGCTTCCCTAATTTAGCTGATAAAATTTGTAAATCCCTAGCAAATAAAATTAAAAAAAAATTTAAAAAAATTGATTTAATATTAGCTCCTGCAATGGGGGGAGTAATTATTGGATATGAAATAGGAAAACTACTAAAAAAAGAAACAATTTTTTGTGAAAGGGTAAATGGTAAATTTACTCTTAGAAGAGGTTTCAATATTAAAAAAGGTGCAAGAGTATTAATTATGGAAGATGTAATTACTACAGGAAAATCAAGTTTGGAGTGTGTTAAATTGATTAAAAAATACAAAGCAAAATTAATTGGATTTGCATCTATAATTGATCGATCAACTAAACAATCTTTAAAAATAAAAACTGGAATAACATCTCATCTAAAAATAGAAGTTCCAACTTATAAAGCAAATAAATTACCACCTGAACTTAAATCAATACCAATAACAACTCCAGGAAGTAGATTTATTAAGTGAAAAGGTTAGGTGTAAATATAGATCATATTGCAACTCTACGAAACGCTCGTGGAGAGAAACATCCAGATCCACTATATGCAGCCAAAAAAGTTATTAGTTATGGAGCCGATTCCGTAACAATACATTTAAGAGAAGATAGAAGACATATAAATGATATTGATGCAAAAAAAATCTGTGGTTTAAGAAATGTACCTGTAAATCTTGAAATTTCTATGAACAAAGAAATTGTTAATAAAGCACTTAAGATAAAACCAAATTTTATCTGTTTAGTTCCAGAAAATAGAAAAGAAATTACTACCGAGGGAGGCTTAAACATAAAAAATAATCTTAATAAATTAGAGAAAATTATTAAAAAATTTAAAAAAGTAAAGATAAGAACAAGTTTGTTCATCAATCCTTCTCCAAATGATATTAGGCTATCTAAAAAATTAAATGCTGATTGTATTGAGATACATACTGGAAAATTAGCAAACCTAGTTAAATCAAAAAAAAATTATTCTAGTGAATTAAACAGAATTAAAAAAAGTGCAAAATTAGCATCAAGTTTAAATATAGAAGTTCATGCTGGCCATGGTTTAGATTATAAAACCACCAAAATGTTAACAAAAATAATAGATATTGAGGAGTATAATATTGGACATTTTATAATTGGAGAGTCCATACTTGATGGACTTTCAAAAGTAATTAAAAACTTTAAAAAAATTATAAAAAAATAAATGAAAATTCTTGGTATTGGAGTTGATATTGTTGAAAATAAAAGAATTCAAAAATCGATTAAAAATCCTTTATTTAAAACAAGAATTTACTCATCTAATGAATTGAAACAATCTAATGCTGTAAATAATAAAGTAGCTTATTTTTCAAAGAGATTTGCTGCAAAAGAAGCATTTTCTAAAGCTCTTGGCACAGGTTTTCGTATGAATTTAAATTTTAAAGATATAGAAGTTCTAAATAACAAAATGGGAAAACCTTATTATGCTAAAAATAAAAAAATTACTAAAATCGTTCAAAAGAACTTTAAAATCAAAAATTTTAAATGTTTTCTATCAATTTCAGATGAAAAAAATTATTCAACAGCATTTGCAATTATTCAAACATCATGAAATTAGATAAAAATTTTTTTTCAGAAAATATAAAAACATTAATTTATGCATTAATAATTGCAGTTATAATTAGATCGCTTTTAGTTCAACCATTTTATATTCCATCATCATCCATGGAACCTACTTTATTAGTAGGTGATAGATTGTTTGTAACTAAATATACCTATGGATATAGCAAACACTCATTTCCTTTTAGTCCTCCAATATTAAACAAAAGAATTTTGTTTAGTAGCCCCGAAAGAGGTGATGTAATTGTATTTAAAACACCTGCAGATAATCGAACAGATTATATTAAAAGATTAATTGGTTTACCTGGCGATAAAATTCAATTTATAGACTCTAATTTATATTTAAATAATTCTGAAATTCTTAAATCTAAAATTAATAACAAAACTACAATTTTCTGTGGTGACAAAAGTATTGATGTTTATAGATTTGAGGAAAAACTTTCAAATGGTAAAAAATTTCATACTGTTTATTTAAAAGATTACACCTATCAAAATTCTGATGTGTTTACTGTACCAAAAGATCATTATTTCTTTTTAGGTGATAACAGAGATTGTTCTAAAGATAGCAGGTACTTAACAAGCGTTGGATATGTACATAAAGATAACTTAGTAGGAAAAGCTCAATTTATATTTTTCTCTTCAGATAAAAGAATAGGAAGTTTTATTGAATTTTGGAAATGGCATAAGTCAATAAGATTTAATAGAACTTTTAATAAAATTAATTAATGAAAATTAACTATCAAAGTTTAGAAAAAAAAATTGATTTAAAATTTAAAAATAAAGATCTACTTATCCAAGCTCTTACACATAAAAGCTTTAATCGAAATGAAAATAATGAAAAGATAGAGTTTCTGGGTGATAGAGTTCTTGGTTTAGTTATAGCAAAAAAACTTTTAGAAATTTATCCAGGTGAAAAAGAAGGTGTTCTTGATAAAAAATTTGCATCGTTAGTTAATAAAAAAACGTGTCTGGATATAGCCAAAAAAATCAATTTAGCTAGTTATGTTAAAACATTTAATCCCAACAATAAAAAAATAAAAATTGAGGACAAAATTATATCTGATAGTTGTGAAGCATTAATTGGTGCTATTTATCTTGATAAAGGTTTTACAAGTGTTGAAAAAACAATTTTAAATTTGTGGCAAGATCATATTGAAAAAAGTGTAGTTACAGAAATAGATGCAAAAACAAAGTTACAGGAACTAACTTTAAAAAACTTTAAAAAATTACCTACTTATAAATTAATTTCAAATACAGGTCCAAGACACAAACCTATATTTAAAGTTGGAGTAAAATTGCCTGATACAAAATATTTTATAGCTACCGGGAAATCAAAAAAAGAAGCTGAACAAAATGCTGCTATAGAATGTTTAAAAAATACAAATAAAAAATGAATTGGACAGACGAAGGATTTTTAATAAGCAAAACTAGATATAATGAAAATTCATTAATTGCAGAATTATTCACAAAAGATAAAGGAAAGATATCTGGAATTATATTTGGCGGTACTTCAAAAAAAATTAAAAATTATCTTCAAGTTGGTAATAAACTTCATGTTAATTACAATTCTAAAAATGAAAACAGGATAGGTTATTTTAAAATTGAAATTTTAAATGCCTATACTCCATTATATTTTGATCACAAACAAAAATTATCCTGTATTACATCTGCTATGAATTTGATCAAAATATTAACAGCAGAATCTCAATCTAATGATAAAGTTTATTTTATAATTCAAAACTTATTTTTAATTTTAAAAGAAAAAGATTGGTTAAAAAAATATATATTTTGGGAATTGGAGTTACTTAAAATATTAGGATATGACTTGGATCTTGAAAATTTAGTTGAAAAAGATTTAGAAGGTAACAAAACTGTATATTATGCTAGCTCTTTGAATGAAAAAAAATATGTACCTAATTTTTTGATTGAAAAAGATACAGAAGTTAATGATCTCGGTACTTTATTGATAGGTTTAAAATTGGTAAGTGATTATTTGGACAAAACCATACTAAGACCAAATAATTTAAATTATCCAAATAGTAGGTTGTTATTTTTAAATACTTTAAAATAATTATTTTATTATTTTATCAATTCTATCAGCGTAATAACTTACTATAGCATTGGCTCCAGCTCTTTTAAAAGCAACTAAGCTTTCATATACAGCATCTTTATTAATTAATTTTTTTGTTATAGCTGTTTCAATTAAGCTGTATTCTCCTGATACTTGATAGGCAAATACAGGCAATTTAAATTTTTCTTTTATTGATTTTATTATGTCTAAGTAAGGCATACCTGGTTTAACCATTACCATATCAGCACCTTCTTTAATATCTAATGTAACTTCTCTTAAAGCTTCATCAGAATTTCTATAATCCATCTGATAAGTTTTTTTGTCTCCTTTTAACAAACCTTTAGATCCTACTGCATCTCTAAAAGGTCCATAAAAGCTTGAAGCATATTTTGCAGCGTACGATAATATTTGAACGTTTTGGAATTTATTTTTATCTAAAGCTTTTCTTATTTTTCCTATTCTGCCATCCATCATATCTGAAGGAGCTAGTACATCACAACCCATCTCAGCTTGTAGTAATGACTGATTGATCAAAACCTCAATTGTTTCGTCATTTAATATAGTGTTAGATTTGATCAAACCATCATGACCATGTGATGTATAAGGATCTAAAGCAACATCACACATTATACCGATTTTGTTTTTATATCTTTTTTTGATTTCTTGTATCCCTTTACAGACTAAATTATTTTCATTCAGTGATTCTGTTCCCAATTCATCTTTTTTTGAGTTTTGTGTTTTTGGGAAAAGAGCTATCATTGGTATTCCTAATTTTATTGCTTTATCCACAATTTGGCTCAATCGATTAATTGTATACCTGTAAACGCCAGGCATTGATGAAATTTCTTGTCGTTTATTTGACCCTTCAATTAAAAAAATAGGGAGTATAAAGTCATTTGGACTTAAGGTATTTTCTTGAATCAATCTTCTTGACCAAGGATCTTTTCTGCTTCTTCTGAGTCTAAGACTAGGATATTTACCAATAATCATGTTTTAATTTACTTTTAAATTGCGACAAATGTAATATACACATATACAAAAAAAAGAGTAGAAAGCAATCACGATGGCGACAGAAAACTCAAAAGTTGTAGACTTAAATATCAAAAAAGAAGATAGGATTTTAGACTTTAGTGATTTCCAGAAACAAGAAATTAAGTTTGATATAGAGAAATTGCAAGAAGCATATCACCAAATAGTTAAAATTAAAAAATTTGAAGATGCAGGAGTTACTCACTTTGGTGCTATATCTCTAACCCAAATACCTGGTGATCCAGATTCAATAAAAGGTAATAAAGCTCGTGGAGTATACTGGACTAAACCTGACAAATCAGGAAAAGAAGTTTCTAGAGACGAAATGATTGAGGAATCATCTTACTCAGAATTTATTAAAGACTATGAGAACACATATTTTAAAGAGGTTTATGATGTCCTTTCAAAAAAATATAAACTTGGAAGAGTTAGGATTCTTTTAAAAGAGCCAAGATCAACTTTAAGTTGGCATAGAGACCCTGAACCAAGATTACATATACCTATTATAACAAACCCTGGTTGTTTAATGGTAATTGATAATGTTGCTAAACATATGCCTGCTGATGGTTCAGTTTGGGTTACAAACAATACTAAGTATCACAACGCATTTAATGGTGGAGAAGAGAATAGAATACATTTAGTTGCTTGTGTTTTAGATTACAAATTTAATTAATTTGAGAAAAATATTTATTTCATCAGATCACGCTGGATTTAAATTAAAAGAAACAATCAAAGATTATTTAAAGAATAAAAAAGTAAAATTTGAGGATCTTGGTCCCAAAGATGATAGCAGCGTTGATTATCCTGACTATGCTCATAAAGTTGCTAGAAAAGTCAAATCAAGAAAGAGTAATGTTGGTATTTTAGTGTGTGGATCTGGGACTGGAATGAATATTGCGGCAAATAAGCATAAAAATATTCGCGCTGCACAATGTTTTAATCTAAAATCAACGAAATTATCCAGATTGCATAACGATGCAAACATCATTACATTGGGATCACGGTTGATAACCAAAAAAAATGCTTTGAAATTTGTAAGTGTTTTTTTAAATACAAAATTTGATGGTGGAAGACACTTGAGAAGGGTTAAGAAAATATAATTATGTCGAGCGAAAAAAGTTATTTAAACGATAGTTATAAAAGTTTTTTTGAGGATAGTTTATCTGTAAAAGATCCAGAGCTTTATAAAGCTATTAAAGATGAATTAATTAGACAGCAACAACATATAGAGCTAATTGCGTCTGAAAATATAGTATCTCAAGCAGTATTAGAAGCTCAAGGATCAGTTTTAACTAATAAATATGCCGAAGGTTATCCTGGTAAAAGATATTATAATGGTTGCGAGCATGTTGATGTAGCAGAAAACCTTGCTATTGAAAGATTAAAAAAATTATTTAATTGTAAATTTGCAAATGCCCAACCTCACTCAGGTGCACAAGCTAATGGAGCAGTGTTTTTAGCCCTGTTAAGTCCAGGTGATACGTTCATGGGTATGAGTTTAAATTCAGGTGGTCACATTACTCATGGATTAAAAATTTCAATGTCTGGTAAATGGTTTAACGCTATAGGTTATGATGTAGATAAAGAATCTGAGTTGATAGATTATGATAATGTTGAAAAACTTGCATTAGAACATAAACCTAAACTAATCATTGCAGGCGGAAGTGCTTATTCTAGAGTAATTGACTTTAAAAGATTTAGAGAAATAGCAGATAAAGTTGGAGCATACTTGATGGTTGATATGGCTCATTTCTCAGGTTTAGTTGCTGGCAAAGGATATCCTAATCCTTGTGATTATGCTCATGTGGTTACTTCAACAACCCATAAGGTTTTTAGAAGTGCAAGAGGAGGAATAATTTTAACTAATCACGAAGAACTTGCTAAAAAATTTAATACAGCAGTTTTTCCTGGTTACCAAGGCGGACCTTTAATGCATATTATTGCTGCAAAAGCAGCTGGTTTTCTTGAAGCGCTACAACCAGAATTTCAAGATTACATTAAATCTGTTTTAGCAAACGCAAAAATGTTAGCGGAAACTTTAAAAAATAATGGATTTAAAATTTATTCAGATGGAACAGATACACATTTGATGTTGGTTGATTTGAGACCCTACAATGTAAAAGGCAATCTTGCTGCAGAGAGTTTGTCTAGAGCAAACATTACATGTAATAAAAATGGTATTCCATTTGATACAGAAAAACCTATGATTACATCTGGAATAAGATTAGGAACTCAAGCGGCTACAACTCGTGGATTTGGTTTAAATGAGTTTAAAACAGTAGGTGAATTAATAACAAAAACTCTGAAAGGTTTATCTGAAAACCCAACAGATAACAGCAAAATAGAAAACGAAGTAAAAAATGAAGTTATTTCTTTAACTTCTTCATTTCCGATATATAAGAACCTTTAGCAAATGATTTGTCCGTGCGAAAAAAAAGGTGATACATCTGTTGTAGACTCACGTCCAACTGAAGATGGTACCGCAATAAGAAGAAGAAGATTGTGCATATGTGGTGAAAGATTTACTACATTTGAGAGAATTCAATTTAGAGAATTGATGGTTGTTAAAAAAAATGGAAGAAAATCGTCATTTGATCGAGATAAATTATCTAAATCGATCTACATAGCTCTAAAAAAAAGACCAATAGATACAGCTACAATAGAAAAATTCATCAGTAATATTTCAAGATCTCTTGAAGAACTAGGACAAGGAGAGATATCAACAAATACAATTGGCACAATGGTTATGGATGGATTAAAAGATTTAGACCCAGTTGGATATGTAAGATTTGCATCTGTATATAGAAACTTTAGAGAAGAAAAAGATTTCGTACAATTCGTGGACAAGCTTGATGTCTACAAAAAAAGATAAATTTTCATCAAAAGATAAATTTTATATGAAATTAGCCTTAGACTTGGCTAAATCTCGTCATGGACAGACTGGATCAAATCCTTCTGTTGGATGTGTTATTGTCAAAAATGATAAAATTGTCTCCATTGGACAAACCTCATTTAATGGAAGACCACACGCTGAATTTAATGCGATTAAAAATAGTTTTGAAGAATTAGAAGGTGCAAAAATGTATGTTACTTTAGAGCCATGCTGTCATCATGGTTTAACACCACCATGTACTGACGCGATAATAAAATCAAAAATTTCTGAGGTTATATATGCTGTTACTGACATAGACAAAAGAGTAAGAAACAAAAGTTTTAAAATTTTAAAGTCAAAAAAAATAATTGTAAAAAAAGGTTTATTAAAAAGTAAAATTGAAAGTTTTTATTTACCTTATTTTTTTAATAGAAAGAAAAAATTACCCTTCGTCACTGGCAAAATAGCTATTTCAAAAAATAATATTATTTACAGCAAAAACCAGAAAAAGATTACAAATTCTTACTC
>CACJHS010000028.1 GCA_902593235.1 uncultured Pelagibacteraceae bacterium
AGCAAATGTAAATCTTATGCCCATTAAAAGTATAGGTGGGAAAGATTCAAAAGCAGGTTTTGCAATTACAAAACCGAAGCCTAAAAAAATAGGCACCAAGGAGGCTACAAAAGTATCTTTTATATTCATGCCTATTTTAATATTAATGATTATTAAAGAACTTGTGATATATTCACTTTTTAAAATATGAATTCAACAAAAATAGATCCAAAGTTTATTGGACAAGCCAATCCTAGAGTTGGCTTAATTGCTCTTGCAAGCGACTTTATGATTGAAAAAGATTTTATTAATGTGATTAAAAACAGGAAAATTGATTTTTTTGTTAATCGTATTGAATGCTACAACCCTCTCACGAAAGAAAACCTCATTAAAATGTCTAATAAAATCACTGAGGTTACAAAAGACATTCTGCCAGATCAAGATTTGGATTGTGTAGTTTATGGATGTACTTCGGGGACTATTGCAGCCGGTCATGACTCAATTGAACAAAAAGTTAAAGTTGCCAAACCAATGGCAGAAGTTTCAACACCAAGCACTGCAGCAATCAAAGCGTTAAACAAATTAAATATTAAAAAAGTCTCAATTTTTACACCCTATAGTAAAAAATTAAATGATGATGTAATTGATTATTTTAATAGTGAAGGTTTTGAGGTTACTTCAAATTCATACTTTGATATCCAAGACGATTATGACATTGGAAAAGTTGACCAAGACTACCTATATGATGTTCTTTCAAAAATTGATTTGAAAGGAGCAGATGCTTTGTTTGTTTCATGTACGGCTCTACCAGTTTTAGAAATAATTGATAAATTAGAAAAAAAATTAAATACTATAGTTTTATCTAGTAATCAGGCATTAATTTGGGATACCCTTGTCAAAATAAAAAAAAACAATTCAGTAGAAGGTTTTGGAAAATTGTTCCAAGTTAATTAATGTCATTCACAAAAGAAGAATATAAGCAAAGATTAAAAAAAGTTCAAAAAATGATGCAAGAAAAAGGCATCGAACTTTTAATTTCACACGATACTAATAATATGAATTACCTAACAGGCTATGATGCTTGGTCTTTTTATTATGCTCAATGCGCTATTGTCCATGTCAATGCTGAGGAACCATTATGTTTTGTAAGAGCTCAAGATGCTGGCGGAGCATACATTAAAACTTATTTAAAGGATGAGAATATTTTAGTTTATGATGAAGAATACATTCATACATGGCCCAAACATCCTTATGATAATTTAGTTGACATTATTAAAGAGAAAAAGTGGGATAAATTAACCATAGGTTTAGAAATGGATGCTCATTATTTTACTGCATACTGTTATGAAAAAATTAAAAAAGGATTACCAAATGCTAAGATTAAAGATAGTGATCGTTTAGTTAATTGGGCAAGATTAGTAAAATCTGATGCTGAAATAGGGTTTATGAAATCTGCAGCAAAAATTTCAGAGAGAGGAATGAAAACTGCAATAGATGTTATTAAACCAGGTGTTAGACAATGCGATGCAGTAGGAGAAATTCAAAAGACTTTATTTTATGGAACAGAGGAATTTGGAGGTGAATATTCAAGTATTGCTACACTTCTTCCTACTGGCAAAGGTACTTCAGCCTCTCATTTAACTGCAACTCAGGACAAATTTGTTGAAGGAGAAGCTACAATAATAGAACTTTCTGGAGTTTATAAGAGATACCATGCTCCAATGGCAAGAACAGTGCTTCTTGGCAAACCAAATCAGTTAAAAATTGATACCATGAATAAAACAATTGAAGCTTTAAATGCAGGGATAAATGCTATCAAACCAGGGAATACAGCTGATGATGTTGCTCAGGCATTCTGGAAAATTTTAGATAAATACGGAATAGAAAAAAGATCTAGAACAGGTTATTCAATTGGAATTGGCTATCCACCTGATTGGGGCGAACATACACTTAATATATATAAAGGAGATATGACAGTGTTAGAGCCCAACGTTTGTTTTCATATGATTGCTGTTATGCAATTTGGAGATTGGGGTGTAGAAGCTTCTGAGGCAATAAGAGTAACTGAAAATGGAAGTGAATTATTTTGTAATATGAGCAAAGAATTATACATAAAATAAATTGCTTGATTATCAATCTAACAAATGTTTTAAAGTCGTATGTCTAATGATCACTTCGTAAGATTTGAAAATGTTGATAAGAGTTATGATGGCAAACAGCTTGTCGTCAAAGGACTTAATTTAGATATCGAAGAGGGTGAATTTGTTACAATGCTTGGACCATCTGGTTCAGGTAAAACTACTTGCTTGATGATGTTAGCAGGTTTTGAAACACCGACTAATGGACAAATATATTTAGACAACAAAGTTATTTCAGACATACCCCCTCATAAAAGAGGAATTGGGATGGTTTTTCAGAACTATGCATTGTTTCCTCATATGACAGTTTATGAAAATTTAGCTTTTCCATTAAGAGTAAGAAAAATTCCAAAAGATGAAGCTGATAAGAAAGTTGATAAAGCTTTGTCGATGGTTTCATTACAAGGTTTTGAGGCTAGAATGCCTATGCAACTATCAGGAGGACAGCAACAAAGGGTAGCTGTTGCAAGATCGCTTGTGTTTGATCCTAAACTTGTACTGATGGATGAGCCTTTAGGAGCTTTAGATAAAAATTTAAGAGAAAGTATGCAATATGAAATTAAACATATTCATGAAAATATCGGAGTTACTGTAGTTTATGTAACTCATGATCAAACTGAAGCTTTAACAATGTCAAATAGAATTGCAGTGTTCAATGATGGTAAAGTTCAACAACTTTCAAGTCCAGATGAATTATACGAAAGACCTGTAAATTCATTTGTTGCAGAGTTTATTGGAGAAAATAATACATTTGGTGGAGAGGTAATAGATGTTTCGGGAGACAAATGTAAAGTAAAATTAAATTCTGGTACAGAGATCATGGCAAATCCAATTGTTGCAAATTCTAAAGGAGATAAAACTACTGTATCTCTTAGACCAGAAAGAGCAATTATTGATCCAGAAAAAGATATGGACAATAATCATAAGGGAAAAATTGAAGAAGTAATATACCACGGAGATCATACGAGATTAAGAGTAGATTTATTAGGCAACAAGGATTTTATTCTTAAAATTCCGAATAGTTCAAACAGAATGGATATTACAGAGGGAAAAGAAATTAAAATTGGTTGGAATAGTGTAGACTGCAGAGCTTTAGACCCAAAATAGTAATCAATAATTTTAATAAAAAAACTGAATAAACAGCAGGCTAATTCGCCTGGAATCAGCTGTTGACTAAGCTTTGCTATCTTGTTTTACTTTCATTTTATAAAATAAAAACGTTAACGTTTAAAAGGAGAATAAATGAAAAAATTAAGTAAATTATTACTTGCTCTTTCTTTTGTGCTTTCTGTAACAACTTCAGCATTTGCAGTAACTGTAGTGTCTTGGGGTGGAGCTTACACAGAGTCACAAAAATTGGGTTATGGTGATCCTACTGCTAAAAAGTTAGGCATCCCAGTTAATTGGGTAGACTACACTGGTGGATTATCAGAAATTAAAGCTCAAAAAGAAGCTGGAAAAATTACTTGGGACATCATGGATGTGTATGCAAAAGATACAATCATTGGATGTGACGAAGGTATTTTCCATGAATTTGATTTTGATAAAGACTTTGCACCTGCTCCAGATGGAACACCTGCAAGTCAAGACTTCTTTACAGGCATGCCTTCAAAATGTGCAGTTGGAAACATTCTGTACTCTTGGAACTTTGCTTATAACGATGCAACAATCGGTGATTCAAAACCAAAAACAATTAAAGACTTCTTTAATACTAAAAGATTTCCAGGAAAAAGAGCAATCTACAAAGGTGCAATGTCTAACTTAGAGATCGCATTGGTTGCTGATGGAGTAAAAGCTAGCGGATCACAAGCTGGTGGAGACTTACTTTACAGAAAAATGGAAGGTGCTGGTATTGACAGAGCTTTAGCAAAAATTAAAAAACTTTGTACAGATCCACAAGGTGGATGTGTATTTTGGAATGCAGGAGCTCAACCACCAGAACTATTAGCTAACGGTGAAGTAGTTATGGCTACTGGTTGGAATGGTAGATTCTTTAACGCGCAAATGGAAGGAACTCCACTTGTTCAGGTTTGGGATGCACAAATCTTAGACTATGAATATTTTGCTTTAGTTAAAGATGGTCCAAATTATGCTAGTGGTGATGCAATGAAAGTACTAAGAGAAATGACTAGTACAGAAGGTTTAGCAGGAAGTGCTAAATACATTGCTTACGCACCTTGGAGAAAATCTTCAATTGCAATTATGGAAGCAGGAGAGCCTTGGTTTAAAGATGGTAAAACTAACATGGTACCACATATGCCAACAGCACCAGCTAACTTAAAAAGCCACATTCTTATGAACCCTGATTACTGGGCAGATAACCAGGATGAGATTAATGAGAAGTGGGAAGCAATGAAAGCTAGTCTATAATTTAGTTTTATAGAATAGTATTTTATAATATATTAAAAGGGCAGTTATGTTTAACTGCCCTTTTTTATTATGAGCCAAGAAAAAATTTTATCATCAGACGGAATACCCTTAGAGGAAAGTCTTAAAAAGGCTGAGCGTAAAAATAAATTAAAAGCAGTTTTGCTTGTCGCTCCATTATTTTTATTTATTTTAATTATCTACATATTTCCAATTGGTGACATGTTATTTAGGAGTGTTGATGATCGAATGATTACCAAAATGTTACCTAAAACATTTGTTGCAATGGAAAAATGGGATGGGCAAGACTTGCCAGATGAACCTGTATACCAAGGACTTTATGAAGACTTGAGTATATTAAAAAAGAATAAAACCTTTGGAAAAATTATAGCAAGATTAAATTATGAAAAATCAGGTTTCAGTAGCTTAATAAAAAAAACAATAAGAAAAATAGATAAACTTGAAGAGGGTAATTATAAAGAACAGTTTATAAAAATTCACAAGAGATGGGGACAATCTGAATATTTGGTTGCTTTAAAAAATACCGCTCCCAATTGGTCTTATGCCAAATATTTAAAAGGGGTAGATTTAAAATTTGATGAAAAAAGAAATATTATTCAGCAAGATGAAGATAGACGAATTTATAAAACGCTTTGGCTAAGAACAATAAATGTAGCTTTTTGGGTTACAATTTTCTGTTTTATTCTTGCTTATCCAATTGCACACTTGTTAGCAACTTTACCAATGAAATACAGCAATTTGCTGATGATTTGTGTTCTACTTCCTTTTTGGACTTCACTGTTGGTTAGAACATCAAGCTGGATGGTATTACTACAACAACAAGGACCAATTAATGATTTAATTGTTTGGTTGGGTTGGGCTGCAGACGATAACAGGCCAGAATTAATGTATAATGTAATTGGTACATTTGTTGCAATGACACAAATTTTACTGCCATTTATGGTTCTACCACTCTACAGTGTCATGAAAACAATCTCTCCAAGTTTAATGAGAGCTGGAAAATCATTAGGAGGAACACCACT
Organism: uncultured Pelagibacteraceae bacterium; assembly: GCA_902593235.1. GTDB lineage: Bacteria > Pseudomonadota > Alphaproteobacteria > Pelagibacterales > Pelagibacteraceae > Pelagibacter. The sequence continues at coordinate 5,528 of CACJHS010000028.1, forward strand.
GGTCTCATTTGTTAAAATTTATTTTCCATTAACAATCCCAGGGATTGGTGCAGGAAGTTTGCTAGTGTTTATTTTGGCAATTGGTTACTATATCACCCCAGCTTTAGTGGGTGGAGCAAGTGGATCTTTGATTAGTAATAATATAGCTTATCACATGAAAAGTTCACTAGACTGGGCTTTTGCATCTGCTCTTGGAACAATGCTATTAGTAGGAGTGTTGGCTATATACTGGGTTTATAATAAATTAGTTGGCATAGATAATATTAAATTAGGATAATTATGGCATTACCAAACCACACACCATTAAACTATAGAATATGGCATTACACATATTTAACTTTTTGTTTTTTAGTGTTCTTCTTTTTGATTGCACCATTGTTTGTAATCTTGCCACTTTCATTTAATGCAGAACAATACATTCACTTTTCATCGAAGATGCTTGCACTTGATCCTGAAGGTTTTTCTTTGAGATGGTATGAGGATATGATTTACGGTACAAAAAATCCATGGGGTTTGGCAACTAAAAATAGTTTAATCATTGCATTCTTTGCAACAATTGGTTCTACAATACTTGGAACAGTGGCGGCACTAGGTTTAAGTAGTAGGCACATGCCATATAAAGCTGCTTTTATGGCTTTATTAATTTCACCAATGATTGTACCTCTAATTATATCTGGTACGGCAATCTTCTTTTTTATGGCAAAAGTTGGCTTAGCCGCTACTCATACAGGAATTGTTCTATCTCATATAATCTTAGGAACTCCATTTGTAGTAATCACTGTTACAGCAACTTTGTCAGGCTTTGATCACAGTGTAACCAGAGCAGCTGCAAGCTTAGGTAGTAATCCAGTAAATACTTTTATGAAAATCACATTGCCACTAATTATGCCTGGTGTAATATCTGGAGCTTTGTTTGCATTTGTTACGTCATTTGATGAAGTAGTAGTAGTACTATTCTTAGCTGGATTAGAAAATACCACTATCCCAATTCAAATGTGGGTTGGATTAAGAGAACAATTAAGTCCAACTATTATGGCTGTGGCAACATGCTTGATTGTTATGTCTACTCTAATATTAGTAACTGCAGAATTATTAAGAAGAAGATCCGAGAGACTAAGAGGGATCAATAGATAATTATTTTACTTAATTAATTTTTTCAATATAGAATATTTATAATTATGGATATTAAAAAAGTTGTTGTGATTGGATCAGGAACAATGGGAAGTGGAATTGCAGCACATTTATGTAATGCGAAGATTCCAGTAACTCTTTTAGATTTAACAACTGAAATTTCAGAAAAGGCAAGAGACAGAATATTCAAGTCAAAACCACCATTATTGTTAGATAAATCAAAAATAGACAATATTAAAGTTGGTAATATTAATGATAACTTTGATGTTGTTAAAGATGCTGATTGGATTGTTGAGGCAGTAGTTGAAAGAATAGATATTAAACATAATATATATGAAAAAATTTTTAAAAATAGAAAAGAGGGAGCAATTGTATCTTCTAATACTTCTTCAATACCTATTAAAGTTTTATCAGAAAAGTTAACCGCTAAAGAAAAGAAAGATTTTTGTATTACACATTTTTTTAATCCAGTTCGATACATGGGATTATTAGAGATAGTTAAAAATGAAAACAATGATTTAGAGAAAATAAATTCGCTTAAGAAGTTTTGTGAAATAGAATTAGGCAAAGGTGCGATTGTTTGTAATGACACACCAGGTTTTTTAGGTAATAGAATAGGTGTTTTTGCAATGCAAGTTGCAATGACAGAAGCTTTTAAAATGAAACTTAGCATTGAAGAAGCTGATGCAATATTTGGAAGACCAATGGGTATTCCAAAAACAGGAGTTTTTGGCCTTTATGATTTAATTGGAATTGATTTAATGGCTGATGTTTTAAAAAGTTTTATTAAAGAGCTGTCTGAAAATGACCCTTTCCAAGAAGTTGCTAAAGAAATTCCTCTTGTTAAAAAATTAATTGAGACGGGTTATACTGGTCGAAAAGGTAAAGGTGGTTTTTACCGAATGAACAAAACTGGTGCTACCAAGGTTATGGAGGCAATTAACCTTGAAACGGGTGAATATTCTACAAGCAAAAAAATCAATATTGGTACTGATAAAGTTGATTTAAAATCTTTAATCTCAAGAGATGACAAATTTGGTGAGTATGCTTGGTCTGTCATTTCAAAAATTATAAAATATTCATCATCTTTAGTTCCAGGAATTACCAAAGAATTTAATGATATAGATGAAGCAATGAGATTAGGCTTTAATTGGGCAAAAGGTCCTTTTGAAATGTTAGAAGAAATAGGTGTTGAAAATTTTTTTAGTAAAATTGATGAATTTAAAGGAAATGATTTTTTAGAAAAATTATCTATAAGTAAAGATCAAAATTTTTATGGCTCTAGACAAAAATATACTGAGATTGAAACTCTAGGAAAAGTTAAGAAAAAAGCTATGAGCATTGATGGGAACAATTCGGCTCAAGTTTATCGTTTTCAAGAATACAATATTGTTGAGTTTACGACAAAAGCTAACGCACTTGATTACGACTCTATGGATGCACTTAAAAAAGCAACCGACAAGCCTTTAATTATTATAAATGAGAGCATGCAATTTTCTGCCGGTGTAAATTTAACATATACAATGGATTTTGCTAACAAAGGTGATTTTAAATCTATTGAAAAATTCATTAAGTATTTTCAAGAAACATGTAAGCATTTAAAGTATTCCAAACATCCCGTAATTTCAGCACCCTCAGGTCTAACACTTGGTGGAGGCTTTGAAGTAATGGTGCAAAGTAATTTTGTAGCTTCTCATACAAATATAGTCGTCGGTTTAGTAGAAACTATTGTTGGTTTAATTCCAGCGGGTGGCGGATGTAAAGAAATGCTTGCAAGATGGCTTGATACAGATGAAGCTAAAAAAGACCCCAATTATGCACCTCTAAAAGTATTTGATATAATCGGTTACGGTAAAACAGCTACATCACCAGTTGAGGCAGAACCTATGAAATACCTAAAACCTCAAGATAAAAAAATTATGAATAGAAATAGTTTATTAGAAGTTTCAATGGAAATTTTAAATAACAATAAAGACTTCAAAGCCCCATCAGAATTAAAATTTAATCTTCCAGGAAAAACAGTTCTTCCTGAAATGAATAAAATTTTGGATAAATTATATAATGATAAAGTTATTTTAGATCATGGTTTAAAAGTAGCACAAGAATTAGCTCATGTATTAAGTGGTGGCGACACTTCAATTGACAAAACATTATCAGAAGATGATTTATACAAATTGGAATTGGATGCATTTATGAGACTGATTGAGACTAAGGAAACTCAAGATAGAATTAAACATACACTCGCAACCGGCAAGCCACTAGTTAATTAATTTTTACTTAAGCATCCTAACTGTATTTATAAAATTAGGTCTAAGGACATATTCAGACCTATGAGAATATCTAATTTTTTCTAACACTTTAATACCGTAAATCACTTTTCCTATAGGAGTGTATTCACCCTCAAATAGCGGCTCATCATCAAGAATAATAAAAAACTGACTATCTTCAGTATCATATTTTAAAGTTCTCGCTAAACCAACTGAACCTCTTTCAAAATTAAATTCAGCATCAACCTCTGATTTAATAGTACCTAGACCTGATTTACCAGTTCCAATTTTTCCGTAATCTAATTTATCTTTTTTGCCAAACTGAAGATCACCCGCCTGAACCAGTTTATCTTTAATCACTCTATGAAAAGCACTATTGTCATATG
>CACJHS010000029.1 GCA_902593235.1 uncultured Pelagibacteraceae bacterium
AAATTTTAGAAAATCAAAGATTTTTTATAAAAATTTATTTTTACCAGGTAGCAGACTAAATTTTGGTGAAAATTTATTATCTAAAAACAACAATGGAAAAGCAGTAACCTTTATTAGTGAAAATGGATTTCGAGAAGAAAGATCATGGAGACAATTAAATTTAAATACTAATAAAATTTCAAAGTTTCTAAAAAAAATAAATATTAAAAAAGGAGATAGAGTAGCCGCCTATATGCCTAATACTATTGAAACTGTTGAAGCATTCATTGCTACAACTTCTTTGGGAGGTATTTGGTCTTCTTGTAGTCCTGATTTTGGTTCTAAAGGGGTTATAGAAAGATTTTCTCAAATTAATCCAAAAGTTTTATTCATCACAGATCAGTATTTTTATAATGGAAAAAAAATAGATATTTTAAATAGACTTTCAGAGATTTTAAAATTTATCCCATCAATTAAAAGTGTTGTAATTAGTAACTATCCTGGAAAAAAGTTTATTAAAAATAAATATAAATTTAAAAAAATTAATTTATTTAAATGGAATGAATTAATGCAAACTAATACTGAAAAAATTGATTTCAAAAGATTTGATTTTGAAACAGAGTTAGCAATATTATATTCAAGTGGAACTACTGGAAAACCTAAATGCATTTGTCATCGATCTGGTGGTGTTTTAATCCAGCATATGAAGGAACATCAATTACATTGTAATATTAAAGAAAATGATAACGTTTTTTATTTTACCACATGTGGATGGATGATGTGGAATTGGTTGGTTAGTTCATTAGCTTCGAAGGCATCTATTGTTCTTTTTGATGGATCACCAATGTTTAAATCATCCGATTTGCTTTTGAAAATAGCACAAAGAGAAAAAATAACTTTATTTGGAATAAGTGCTAAGTATGTAGATGCTTTAAGAAAATTTAAACCAAAATTAAAATATAAATTTAAACTAAATAAACTAAGAACAATTTGTTCTACTGGCTCACCTCTTTCAGAAGAAAGTTTTAAATATGTTTATAAGCATATTAAAAAAAATGTGCACCTGTCATCTATCTCTGGTGGTACCGATATTGTTTCGTGCTTCGTATTAGGAAATTTGTATCAGCCAGTGAATATAGGAGAAATACAAAACAATGGTTTGGCTTTAGATGTAGATGTTTTAAGTGATAAAGGGAAGTCTTTAAAAAATAGTAAAGGAGAACTTGTATGTAAAAATCCTTTTCCATCAATGCCTTTAAAGTTTTGGAATGATAAAAATGATATTAAATTTAAGAGTGCTTATTTTAATAGATTTAAAAATATATGGCACCATGGAGATTACGCAGAGATAAAAAATAGTGGTGGATATATAATTCATGGAAGATCAGATACCACTTTAAATCCAGGAGGTGTAAGACTTGGAACAGCAGAGATATATTCAGAAGTGGAAAAGTTTAAAGAAATAAAAGAGTCTATTGTTGTAGGACAATCATGGGATAATGATGTTAGAATAGTTTTATTTATTGTAATGAGCAAAAATTATTCATTAACAGCAGAATTAATTAACAAAATTAAATTACAAATAAAAAAAAATGCATCTCCTAGACATGTTCCAAGTAAAATTATTGTTGTAAAAGATATACCTCGAACAAAAAGTGGCAAAATAGTTGAACTTGCAGTTAAAAGTAAGATAGAAGGAAGTCAAATTAAAAACATTGAAGCTTTAGCAAATCCCGAAGCTCTTGAACAATTTAATAATTTAAAAGAATTGAGCAATTAAATGTTAAAAAATTTTGTCAAAGACCTAAAGCCCTCATCTACTCTTGCAATTAATGAAACTTCAAAACAATTAGAACAACAAGGAAAAAAAATCTTTAAATTTGGTTTTGGACAATCACCATTTAAAGTACCTGAGGATGTAGTTGAAGAATTAAAAAGTAATGCCTATCAAAACAAATATTTACCCATGCAGGGCCTTGAGGAATTAAGGGAAGCTGTAGCGAAATATTCATCTAAAAAGAAAAATTATAACTACAAAGCAAACAATGTAATTATTGGACCAGGATCTAAAGAATTAATGTTTTTATTACATGTAATTTTTGATGGTGAAATTATATTGCCAGCACCCAGTTGGGTTTCATATGCACCACAAGCTATTTTAGGGAGAAATAAAATTCAAATTCTCCAAACAGAAAGAGAAAACAACTGGTTTCCTACTGGAGCACAAATTGAGAAAATCATATCAAAAGATAAAGATAAAAATTATTTATTATTTTTAAATTCACCGAACAATCCTTCTGGACAGGTTTGCAACAAATTAGAAGAAATTTCAGAAATTGCCAAAAAGTATAATCTTATAATATTATCAGATGAAATATACTCAGAATTAACATTTTCGAAAAATTTTAAATCTATCTCAAGTTATTGTCCTGAAAAAACTATTATTAGTACTGGACTTAGTAAATGGTGTGGTGCAGGAGGATGGAGACTTGGTTATTTTATAATTCCAGATGAATTGAATAATATAAAAAATATGATCAATGTATTAGCTAGTGAAACTTTTTCTGCTGTGAGCGCACCTATTCAGTATGCAGCAATCAAAGCTTACGAAAATGATCATTCAAATTATATTACAAAATCAGTAAATATTTTAAGTGCAGTTGGTAAATATGTTTTTTCAAATTTAAAATCAAATAAGGTATTGATTAATGAACCTCATGGAGGATTTTATTTAATGCCAGAATTTTTAAATAACAAATTTAAAACTTCATCAGAAATGTGTAAAGATATATTAAATAATACTGGAGTTGCTTTATTACCAGGTTCTGATTTTGGGTTTAATCCAGATAAAATGTTAGCAAGGTTAAGTTTTACAGATTTTAATGGACAAGAGTTTATGAACAATATTGATGAAACAAAAAAAATTGATGAAAATTTAATTAATAAGTTTGCGCCAAAAGTAGTGGAAGGTGTTAATAAACTAAAGAATTGGTCAGAAAACTTATAAAATCACTCTGTACACCTACGATTATTTTTTGTTAGAATAAACTTATAAAAATAACGACATATAAATAGAGGGGTAAACAATGAAAAAAATAATCACATCTCTATCAAGTGCTTTACTGATTTTATTTGCATCATTGTCTTTGACAACTGTTGCTAAATCAGCTGAGTTCTTTACGATAGGAACAGGCGGACCTACAGGAGTATACTTCCAAACTGGGAACGCTATATGTAAAATGCTTCACAAATCAGCAATTAGTGCTGAACATGGTAGAAAAAAAGGTACAGCTAAAGCTTATAGATGTACTGCTCCATCCACTGGTGGATCTAACTACAATATTGGTCAGATAGCAGCTGGAGAATTCCAATTTGGTGTAGCGCAATCAGACTGGCAGTATCATGCTGTTAATGGATCTAGTAAATGGGAAGGAAAACAATTTAGTAATTTGAGAGCAGTTTTCTCAGTTCACAATGAGCCTTTTCAAATTTGGGCTAGAAAAAAAGCAAAAATTAAAAATTTTGCTGGATTAAAAGGAAAAGTAGTTAACATCGGTAATCCTGGTTCAGGTCAAAGAGGAACTATGGAAGAACTGATGAAAGCAATGGGTGTTGATAACAGTTTCTTTAAATCAACAACTGAACTTACATCTTCTGAACAAGTTAAAGCGCTATGTGACGGAAAAATAGATGCATTTGGTTATTCTGTTGGATTTCCAAATGGTGCTATGGAACAAGCAGCAACTTGTGCAGCAAAAGCATCTCCAATTAATTTAACAGGTCCTGAGGTTCAAGGTTTAATTGATGGTGCAGATTATTATGCACAGGCAGTAATACCTAAAGGAACTTACACAGGTCAGAAAAAAGATGCTACAACTTTTGGTGTAAAAGCTACTGTTGTTACTTCTGCAGATGTTTCTGAAGAGCTTGTTTATTTAGTTACAAAAGCTGTGATGGAAAATTTTGATGATTTCAAAAAACAACATCCAGCATTTGGATTCTTGGAAAAGAAAAACATGATTAAAGATGGTTTATCTGCTCCATTACATCCAGGTGCAATAAAATACTATAAAGAAGCTGGGTTAATGTAATCCAATTTTTATTAATTAAAAAGGCCTGGTAATTTTTACCGGGCCTTTTTTTTATGGTATGAATAATTTTGATGAGCGACTCAATCAGCAGTAAAATTAAAAATAAAATAAGCGAAGACTTATCACCAACTAGAAATATTACTGGTTTTCATTTAAAAATTGTTTCAGCAATAGCAATTATTTGGTCACTATTTCAACTTTGGTACGCTTCGCCATTTCCATTTATGCTAAATTTTGGAATGTTTAAGGGTTTGCCAGCAAGAGCAATTCATTTAGGTTTTGCTTTAACTTTAGCCTTTTTAATTTACCCAATCTCAAAAGGTAAGAAAATTTCGTTTTTTGATGTTTTGATCAGTTTTATGGGAGCGATATCGTGTCTTTATATTTATTTTTTTTATGATCAGTTGGTTGAAAGAGGGGGTGTTCTTTTAAATCTGAAGATATCAGAAACATTAAATTTTCCGTTAGAATTGATTTTAGGAGGATGTGGAATTTTAATTCTTTTAGAGGCCACCAGAAGAGCAATTGGTTTACCTTTGGTAATTATAGCTAGTTGTTTTCTATTGTTTTCATACTTTGGAAGGTATGCGCCTGAAATAATTTCTCATGGTGGTTTGTCTTTAAATAGACTTGTAGGCTTCCAATGGCTTGATCAAGAAGCAATTTTTGGAATTCCAATTGGGGTATCAGTAGATTTTATTTTCCTATTCGTTTTATTTGGCGCTTTGCTTGAAACTGCTGGTGGTGGAAAATATTTTTTAGATCTTGCTTTTGCAATGGTTGGAAAAATGAGAGGAGGACCTGCAAAGGCAGCAATATTAGGCTCAGGCATGACTGGATTAATTTCGGGATCTTCAATTGCAAACACAGTTACTACTGGAACTTTTACAATTCCAATTATGAAAAAAACTGGTTTTTCAAAAGAAAAAGCTGGTGCTATCGAGGTTTCCTCATCAGTCAATGGTCAGATCATGCCACCTGTCATGGGCGCGGCTGCATTCGTAATGGCAAGTTTTATTGGTGTAACTTACTTTGAAATAGTTAAACATGCTTTCTTACCAGCAATTATTTCTTACATAGCATTATTTTATATTTCACATTTAGAAGCTTTAAAATTAAATCTCAAAGGAATGGATGATGCAGATGTTCCTCATCTAAAAAAAACTTTTTTATCTGGGATACATTTTTTAATACCAATTTTTGTTTTAATTTATACTTTGGTTTATTTAAGATTTACTGCCTCATATTCAATTTTTTATGCAACCATTACTTTGGTTTTAGTCAATTTAATAAATTTGTTAATTAAAAATGAAATTAAAAAAGATGCTCTTAAAGAATGGTTTAATCAAACAATAGTTGGTTTTGAAAAAGGCGCTTTAAATATGGTTGCTGTTGGTATAGCGATTGCAACTGCAGGAATTATTGTTGGTGCAGTTGGATCTACAGGCTTAAGTACTAATTTAATAATAGTTATAGAATCTATAGCTAAAGATAACGTTACTATATTATTATTTTTAACAATTATTTTGTGCTTACTTTTAGGAATGGGTTTGCCAACAACGGCAAATTATGTTGTTGTTGCTTCTTTAATGGCGACTGTGTTGGTGGATGTTGGGAATGCCTCAGGTTTTATTTTTCCATTAATTGCAGTTCATTTATTTGTCTTTTATTTTGGCTTAATGGCTGATGTAACGCCACCAGTGGGACTTGCCTCTTATGCAGCTGCAGGAATATCTGGTGGAGATCCCTTAAGAACAGGGGTGCAAGCTTTTTGGTATAGTTTAAGAACAGGAATTTTGCCAATTGTATTCTTATTTAACCATGAACTTTTACTTATTGGTATTGAAAATATTTGGCATGGATTGATTGTAATTATAACTTCTTTAATTGGGATTTTAGTATTTACCTCAGCCACTCAAGGATGGTTTATTAATAAACTTAAATGGTATGAAATAATTATTTTTTTAATAATTTCTATTTCCTTGTTATCACCCGACTTTGTTTTAAACAAATTTTATCCAAAATATAATTATGAGGAAATTACTAAAATTAATTCAATGAAATTAGACTCAACAAAAGAAATTCAAATTAAAATAACAAGGCCTAGTTTATACGGAGAAAGATATAAGTTATTTGTGATATCAAAAAATACTTTTAAAGATAAATTTACTTTAGAGGACTATGGAATTACATTAATGAAACAAGATGATAAAGTTGTTGTTGATAATTTGAAATGGAATGGAGAAGCAAAAAAAAGTGGTTTTGAAATGGGAGACTATATAAGTGAATTTAAAATTGAAAATTCAGATAGACCATCCAAAAATATCGTTTATCCTATAGCAATATTATTGTTAGTAGTATTTGGCTACTTTAACTTAAAAAGAAAAGAGTAAAATTACCCACCTGGACCTAAATTAGAAGGCTTTATTTTAATAATTTTCCATACTCCAGACGCAGAGGTAATTATTTTATCATTACACTTTAGCTCACAAAATAAAAACACAAGAGTATTCGTTTTTTTTAAAATTTTTGTATGTCCAATAATTTCATCTCCAACTTTTGAAGGGCCTATAAATTTTATATCTAAGGAGATAGTTACACATGGAGCATTTCCTGCAGCTCTATGTGCAGCTGTTCCTGCTCCTGCATCTATTAAAGCAGATAAATAACCCCCATGAGTTATTCCAGCAGCATTTAAATGATTTTCATTAATTATAGATTTAAATTCATATTCATTTTCTGAAATAGTTCTAAATAAAACACCTCCATTGTGTTTCATAAATCCAGGTTTAATACTTATTTGCTCAAATTCATTGCTCATAATTTTTTATAATACAAAAGTTAAAATTAATAAAATAATTAAAATAATTACAAAAAAATAAATTACTGATTTTTGTAAAGATGCATTCAAAAGCCAATTAAACATTTTTATTTCCTTTTTGGTGGACCGCCCAGAACTCGAATCTGGAATCTCCCGGTTCGTAGCCGAGCGCCTTATCCAATTTGGCCAGCGGTCCCTTTAAATAATATATCTCATATATCAAAGTTTTTGATGTAATTTAACTTATAAAATATTATGTTAATTACTTTATGAGCAAAAATTCTAGCGATGTTGTTATTACTTCAGCACTAAGAACTCCAATTGGAAGATACAAAGGGTCGTTAAAAAATCTTAGCGCATCAAAATTAGGATCAATAGCAATTAAAGAGGTAATTTATAAATCAAAATTAGATTTAGAGGAGATTGATGAAGTAATTATGGGGCACGTTTTAACTTCTGGACTTGGTCAAAATCCTGCTAGACAAGCTTCAATCGGTGCAGGAGTACCGGTTTCTAAACCTGCTCATATTGTTAATCAGGTTTGTGGATCTGGATTAAGATCTGTTGTTTCAGGATATCAATCAATAAGTTTAGGAGAAACTAAAATAGTCATTGCAGGTGGTCAAGAAAATATGTCTCGAGCAACTCATGCAATTTATTATAGAGAAGATAAAAAATTTTCTGAAAACAAATTAGTAGATACAATGATAAAAGATGGTCTACTCGATTCATTTAATGATTATCATATGGGTGTTACAGCTGAGAATGTTGCTGAAAAATATAAAATTTCTAGAGATGAACAAGATAATTTTTCTTTAAATTCACAGAAAAAAACAGAAAAAGCTTATAGTCAAAATAGATTTAAAGATGAGCTGATAAAATTACAAATTGAAGATGGCAACAAAAAATTAATTTTTGAAAAAGATGAACATCCTAGAGAAAATTTAAGTATAGACGATCTAAGAAAATTAAAAACAGTATTTAAAGAAAATGGGACTGTAACACCTGGAAATTCCTCAGGTATAAATGATGGTGCTGCGGCCTTAGTTTTAATGTCTAGAGAGCAAGCAGAAAAAAAATCATTAGAGTCATTGGTTAAAATTGTATCTTGGGCAACTTGTGGGGTTGAGCCCTCATTAATGGGATTAGGACCCATACCTTCAATTCAAGAAGCATTATCTAAAGCAAATTGGAAAATAGATGAAGTGGATTTATTTGAAATTAATGAAGCTTTTGCAGCACAAAGTGTTGCGGTAATTAAAGAATTAAAAATCCCTGAACAAA
>CACJHS010000030.1 GCA_902593235.1 uncultured Pelagibacteraceae bacterium
ACTTCTTTCAAATATGCTAAATCTGGATCACCCTCAATCAATAGAGTTTCTGATGAAGCGTCTAATCTAAAATTTTTGGAATAATAACCAAAACTTAAAATAGCAATAATTAACAATACAAATATTGCTTTGGGGTTTTTAAGGATAACATTTTGATAAAAATGAGCCATCATTCAAGCTCTTTATATTGGAATTTAACTTAATTGAGTATCCTTAAATTTTGTAAATCTTTCTTCAAATTCAAGCGTTACATTGCCAATAGGGCCATGCCTTTGTTTTCCAATTATAATTTGTGCTAAATGAGCAACCTCATTCATTTTTGCTTGCCACTCCGCATGTTCAACTGTGGCTTCTCTTGGCTCTTTTCTTTGTAAATAATATCCTTCTCGGTAAACAAACATTACAACATCTGCGTCTTGCTCAATAGAACCAGACTCTCTTAAATCTGCCAATTGAGGCTTATGATCATCTCTTTGTTCTACTTGTCGAGACAACTGCGAAAGCGCAACAACAGGAACAGAAAGTTCTTTAGCTATTGCTTTAAGTCCTTGTGTTATTTGTGAAATTTCTTGAACTCTTCCATCTTTATTAAATGTAGTTCCCCTCATTAACTGGATATAATCAACCACAATCATATCAAGGCCAAAAAGCCTTTTAATTCGTCTTGCTCTATTACTCAAAGCGGCAATGCTTATTGCTGGAGTTTCATCAATATAAAGAGGGAGTTCAGAAATATTTTTTGATGTTTCTAAGAACTTATCAAACTGATCATCAGAGATTCTTCCTCTTCTAATATCATTAGAGCTAATTCTAGCCTGTTCAGAAATAATTCTTGTAGATAATTGTTCTGAAGACATTTCAAGTGAAAAAAAAGCTATAGATGACTTCTTTCCACTCTCTTGAAGTTTTTGTGCAGCGTTAAATGCAATATTTGTCGCTAGAGAAGTTTTACCCATAGATGGACGACCTGCAATAATAATTAAATCCGATTGATGTAATCCACCAAGTTTATCATCTAAATCTCTTAAACCAGTTGGAACACCAACGATACCCTCTTCATTTTTATAAGCTGCTGAAGCCATTTCAATTGTTTGTTTCATAGCTTCATCAAATTTCACTAAAGAGGAATTAAAAGAACCTTTTTCAGCTAAATCAAACAACAATCTTTCCGAACTTTCAATTATCGATTGTCCGTTGTTATCTAGATTATTTAATTTTGCACTATCTATAGTTTGTTCAGAAATTTTTATTAATTCTCTTCTAACAAACATGTCATAAATTATTTTTGAATATTCAATTGCTTGTCTAACTGATGTAGAAAACTTTGTGATCTTTACCAAATATTCTGGAACATTTAGATCATCTTTTTCATCTTCAAAATAATTCTTTAAAGTAATTGGGTTAGCTAACATTCCTTTGTAGATAAGACTTTCCATAGCCTCAAATATTTTTTGATGCATTGGATCATAAAAGTTAATACTAGAAATTATTGTGTTTATTTCGTCAAAAATATCATTGCTTACAAGAATTGATCCTATTACAGCTTGTTCTGCTTCAATATTATTAGGTAATTCCTTAAATTGATCTTTTACAATACTCAAATTGTTTTCCATGAGAATTAACTTATATGAAAATTAATCAAATTAAATTGTAAATTGGTGCTGGGGAAAAGAATGTATAATTACTGAATTGTATCAGCAGAAGAAACATTGATGGTAATTTCAGCATCAACTTCTGAGTGTAATGAAATTTTAACTTTGAATTTTCCTAAAGCTTTTATTTCTTCAACTGGTTGAATCATTGAAGGCTTGATATCAATTTTGTTTTCTTCTTGAATAAGTTTTGAAATTTCGGTTGGTTTTACTGAACCATATAATTCATTATTTTCTGTGCTTAGTTTTTTTACCGAATATTCTTTTCCATTAATTTGGTCAGCCATTTGAGAAGCTTCTTTTTTCTTTTCGTTATCTTTTTTAGATAATTCAGCTTTAATTTTTTCTACTTCTTTTATATTTTCTTTTGAAGCATAGAGAGCTTTTTTATTTGCTATTAAAAAATTTCTAGCAAAACCTCTTTTTACATCTATTACTTCACCAATAGATCCAATTCTTTTTACGTTTTCTAATAAAATTACTTTCATTCTATATAAGTGCTAAATTTCTAGCTCTTTTAATTGAAAGAGAAAGTTCTCTTTGTTTTTTTTGGGATACATTTGTAATTCTTGAAGGTAAAATTTTACCATTTTCTGAAACATATTTTTTTAAAAGTTTTATGTTTTTATAATCAACTTCTGGAGCTCCTTTTACTGATAAAGGACAAGTTTTTTTAAATTTGTATTTATTTGGTTGAAAAATACTTAATTTTGCAAAGTTACTTTGTTTACCTTTTTTATTTCCACTTTGTTTTTTTGGCATTAGTTTTTAGTACTTTCTTTTTTTTCACTATCTTCTTTTTTTCCAAAATAGTTTGTTTCTAGATCAAACTTTTTTACTCTCACTGTTAAATATCTTAGTAATTTTTTGTCTATAGCTTCATTTTTTTCTAATTCATCTATTACATTTCCTTTACCTTTTATTTTAAAGTGTATGTAGCTACCCTTTTTATTTTTTTTAATAAGGTAAGATAAGTTTAGTAATCCCCAATTTTCAGTTTTAACAACTTCACCATCATTTTTTTCAACAATTTTAGAATATTTTTCAGTTAGTTGCTTCAATTCACTTGGTGAAGTATCTTGCCTAGCAATAATAGTATGTTCGTATAAATTCATTTAAGTTCTTTAATAAAAAGTGAGGATATACTATTATAAAAGTTCAATTACAATAGTTAAAAAGGCAAAAATATTAGTTTTTTTTATATGTTTTCAGTAATTTTTCCAGGCCAGGGATCTCAAGTAGTGGGAATGGGAAAAGAGTTTTATGATAAATTTAATACAGTAAAAGAGCTGTTTAAACAGGCAGATGATATACTAAATTTTTCTATTTCTAAGCTAATTTTAGAAGGACCAAAGGAAGAGTTAGATTTAACAGCTAACACACAACCAGCAATATTTTTAATAAGTTACTCAATATTTAATGTAGCAAAAAATGAATTTAAATTAGACTTAAATAAAGCTAAATACTTTGCTGGACATTCTTTAGGTGAATATTCAGCTTTATCATGCGCAGGATATTTGGATTTTTCAGAAACTTTAAAAATATTAAGAGTCAGAGGAGAAGCTATGCAAAACTCTGTACCTAAAGGGCATGGAGGAATGGTTGCAGTATTAGGCTCAACAGTTGATATTATTGAAACGATTTTGACAGAAAATAAAAAAAATTTTAAAGCACAAATTGCGAATGACAATTCTGAAGGTCAAATTGTTTTGAGTGGAAAAACAGAGGATTTAGAAAAATTAATTCAAACTTTAAAGGATAATTCAATAAAAAATGTCAAACTTCCAGTAAGTGCACCTTTCCACAGCGATTTTATGAATAATGCAACAAAAATTATGACAGAAGAATTAAATAAACTTAATTTTATAAATGGACAAAATAAATTAATTTCAAATGTTACAGCCTATGAAATAAAAGATCCAGATGAGCTTAAAAATCTGTTAATTAAACAAATAGAGAGTAGAGTTAGATGGAGAGAAAGTGTGATTAATATGATAGAAAATGATGTAAATCATTTTATAGAAATTGGACCTGGGAAAGTTCTGTCAGGTTTGGTAAAAAGAATTAATAGAAATGTAAAAATTGATACAATTAATAGTCAAAGTGATATTGAAAGTTTAAAGATATGACAGATTTAAAAGATAAAAATATTATAGTCACAGGTGCTTCAGGTGGAATTGGCAATGCAATTGTTGATAAACTAAATAAAGCTGGAGCAAATATTTTAGCATCAGGCACAAGAATAGAGAAACTTGATGAGCTAAAAAGAAATTATGGAAATATTAAAGTATTAAAGTTTGATATTTCTCAAAGTGATAAAATTGAAGAATTTATTGAAAACGCAACCAACGAGCTTGGCGGCAGTCTAGATTGTATTGTTAATAACGCAGGAATTACCCAAGATAATCTAGCAATAAGAATGAGTCTAGATGAATGGAAGAAAGTAATCGATATAAATTTAACATCAACTTTTTTAATGAGTAAGTTTGCTATTAAAAAAATGCTTAAAAATAAGTCAGGCAAGATAGTTAATATTACATCTGTTGTAGGTCACACAGGAAATTTAGGGCAAGCTAATTATACCGCATCTAAAGCAGGAATAATTGCAATGTCAAAAACTTTAGCTATTGAGTATGCTAAAAAAAATATAAATATAAATTGTATTTCACCGGGTTTTGTAAAAACAGCAATGACAGACAAATTAGATGAAAAATATAAAGAGGCAATAATATCCAAAATTCCTTCAGCTCGGCTAGGAGAACCAGATGATATTGCAAATGCAGCACTTTTTTTATGCTCAAGTCAATCTAGTTATATAAATGGTGAAACCTTGCATGTTAATGGAGGCATGTATATGGCTTGACAAAATAGGTTTTTAAACTATTAAGAATTTATAACAAAAGGGATCAATATGTCAGAAGACGTTTCAAGCAAAGTTAAAAAGATTGTAGCTGATCATTTAGGTATAGATGAATCAAAAGTAACAGAGGAATCAAGTTTTACAGATGATTTAGGCGCAGATAGTCTAGATACAGTAGAGCTGGTTATGGCGTTCGAAGAGGAATTTGGATCAGAAATCTCAGATAGTGAGGCTGAAAAAATTTTAACCGTCGGTGATGCTATAAAGTTTATCGAAGGAAAAGCGAACTAGTCATTTAAATGCCATCAGAAAAAGATGGGGTAATGATAATATTATCTTCTCCTTCTGGAGCAGGTAAGACTACTCTTGTTAAAAAATTATCAGAAAAAGATAAATTTGAAATATCTATTTCACACACCACAAGACAACCTAGACCTAACGAAAATCAAAATAAAGATTATTATTTTGTTAATGACACCGAATTTAAAAGATTAATTAAAAATGAGGAATTTCTAGAATATGCAAAAGTCTTCAATAACTTTTATGGCACAACTAGAACACCAGTTATAGATAAACTTAACAAAGGTATAAGTGTCCTTTTTGATATTGATTGGCAGGGTGCAGATCAAATAAAAAACAAAAAATTAGATTATAAATTAATTACTTTTTTTATATTACCCCCAAGCAAAGATGTTTTGTTTGAAAGATTAACTAAAAGACACATAGATGATAAATTAATTGCAGAAGAAAGAATGAAACAATTTGAAAGAGATGTGTTGCATTGGATTAATTATGATTATGTTGTTGTTAACAATGATTTAAATGAATGTTATTTAAAAATTTTTAATTTGATTAATGCAGTAATAAACAACGGCTCAAAAGATTATGATATTGACTACATAAGAAATCATGTAGATAAGCTAACTTCTTAAATTTTCATATTCTTGAGCTAGTTTATAGTAAGTGTCTATATTTA
This sequence comes from uncultured Pelagibacteraceae bacterium, assembly GCA_902593235.1. GTDB lineage: Bacteria > Pseudomonadota > Alphaproteobacteria > Pelagibacterales > Pelagibacteraceae > Pelagibacter. Next base: position 5,489 of record CACJHS010000030.1, read on the forward strand.
AGTTTTGAGGTCTAAGATTTAAATTAATTTTAAGTTTGTTTAAGACTCTTTGATCTCCATTAAATAATTGATTGAAAGGCTTTTTTATCATTTTTCTTCTTTGATTAAAAAAAACTCTTGTAACTTTTTCTAAGTTATTCGGATCATTAATTTTAATAAAATTTTTTTTTGGATGAAAAAATAACAAAGAGCTATATATTTTTGGCTTTGGTTTAAATGCCTCTGGTTTAATATCACATATTTTGTGAATATTAAGTTTCCAGTTACAAATAATTGATAATCTACCATAGTTTTTAGTATTGAATTCAGCAATTATTCTGTCTGCAACTTCTTTCTGAAACATAAGAACTAAACAATCGAACCAAAAATTATTATTTAAATTTTTTATCCATTTACTAAGAATTTCAGTCGAAATATTATATGGCAAATTACCAAAAACTGTCGCTTTTTCTCTAAAAAGGTTTTCCTCATCTATTTTTAAAACATCATTATTAATTATTGATAATTGATTATTAAATTTTTCTCTTAGATTAATTGCAAGCTGCTCATCTTTTTCAATTACACAAAACTTTTTAGGTTTTTTTTTAAGTATATATGATGTTAAATTTCCAGTACCTGGACCAATCTCTAAAACTATTTTGTCTTTAATTTTAGTTATATTTGTAATTTTTTCTAAAATATTTTTGTCAATTAAAAAATTTTGACCCAAGCTTTTTTTAGCTTTAATCACTTTTTATCTAGAAATTCTAAAGCTCTTATTAAGCTTAGTGGATTTGACCGATATTTATTTACCATTTTTTCGTTGGGACCATGATCGGGCGAAATTCTATAAAATGGCAAACCTAAAGTAATGTTGATAGCGTCAAATTCATATAGAGTCTTGAAAGGTGCTAAAACCTGATCATGATACATTCCAACTACCACATCAAATTTTTTTCTATTATTTTTTTGAAAAACAGTATCTGCAGAAAATGGTCCTTTAACTTTAAAACCTAATTTTTTACATTGGGTAATTGCTGGCAAGGTTATTTTTTTATCTTCATTTTCCTTTAAGATGCTTTCACAATGAGGATTCATGCCAGTAATAGCTATTTTCGGCTTGAAACCAAAATGATTTTTATAAAAATTATCAATTAAAAATATTTTTTTTATTATTAACTTTTTAGTTATTTTTTTTGTAACCAATTTTAATGGTAGATGGGTAGTAACAGGGCAAACCGAAAGCTTTTTGTTAAAAATAAGCATCGCATTATTTTTTACTTTAAAGTGTTCAGAAATATACTCTGTTATCCCTAAGAATTTTTTATTTAAAAACTCAGTTTTATTTATAGGGCCATTGATAAATTTATGAGTTAGTCCAGATTTTAGAACTTCAAATGCTACTTTAAAACATTTATTTAAGTAATTATTATTTTTATAATCAACATTAATTATGTAAATTTTATTATTATTAAATTTTTTTTGAGACTTGGTATTTGAAAATAATTCAATTTTTTTTTTAAATGAAAATTTTTTCATTTTACTTTGAAATATTTTTTTTGAGGTAATAAAAATTAAAGGACTTTTAATTTTTTTTTGTTTAAGAGATTTAAACAATATTTCATAAAAAATACTATTCAATCCTCCAGTTAATATTAAAATTGGCTTACTTTTCATTTATAGCATAATTAATTTTAATTTTATTGAAATATATATTTGAAAATTGATTTAATTGTTTATTAGTTTCAAATTCGATCATTTGCTCTAACATTTTTTCTTTATCGTTTTGAATTTTTTTTTGTTGTTTGTTTTCAATTTTTAAAATTAAAAAATTACTTCCAAATTGAATTGGATCCGTGTAATCGCCTACTTTAGTTTTTTTTAATTCATCGATAATTTTTTTTGACAAACTCTCTTCAGGTATCCATCCAATATTTCCACCAATATTTGCACTTTCGCTATTACTAAATAAACTAGCCGTGTTGCTGAAGCCAATTGAATCTATACTGTTTTTTATTTTTTTTATCTTTTCGTTTAAACTTAAATCTTTATCTTTACTAAAAAATATTTCTGATAACTGATATTCATTTTTATAAATATTTATATTTTCTATTTTTTTTATAAATTGTTGTTTATCAATTTTAACAAGATCATTAAATTTTTCTAGGATAATACGATTCCAAAAAAAATCTATTTTTAATTTTTCTTTAATTTCTTCTTCTGAATAAGTTTTTTTTTCAGATAATAAAATTAAAAATTTTTCTTTATCTTGAAATCCGAGAGATTTATGAAAATCTATAAAAATCCTATCTGTAATACTTAATTTTTTATTATAATCAAAAAATCTTTGAGTCTCTTTTTTCCTTATGATCTCATTAATTAGAGAATTTTTTGTTATTTTAAAAATTTTATCTTTTTCAATTTTTTCAAGTTGCGGATTTAAAATCTTTAAGTACGAAGCTTCTTTTTCTATGTCTAAATTTGTAACAATTTGGTCATTTACTTTAGAAACAATAAAAACATTTTTTTTAGCAATTGCAGTGGAGGTAAATAAAACTAATATCGATATGAATAGATAAAATTTTTTCATAATTATTGTTTAAGGTTTGGTGAAGATGTCGATCCAAACGGTATAATAGTAAGTTTTAAG
>CACJHS010000031.1 GCA_902593235.1 uncultured Pelagibacteraceae bacterium
TATTCATCTGCAACCTGATCAGAAACTAATGAAACCTTTCCATTAATTCTTATTTGTCTTAGGAGACTTTTCCAATGGAAACACATCGCAGCATACGGATTTTCTTTTAATTCATTTCCCTTTTGACTATTTAAATTTGTATAAAATACAAATCCATCTTTGTTGAAATCTTTAAGTAAAACCATTCTAACTGAAGGAATGTTGTTTTTATCTGATGTGGCCAAAGCAACAGCGTTTGGATCATTTGGTTCAGTTTTCTTTGCTTCCTCCATCCATTCATGAAATAAATGAATTGGATCATCTATATCAAGAAAACAACTATTAAGACCTAACAAGTTTTTTTGATTCATAATTTAAACAAAATAATCTATATAATATAAATAATGTCATTTAATACTTTTGGAAAGCTATTTCGTTTCACAACTTGGGGAGAGTCTCATGGACCTGCAATTGGTTGTATTGTTGATGGATGTCCTCCAAACATAAATCTTAAAGAGCAAGATATTCAAATAGAATTAGACAAAAGAAAACCAGGACAATCTAAATTTACAACTCAGAGAAAAGAGGATGACAAAGTTCAAATATTGTCAGGAGTATTTGAGGGTAAAACTACAGGAACACCTATTTCTCTCATAATCTATAACAAAGATATGAGATCCAAAGATTATAGTAATATTAAGGATAAGTTCAGACCAGGTCATGCAGATTTTACTTATTTTAAAAAATATGGAATTAGAGACTATAGAGGTGGTGGTAGATCTTCTGCTAGAGAAACTGCAGCAAGAGTTGCAGCCGGTGCAATAGCAAAAGTTGTACTTCAAAAAAAATTAGGTAAAAAATTTAAAGTAATTGGTGCAGTAACTCAGCTAGGAATTCTTGGATGTGATACAAATCAATGGAACGATAAAGTAATTTCAAAAAATCCATTTTTTTGTCCAGATAAATCAATGATTAAATTATGGGAAAAATATTTGCTTGGTGTAAGAAAATCAGGATCCTCATGTGGAGCAGTGATTGAAATAAGAGCAAGAGGTATCCCAGTCGGTTTAGGTGCTCCAATTTATTCAAAATTGGATACTGACATAGCTTCAGGTCTAATGAGTATTAATGCAGTTAAGGGTGTAAATATTGGAGCAGGAATGAACTCAGCACAATTAAGTGGAGAACAAAATTCAGATGAAATTTCTTCAAAAGGAAATAAATTAAAATTCAATTCAAATAAAGCAGGTGGAATTCTTGGTGGAATTTCTACGGGCCAAGAAATTATTGCATCTTTTGCTGTCAAACCAACATCGTCAATTTTAACTAGTAGAAAAACTATAAATAAATTTGGGAAAAATACTTCAATATCTGTTAAAGGTAGACATGATCCTTGTGTAGGAATTAGAGCTGTACCAATTGGTGAAGCTATGATGAACTGTGTTTTACTTGACCACTACTTAATGAATAAAGCCCAATGTAGTTAGCTGAAATTAATTTTTCACAACTCTTATTGTTTCCTTTTGAAACAAAATATCAGCAATTTTCTTAGAAATTTGAGAACTGTTTAATCCAGCTTTATCATACATTTTTTTTGGATCATCTTGTTCAATGAATTCATCTGGTAAAGTCAGTGATCTAAATTTGAAACCTTTATCAAATACTCCTCTTTCAGCTAATAAATTTTTAACATGAGAACCGAAACCACCTATTGATCCCTCTTCAATAGTTATCATAAGCTCATGTTCCTTAGCAGATTTTAGTATAAGTTCTTCGTCTAAAGGCTTTGCAAATCTGGCATCTATCAAAGTTGTTGAAACCCCTTTTGCTTTTAATTCCTCTACAGCTAACTTGCACTCCTCGAGTCGAGTACCGAGGTTTAAGATACAAACTTGTGTCCCTTGTTGAACGACTCTTCCTTTACCAATTTCAATTTTTTCGTCTATTGATGGTAGATCAACACCTACTCCAGTTCCTCTTGGATATCTAATTGCAGAAGGTCTGTCATTTATATCTACTGAAGTATTAATCATTTTAACCAGTTCAGCTTCATCACTTGCCGCCATCACTACAAAGTTTGGTAAAGTTGATAAGTAAGTTATATCAAATGAACCAGCATGTGTTGATCCATCAGCACCAACTAATCCTGCTCTATCTATCGCAAATCTAACTGGTAAACTTTGGATGGCAACATCGTGGACAACTTGATCATATGCTCTCTGTAAAAATGTAGAATAAATTGCAGCATATGGTTTGTATCCTTCGGTTGCTAAACCAGCTGCAAAAGTTACAGCATGTTGTTCCGCTATTCCAACATCAAACATTCTATTTGGAAACTCCTTGCCAAAAATATCCATGCCAGTTCCTCCAGGCATCGCTGCTGTTATTCCTACTATTTTGCTATCTTTTTTAGCATGTTTAACTAACGTGTTTGCAAATACTTTTGTATAAGCTGGAAGGTTTGATTTGCTCTTTACTTGTTCGCCAGTCTCAACATTAAATTTTGACACTCCATGATAATGATCATTTGCTTTTTCTGCATAAGAATAACCTTTTCCTTTTTGAGTTTTGATATGAATCATTATAGGACCCTCATGTCTTGATTCTTTTGCATTTTTTAAAATTGGAACTAGGCTTGATAAATCATGACCATCTATAGGACCTGCATAATAAAAACCAAGTGAACTAAACAATGTGCCTCCAGTAACTGCTGAACGGAAAAAATCCTCTGCTTTTCCTGCTTTGGCGCTAAATCTTTTTGAAAATGCAGATGTAATTAATTTTAAAGTTTCTCTAAGACTAAAATATATTTTACCCGTAAATAATTTTGCCAAGTAAGTTCTCATTGCTCCAACTGGTTTTGCAATTGACATGTCATTATCATTTAAAATAACAATTATTTTTGTCTTAGATGCTCCAGCATTATTCATGGCTTCGTAAGCCATACCTGCACTAATTGCTCCATCACCTATGACAGCTATTACATTGGAAGACTTATTTTCTAATTTATTTGCCTCAGCAATTCCTAATGCTGATGAAATAGATGTTGAACTATGGGCTGCTCCAAATGGGTCATACTCACTTTCAGATCTTTTTGTAAAACCTGATAAACCATCACCCTGTCGTAAAGTTCTAATCTTATCTTTTCTTCCAGTTAAAATTTTATGAGGGTAAGATTGATGACCAACATCCCATATTAATTTGTCATTTGGCGTATCAAAAACATAATGAAGTGCGACTGTCAATTCAACCACTCCCAAACCAGCACCAAGGTGACCTCCTGTTTCTGAAACAGCACTTATCATTTCCTCCCTCACCTCATCTGCTACTTTTTGTAAATTATTTTCAGAAACTTTTCTTAAATCAGATGGAAAGTTGATATTATTTAAAAATTGATAATTTTTTTTCATTTTTTTCTATTCAATATATAGCCTAATGTTTCATTTATTTTTTCAGATCTTGAACCATATTTTATTAAATTCTTATTAATATCTTTTATTATCTTATCACAATACTTAAGTGAGTCATCATAGCCTATTAAATTTATAAGTGTTGCCTTACCTTTTTTTTGATCTTTTCCTGTTTTTTTCCCAGCTTCCTTAGAATTACTTTTCAGATCAATTAAATCATCGGCAATTTGGAATAATAGACCAATTTTTGATCCAATGTTTTCAAAAAATTTAATTTCTTGGATTGTTTTTTTCTTAATTATTGCTGGAGCTGCACAACAAAAACTAAATAACATTCCAGTTTTTTTTATTTCCATTTCTAATATTTTATTCATTGATATTTTCTTTCTCTCATAACTTAAATCTAAATATTGCCCACCAGCTATTCCTAAATGTCCTGAACTTTCTGATAATTTTTTGATTAGATTGATCTTTACCTTTTCATTTAATTTCAATTTAGGACTTGATAAAATTTCAAAAGCTAAAGTCAGCAATGAATTTCCTGCTAGAACTGCTGTAGACTCACCAAATTTAATGTGAGCTGAAGGTTTTCCTCTTCTTATATCATCATCATCCATGCAGGGTAGATCATCATGAATAAGAGAATAAGCATGAATACATTCAACGGCCGACCCAACTATTATCAATGTTTTATAATCTATTGAAAATAATGACCCTAAGTCGATTAAGATTTTAGATCTTATTTTTTTTCCACCTGGAAACAAACCATACTTCATTGGTGACATTAGCTGTGAATATTTCTGTGAATTAATATATTTTTTAAGGAATATATTTGTATCCTTAGCTATTTTATTAAGCTGTTTTTTCATTTTTTTTAGTTATCTCTTTAATCTTTTTATTTGTCTCCTCCCCAATAGATTTAAAATTTTTATGAAATTTCTTTTCAATAATATTATTTAATTTTAGAAGTTCTTGATAACTGTCAACTGAATTGTTTAAATCATTTCCCTTCTCTAGTGACTCTATAATCTTATTTGCTTTTTCTGTAAGCTCCTCAACTGAATACTGATCATAATCAAGTGGTAATATTTTATCTTTCATATAATAATAATTATTAATACATGAAATCTATTCAATCAAATATCAAAAAAGCAAAAAAATATTTAGATAATAATCATTGTGTTGCGGTACCAACAGAAACTGTTTATGGATTGGCTGCAAACGCTTATTCGAATAGTGCAGTTAAGAAAATATTTAGTCTTAAAAAAAGACCATTAGATAATCCTCTAATTGTCCATTATTACGATATTCAAAGACTTAGAGAAGACTGTGATATAAATAATAATTTAGTAAAACTTTACAAAAAATTTTCTCCAGGTCCGATAACTTATATTCTGAAATTAAAAAAAAACTCAAAAATATCAAAATTTGTCACTAATAATAAAAAAAGTATTGCCGTACGTTTCCCTAAACATAAATTGTTTAGAAATTTATTAAAACATTTAGATTATCCAGTAGCTGCACCTAGTGCAAATATATCTTCAAGACTAAGTTCAGTTAAACCATCTGATGTAAAAGAGGAATTTGGTTCAAAAATTAAATATATTTTAAATGGAGGAAAAAGTAAAATTGGAGTTGAGTCCACAATACTAAATCTTTTAGAAAAGCCCTCACTTTTAAGATATGGAGGCCTAGATACTAAAAAAATCGAAAATATTTTAAAAAAAAAATTATTAATTAATACTAATTCAAAAAAAAAATTATCACCTGGTTTATTTCCTTTACATTACTCACCTGGGATACCTTTAAGAGTCAATGTTAAAAAACCAAAAAAAGATGAGGCTTATTTGTTAATAAAAAAAAGAAAATCAAAATTAAAAAACTATTATTATTTATCTAAAGTGAAAAATATAGATGAAGCTGCAAAGAATTTATATTCAACTTTAAGAAAAATTAAAAATGATGGTTTTAAAAAGATTGCAGTTGAGAAGATTCCAAACAAAGGTCTTGGCAAAACAATTAATGATAGATTAAAGAGGGCCTCTAAATATTAATGACAAATTCTATTGAAGTAATCAATCTATCAAAAAAATATAAAGATAAAGAAGCGGTGGCTAATATAAATTTTAAAATTAATGAAAATGAAATGGTTGGTTTATTAGGACCTAATGGATGTGGAAAAACTACAACTATTGGAATGATTTTAGGGTTATTAAAACCAAGTAGTGGTGAGGTTTTAATCAACGGAGAGAATATTGAAAAAAATAAAATCTCTCTTCTCCATAAAATGAATTTTATTTCACCATACATTGAATTACCTAAAAAACTTAAAGTTAAACAAAATTTAATTGTTTATGGAAAATTATATAACATTCAAAATTTAAATGACCGAATAGATCACCTTGCAAATAAACTTAGATTAAAAGACCTTTTAAACAAAATTACTGGAGAGCTTTCTTCTGGACAAAAAAACAGGGTAAGTCTTGCTAAAGCCTTAATAAATGATCCAACAGTACTTTTGTTGGATGAACCCACTGCTTCACTAGACCCTGAAACTGGTGATTTTGTAAGATCGTTTTTAGAAGATTACAAAAAGGAAAAAAAAATATCAGTTTTGCTTGCCTCCCACAATATGGAAGAAGTAAAAAGATTATGTAGTTCTGTTTTAATGATGAAAGATGGTTTAATAGTGGATAGAGGAACTCCTGAAGAGTTAATAACAAAATATGGAAGAAGAAACTTAGAGGAAGTATTTTTAGAAATTGCGAGAAAATAAAATGAATTTAATTAGAATATATGGTCTTTTTTTAAGACACTTTTATTTAATAACTAGATCATTTCCAAGAATATTAGATTTAATTTATTGGCCTTCAATTCAAATTACTCTTTGGGGATTTATTTCTAATTTTTTTGCAGCTCATAGCTCTTATTACAGTGGTGCAGTAGGAGTTATTCTTTCATGTGCGATTCTTTATGATTTTTTATTTAGAACCAGTATTGGCTTTAATATGTTATTTTTGGAGGAAATTTGGAGCAGAAATTTTACAAACTTATTTATTGCACCGATGAAAATTAGTGAAATAATTGTCTCTCTAGTTTTTACTGCTTTAATAAGAGCATTAATTGGTTTGATCCCAGCTATACTATTAACTTCTCCATTGTTTGGTATATCTTTGCTAAGACTTGGTCTTCCTTTGGCATTTCTTTTTTTGAGTCTGTACTTATTCGGAATAACACTTGGTCTATTTGTTTCAGCAGGATTGTTAAGATTTGGACCATCTTTTGAGAATATTGCGTGGTCTACTATGTTTTTATTAGCACCTTTTGGCTGTATTTACTATCCAGTTGAAACACTGCCCGGAATCTTCCAATCAATCGCTTTCGCACTTCCTCTAGTTTATATTTTTGAGGAGACCAGAAATATCTTGGTCAATGGAATGGTAAATTATGAAAATATTATTAATGCAATCTATCTGAATGGGTTTTATTTAATTTTGTCAATATTAGTATTTTATTACTCCTTTGACAAAGCAAGAGATAAAGGAACTTTAATAAATATAGGCGAATAAACTGGTGCGCCTGCTAGGAGTCGAACCCAGAACCTCCTGATCCGAAGTCAGGCGCTCTATCCAGTTGAGCTACAAGCGCATATAGTATTAATATTATATTTTATGGAAAAAAACATTAATTTTATAGTCAAAGAAGATGAGAAGAATTTAAGGGTTGATATTTTAATTAACAAAAGAGAGGAATTAATTAGTAGAACTAGAATTAAAAATTTAATTTTAAAAGAAAAGTTAACACTAAATAATGAAATAATTAAAAGTCCGTCAAAAAAAGTCTCAATTGGTGATGCTATAAATCTTAAGATTCCAGAGCCTGAAATAGCATCCCTTAAACCTTATGAATTTAAATTAGAAATAATATACGAAGATAATGATCTATTAGTAATTAATAAACCTGCTGGAATAATCATGCATCCAGGGGCTGGAAATTATGATAAAACAATTGTTAATGCATTGATGCATTACAATAAGAATTCTTTATCAAATATAGGTGATGAGTTAAGACCTGGCATTGTTCATAGAATTGATAAAAACACTTCTGGTTTAGTTGTAATTGCAAAAAACAATGAAACTCATGAAAATTTATCAAAACAATTTAGTGATCATACAATTATAAGAGAGTACCAACTTTTAATATGGGGAAAATTAAGACCATCTTTGGGAAGGATTGAAACATTTATAACCCGTAGTTCAAAAAATAGACAACTTATGGAAGTTAGTAGTTCTAAAGGTAAGAAAGCTATAACAAATTATAAAACACTCGAAATTTTTGAAAATCAAAAAACACC
>CACJHS010000032.1 GCA_902593235.1 uncultured Pelagibacteraceae bacterium
TATAGAAAAAATAATTGAAAAAAATAAACTAGGTCAACCTATTTTAGTATTTACCTCAAGCATAAATAAATCTGAAGTTTATTCAAATTTATTAAATCAAAAAAATATTAAACATGTAGTGTTAAATGCAAAAAATCATGAAAATGAGGCTGAGATAATTGCAAATGCAGGAAAAGAAAATTCATTAATAATTACAACAAGTATTTCGGGAAGAGGAGTTGATATTCAACTTGGTGGTAAAAAAGGTTCTATTCCAGAAGACCAACTTAAAATAGATAAAGATAAAATTAAGTCCTTAGGCGGTTTATTTGTAATTGGCACAGAAAGAATGGAGTCTAGAAGAGTCGACAACCAGGCAAGAGGAAGATCTGGAAGACAAGGGGATGAGGGCAGTTCAGTATTTTATGTTAGTCTTGAAGATGATTTAATGAGAATTTTTGGATCAGAGTCTATGAATACTATGCTAGAAAAACTAGGACTAAAAGACGGTGAAAGTATTGATCATCCATGGATTAATAAAGCATTAGAGAGAGCTCAGCAGAAAGTTGAAGCTAGGAATTTTGATATAAGAAAAACTCTTATTAAATTTGATAATGTTCTAAATGATCAAAGGCATGTTGTATTTTCACAAAGAAAAAATGCGATGAGTAGTGAAAATATCTTTGATTATTCTGATGAATTTTTAAAAGAAATATCTGATGATTTAATAAAGTTAAAAATTTCAAATTTATCCAATCCAAAAAGTAATGAATTTTATAACAAAACAAAGCAAATAATTGGAAAAAGTTTTGAAGAAACTGAGTTTAAGAATTTAGTTGAAGCTAAAGATAATGATTTTAGAAAAAAAATCTCTGACAAATTCCAAGAAACAAGAAACGAGCGTATTAAACTTCTGGGGGACAATCATGCTAAAGAAATAGAAAAAAGAATTTTTCTTCAATCAATCGATTTAAATTGGAAATCACATATTCAATATTTGGAGCAATTAAGACAAGTTATAGGTTTAAGATCCTATGGTCAGAGAGATCCGTTAGTTGAATATAAAAAAGAAGCATTTGAATTATTTTCAAATCTTCTAGAAAAATTAAAACTAGATTTTGTAACAATTCTTATGAATTTAAAAGTGGTGATGGAATCAAATAACGAAACACAGGATTCAAAGAAAATCGACATATCTGACAATCCAAAATGTTTATTGTTAATTAAAAAAAACCAAAAAATTTCTAGAAATGATAGATGTGAGGCTACAGGAAAAAAATTTAAAAACTGTTGTGGAGCCTTATAAAATTTAAATTAGTAAGAAGATTGAAGAAACTAAAATTAACCCACCAATAATCACTAGTAATATTTTGTTTGATTTAAAAATTTGATTCAAATTATTCTTTTTAATAGTTAATGTACTTAGATCGTCAGTGCTAGATATAAAACCATCGTTTCTTCCAATTTTAAGAAATTTATTTTTTCTCTCACTCATTATTTCTTCTGAGGATAATTCATCAAAATAATTTAAATTTTTTGTTAAAGTTTGTCTAACATTGTTTAATATTATATCCCTATCTCTGTGCGCACCACCTAAAGGTTCGTCAATTATTTCATCTATAACTTTTAATTTTAATAAATCTTTAGCAGAAAGCTTCATAGCTTTTGCAGCATCAAGCATTTTTTTCGGATCTCTCCAAAGTATAGTTGCACATCCCTCTGGAGATATTACTGAATAAATTGCATTTTCTAACATAAGAACTTTGTTTGAGGAGGCTAATGCTATTGCTCCACCAGAGCCACCCTCACCTATAATTATTGCAATTGTTGGAACCTTAAGTTCCATACAGCACTCAATTGATTTCGCAATTGCTTCTGCTTGACCTCTTTCTTCAGCACCAACTCCCGGATATGCTCCTGGGGTATCAATAAAAGAAATTATCGGGATATTAAATTTATTTGCTAAGTTCATTAACCTGATGGTTTTTCTATAACCTTCAGGTCTCATCATTCCAAAATTTCTCTCAATTCTGCTATCTAAATCTTCTCCTTTTTCTTGACCTATCACTAATACAGATTTTCCATTAAATTTTGCAAATCCAGTTAAAACTGATTTATCCTCGCCGTAATATCTATCTCCAGATAGTGAGATAAAGTCATCAAATAAATTATCTATAAAAAATTTAGCTTTTGGTCTATCTTCGTGACGAGCAACCATAGTAGTTTGCCAAGGATCTAAATTAGAATAAATATTTTTTAGTTTTTCATCTATTTCATTTTGAGTACTTGAAATTTTTTGAGTATCAACTTCTGATAATCCCTCTTGATTGTAAGGATCTTTTAATTTTTCTAGTTCGTTTTCTAGATCTTTAATTTCTGTTTCAAAGTTTAGATAATTTTTCATGTTTTATTTATAGCGGATGGTTAAAATACAAAAAAGGCAATAAAATGATATTAAATAAGGTGTAATTCTTATTAATTGACTTAAATCATTTAACAGATACAAATTCATTATCGGGAGAGACTATTTATAGCGCCGAAGGAGCAACCACCCCGGAAACTCTCAGGCAAAAGGACCGATTAAAGCATAACACTCTGGAAAGAGATTGATTTCCGCCGAAGGAGTAAAGCTCTCAGGCAAAAATACAGATGGGGTATGAAATTAAGTGCTATGCAAGAAAAATACATTAAAATTAATAATCTTCAAGTATCTGAAAAGCTATCAAATTTTGTAAATGATGAATTGTTAAAAAATACAAATGTATCTCCGGAAAATTTTTGGTTAGGTCTAGAAAAAACCCTCGATGAGCTTGCACCAAAAAATAAACAATTAATTAAATTAAGGGAAGATTTACAGAAGAAAATAGATGATTGGCATATCAAAAATAAAGGTAAAGAATTTAATTTAGATGAGTACAAAAAATTTTTATTAGAAATTGGTTATTTAAAAAATGAAGGACCTGATTTTAAAATAGAAACTGAAAATGTAGATGATGAAATTGCAACTATAGCTGGACCTCAGCTAGTTGTACCTGTCATGAATGCGAGGTATGCATTAAATGCTGCTAATGCAAGATGGATGAGTTTATATGATAGTCTTTATGGCACAGATGTAATTGAACAGTCTGAAGACAGCGTATCTGAACGGTATGACCCTTTAAGAGGTGAAATGGTTATAAAATATGGAAGAGATTTTTTAGACAATTACTTTCCATTAGCTGGATTAAGTTGGAATAAAATTACAAGCTTTGCTGTAAAATATGGGAAATTAAAAGTTTTAAAAGGTGCTGATATTTTTGATTTGGAGGACGAAAATAAATTTGTTGGGCATCGAGGCGAAAGCGATAGTCCGTCTGCAATTATTCTAAAAAATAATAATTTGCATATTGAAATTCTAAAAGACTCGAGAGCTTTTGCTGCTCAACAAGATCATGCAGGTATTAGTGATATTATACTAGAGTCTGCAGTGTCAACAATTTGTGATAATGAAGATAGTGTAGCGGCTGTTGACTCAGAGGATAAAATTATTTGTTATCGAAATTGGCTAGGTCTAATGAAAGGAGACCTTAAGTCAAAATTTGAAAAAGAAGGAAAATTATTTGAGAGAAAATTAAATCCACACAGAAGTTATATCTCAAAAGATGGAAAAGGTTTAAAGTTACATGGCAGAAGTCTTTTACTTGTAAGAAACGTTGGTCATCTAATGACTAACCCTTCAATTTTATTGAGTGATGGAAGTGAAATACCTGAGGGTATTATGGATGCATTTATAACTACAGCAGCTGCACTGCATGATATTAAAAATAAAAATAATTCAAGAACTGGATCAGTTTATATTGTAAAACCTAAAATGCATGGTCCAGACGAGACAGCATTTACAGATTTAATTTTTTCTAAAGTTGAAGAAGTTCTAAATTTACCTAAGTACACTTGTAAGATTGGTATTATGGATGAAGAGAGAAGAACATCAGCAAATTTAAAAGAATGTATTAGAAGTCTAAAAAATAGAGTTTTTTTTATTAATACTGGTTTCTTAGATAGAACCGGTGATGAAATGCATACATCAATGGAAGCCGGTCCTATGATTAAAAAAGGTGATATGAAGTCATCTAAATGGATTACTGCATACGAAAACAACAACGTTGATATTGGTTTAAGTTGTGGGTTTTCTGGTAAAGCTCAAATTGGAAAAGGAATGTGGGCAATGCCCGACAAAATGAAAGATATGATGGAGCAAAAAACAGGACACTTAAAAGCAGGAGCAAACTGTGCATGGGTTCCGTCACCAACAGCAGCTGCGTTACATGCTTTACATTATCATGAAATAAATATTTTTAATGAACAAAAAAAATTAATTAATAGAGAGCCAGCTAAGCTTGATGATCTTTTAACAATCCCAATAGCAGATAGACCTAATTGGTCTGTAGAAGATATAAATAAAGAAATTTCTAATTCTGCACAAACTTTATTAGGGTATGTTGTAAGATGGGTCGACCAAGGTGTGGGTTGTTCAAAAGTTCCTGATATTAACAATATTGGCTTAATGGAAGATAGAGCAACGCTAAGAATTTCTTCACAACATATTGCGAATTGGATTCATCACGGAATTACAACTAAAATACAAGTAACTGAAATAATGAAAGAGATGGCTAAAATAGTAGATGATCAGAACAAAGATGATCCACTATATGTTAAAATGAGTAGTGATTATGAAAACTCTATAGCATTTAAAACTGCTTGTGATTTAGTGTTTAAAGGTAAAGAGCAACCATCAGGTTATACTGAGCCATTACTTCATTTGAATAGGTTAAAAAAAAAGTCTAATCTGAGTTCGAAACCAAATTAGATCGATTTTTAAAAGCAGAAAATAAAGTCCCATCATCTAAACTTTCAATCTCTCCTCCTACTGGTAAACCTTGTGCTAATTTAGTAATTTTAACATCTAAATTTTTTAGACTATCTTGAATATAATATGCAGTTGTTTGACCTTCCACAGTTGCACTAGTTGCTAGAATTACTTCTTCAATTTTATCTCTATTAACTCTTTCTACTAATGAGTTAATTAATAAATCTTCTTTTCTTTGGCCAACTGAAGAAATTGTTCCACCCAAAATATGAAAATAACCCTGAAAGATTTTTGAATTTTCAATCGACCATTGGTCTGCAATATCCTCTACTACACAAATTTTATTATATTTTTCTTTTGTATTCTCACAATTTAAACAACCACCTGAATTTGACTTTAAGGCACCACATGAATTGCATCTAACTACATTTTTATAAACCTGTGCCAATATATTTGCCATAGGTTTTACAAGTTCGTCACGATTATTTATTAATTTTAAAACAATTCTTTTTGCTGATTTGGGACCTAAGCCTGGAAGCTTTGAAATTAATTTAATTAATTCTTCTATCTCACTGATGTTTTGCATTTATTATAAAGGCCATTTAAAACCAGGAATTCCAAAACCTCCAGTTGCTTTTGAAATTTCCTCAGTTGTTTTTGATTTAAGTTGAGATTTAGCACTATTATGTGCTGCAACAATTAAATCTTCAATTATAGTTTTGTCCTCTTTCATAATTTCATCAGATAACTGTATTGTTTGCATCTCTCCCTCTCCATCCAAAGTTATCTTTACAGAATTTGAACCCGAGACTCCTTCAACTCTAATTTCCTTAATCTTTTGTTGGCTTTCTTTCATTTTTGCCTCAAGTTCTTTTGCTTTATCTAAGATTGTACTAAAATCAGTCATTATCAACTCCATCTTTGTTTGAATTTACATCTATTAATTCGGCATCAGGAAATTTATCCATCACACTTTTAAATATTTCTGAATTTTTCATTTCATCTATTAACTGTTTTTTTACATTTTTTTCTTTATCTTTTACTGACATTTGCCCTTTTAATTTACTAAACGTAATAATCCATCTTTCACCAGTCCATTCAAAAAGCTTTGATGATAAATCTTTTACAAAATCTTTATCTAAACTTTCATTAAAAGATATTTCAATTCTATTTTTTTCAAATTTTACAAGGTTAACATTTTTTTCTAACTCGTATTTAAGTTTGATCTCCTTTTTTTTGGCACAGATTTCGATTAGATCATCAAATGCATTTATATTAATTTTATTTTCTGCTTTAATTTCTGTTTGAACTTCTGGTTTAGTTTTTTCTTCCTGTGCAACATTCTTAATTTGATTGATTGTTTTAGAAGTTAATTCAGTTTCAGTATTCTTAACTAAATTTTCACTCTTCAAGCCAACCTCAACTTTTTCAATTTTATTTTCAGATTTTACAGAAGTTAAATGCATTAATCTTATTAAGAACATCTCAATTGAAAGGTGTTGATTAGATACTATATCTATCTCTTTGAGAGAAGTGATGGCAAATTGCCAAAATAATATTAATACCCCAGAATCTATTTGATTTGATAAATTTTTAATTTTAGAAAATTCTTCATCATTTAATGAAAAGTTTGTACTTTCTAAAGTTAAAGAATTAATATTTTTAAAATAGTAAAGTAGCTCTAAAAAATCATTTATAAAAACTTTTGGTTCAACACCTTGGTCATAAATTTTTCTATAAATACTTATTACTTTTATTTCTTCACCTTTTAAAATTAGCTCAAACAAATCGATTAATTGAGATTTATCAAAATACCCAAAAATTTTCTGAGCTGAATTTAAGTCTAATTCTTGTCCTTCATCCAAACTTAATAATGCTCTATCCAGCAACGATAAAGAATCTCTAACAGAACCCTCAGAAATTTTTACTATAAGCTTTAAAGCATCGTCGCTTATCTTTCCATTTTCCTTATCCTTAATTTTTTTAATAAACTCCAATAATTCTGTGGATTTAATTCTAGATAGATCAAATCTTTGACATCTAGATACTACTGTAATTGGAATTTTTTTAATTTCTGTAGTTGCAAAAATAAATTTTAGATATTCTGGTGGTTCCTCTAAAGTTTTTAATAAAGCATTAAATGCTTGTTTGCTTAACATATGAACTTCATCAATAATGAAGATTTTATATTTAGCCGAGGTCGGCCCATATCTTGAAAATTCGATTAAATCTCTTACGTCATCAACACCAGTTTTACTTGCCGCATCCATTTCAAGTACATCTATATGACTAGACTCACTTATAGATTTACAGCTTTCACAAAAGTTTTCTTTGCATAAATTATCGATACCATTTGAACAATTAAGTGCTTTTGCAACAATTCGTGCTGTTGTGGTTTTTCCTATTCCCCTTATTCCAGTGAATAAATATGCATTAGGTATTTTGTCAGCTTTAATCGAATTGGTAATAGTTTCCGCAACAACCTCTTGACCAATAAGATCATCAAAAGTTTGAGGTCTATATTTTAATGCTAATACTTTTGAGTTATTATTCATATATCTTTAAGGA
>CACJHS010000033.1 GCA_902593235.1 uncultured Pelagibacteraceae bacterium
TTATCACTTTTAATAAATTTCTTATTTATTATTGGCCATTTTACTTCTGTTTTTTTGTCTATTTTTTCCAAACATTCACTTGCCAGGTGAGGAATTACGGGCAACATCATTATTAATATTTTTTCATAATTTTGTTTAAGATTAGAATAATTTAGGTTTGGTTCTAAAGTTTTGTTAAAAAAAGAATAAATTTCATGGAAGACTGCAATTATTACATTGTATCTAAATTTCTCTAAAGCTAGATTTATTTTATCAATTGCTTGGTTAACAAAAAATTCTATATCTTTATTCGGGTCCACTTCATTTTTTTTAAACGTTGAACAAATTTTTTCATTTAGTGTCCAAAATTTTTGAATATATTTAAATGATGATGCCATTCCACTATCCGACCATTGTACATCTTTCTCAGGAGGACTATCTGATAAAATAAAAAACCTTACAGAGTCGGCACCATAAGCTTCAATCATTTTACCAGGATCAATTGTATTTTTTTTGGATTTTGACATTGACTCAGAGGGTCCTACGATCACTTTTTGATCGGGTTTTTGTATATTAAAAAATTGTTTATTATCTTTAGAAAAAACTTCGTCAGGGCTTAACCAATTATTATTACTATCTTTATATGTTTGATGGCAAACCATACCTTGTGTAAATAATCCTTTGAAAGGTTCTTTGAGATCAATCTTTTTGTTGTTTAAATTAATTGCTCTTACAAAAAATCTTGAATACAATAAATGTAATATTGCATGCTCAATACCACCAATATATTGATCTACAGGCATCCAATATTTAATTTCTTCTTCGTCAAATGGATTAGTTTCATCATTTGAAGAACAAAATCTTAAAAAGTACCAAGATGAGTCAACAAAAGTATCAAGCGTATCTGTTTCTCTTAAACATTCTTTTCCATCAATAATTATTGATTTCCATTTTGTTTCAGAATCTAATGGGTTACCATTAGTATTTAATTTTTCAATTTCAGGAAGAGTTACAGGAAGGTCTTTTTCTGGAATTTTAACTACATTGTTATTTTTATCATATGCAATTGGAATAGGACATCCCCAATATCTTTGTCTCGATATTCCCCAATCCTTCAATCTGTAATTCGTTTTTCTATTTCCTAATTTATTTTTTTCTAAATAATCAATGGTTTTTGGTATGGATTGATCAGGAACAGACAAGCCATTTAAAAATTTAGAATTAATCAATATACCTGAATCAACGTAAGGTTCGTTTGAAACATTAAAATTATCTTTTTCATTTGTTGGCCTTACAACAGTTATGATATTTAGTTTATATTTTTTTGCAAAATCAAAATCCCTCTGGTCATGTGCGGGACAGCCAAAAACAGCACCAAATCCATAGTCCATTAATACAAAATTGGCAAAATACACTGGAACTTTAATATTTTTATCTAATGGGTTGAGCGCATGTAGATTTGTTTTAAAACCTATTTTTTCTGCTTGAGCTATAGATTCTTCCGTTGTTCCTGTTTTTGAACAATCATTCTTGAACTTAATAAAATCAGGATCTTTTTCATAATATTTTGCAAACGGATGATCAACTGAGAGTGCTAAAAATGAAAATCCAAAAAGGGTATCCGGTCTTGTTGTATAACATCTAATAGAATTAATTTTTTCAGACCCTTCTATTTCAAAATCAATTTCACAGCCGTATGATTTACCAATCCAGTTCTTTTGCATGGTTTTTACTTTCTCAGGCCACTCTTTGAGATTTTCTAATTCATTTAATAAATCTTCAGAAAAATGAGAAATTTTAAAAAACCATTGATTTAATTTTTTTCTTTCTACTACAGCACCAGATCTCCAACCTTTTCCATCTACTACCTGCTCATTTGCTAAAACTGTTCTGTCTATTGGGTCCCAATTTACATAACTTTCTTTTCTATAAACTAAACCTTTGTCATAAAGATCTAAAAATAATTTTTGTTGATGTTTATAGTATTTTGGAGAACATGTAGAAATTTCTCTGTCCCAATCAATTGACAAACCAAGTTTCTTTAGCTGTGATTTCATTGTTTCAATATTTTCTTCAGTCCACTTTTTAGGACTTAAATTATTTTGTCTCGCAGCGTTTTCTGCAGGCATTCCAAAAGAGTCCCACCCCATAGGGTGTAGAACATTATAACCTTGAAGAGATTTATATCTTGCTAGAACGTCTCCGATTGCATAATTTCTGACATGACCCATGTGAATTTTACCAGATGGATAAGGAAACATTTCTAAGCAATAAAATTTTTTTTTATCTTTAACTAAAGATTCAAAAGTTTTGTTATTATTCCAAAATTTTTGCCATTTATTTTCAATAGTCTTGAAGTTATATCTTTCCACAAAAAATTCTTTATGATTAATTTTTTTCGCCTGGCGCAAGTATTGTATTTACATCTCTTTTTGGAGTAGAATCAATCATATCTTTTTTATACTTTGCAGCTCTTTTTAATATTGCAACTTTTAATTCACTCTCTATTTCTGGGTTACTTTGTAAAACTTTACAATTAATTGTTTTTTCACATTGCTTACTAAATACTTTGATATTAAGAGCATCAGCTCTAATTTCATTTGATAAAAATCTAATTGATATTTTAATTGAGTCACTAGTGTTACTTCCGTCACTATACCAATCAGTTATTATTAATCCACCCCCATAATCAGCAGAGGTAAGAGGCATAAAGTCTAAAATATCTAAGCTTGCTCTCCACATTTCATTAGATGTGGCAAAATTAAAATTACCATCACCTTTTTTGTTGGCACCCATTAATGTGAAGCCTCTTCCTTCTTGAAGGTTTTTTTGAATTCTTTTTTCTGGTTCTGGAGGATAGTCCTTTGCGCTTACTGGTCGATAAATCCCACATGAGTTAAGATTTATTAAAATTATGAAAAGACCTGTTAATTTGTATAAAATAAGTTTTATCTTCATAAAGATGATCTAAAAAACAATTTATATATAACAAGAATTGTGCAAAGAGTAATATATAGTTTAAAAAATCCTAAAAAAGTCCTATTTTTATAGTGTTTATTTGTTGCAAAAATACAACAAAAGTTAAAAAAAATTCAAATAACTGATAATTTAGGCATTATTTAAAGGCAAAAATGATAATTATTGCCTGTTTATAATTATAAATAACAAATAGGAGTAAATATGAACAAAATAGCAAAAATTGGATTAACTGCGTTAGCAGGTTCTCTAGTTGCTACATCAGCTTTTGCTGGAGCTATGAGTGTTAGTGGTTCTGCTAAAGTAAGCTACGCAGGTGGTAAAGGTGATAGTGCTGCGAACCCTTTCAGTAATTCAAAAGGAATTTCATTTTCTGGTTCAGGTGAATTAGACAATGGTATGACTGTAAGCACTGGTTACACAATGACTGATGCTGCTTTCTCAACTTCACATGTATCTTTAGATATGGGTGATAGTGGAACACTTCACTTCATGAATGGAACAAGTAAAGCTGGTCTTAACAAGTATCAAGATATGATGCCAACTGCTGGTGAGCAAGTTTGGGATGATGTTGACACTGATGATAATGGTGTAGTTGGTACTGGTAACGCTAATACATTCGGTTATGAAGTAAGTCTTGGTAGCATCACTGCTTCAGCTTCAATGGGTAGAGAAGCACAAGGAACTGATACTTCATTAGTATTAGTTGCTGATGACTTAGTAGACGGTATGTCTATTGGTTATGGTATGGGTACAAACAGTACTTCATCAACTGTAGAAAATGATCATAGCACAGCTTACGTAACATACACATCTGGTATGGCAACTGTTGGTGTTCAAACATCATCAATTGATAAAGCTTCTGCAGACGAAGATAGATTAGCTGCAGCTATATCATTAGCTATCAATGAAAACATGAGTATATCATACGGTATATCAACTGTTGACTTTGAAACTGCTTCATTATCAGATGAAGAAAGTTCAGGTGTATCTGCATCTTACACAATGGGTGGGATGACGATTGCAGCTGTATTTAACTCAACAGACTCAGTAGCAGGTATTTCTGGAACTGATAAAGAGTTTAAAGAAGTTTCAGTTGCATTTGCGTTCTAATATAACGTAATTTCAATTATTTAACGGCCCCTTTTATAAGGGGCCGTTTTTTTTTTCAAAGAAAGATATTCCAGCAAAACCTTTACAATTTACCAAATTAAATTTTTTTAAGTTTTTGCTTGTTATACCACCTAAAGCTATAACTTCTTTGTTAGTTAAATTTGCCAATAACCGGAATTTATTAAGCCCTAAATAGTTTTTATTTTTTTTAAATATTGAAGATAAAAATAAAATATTTACACCCTGTTTCTCCTTAATTTTAATTTCTTTATTGTTATGTGCCGAACCAAGTAGTAAAAAATTTTTACTTTTAGAAAATGAAAGATGATTTGAATTCTTGTTAAATGAAGGAATGTAAGCTCCATCTAAATTTAGATTTATCGCAAGTTTAACATTATTTGACAAAAAAAATTTATGACCTTTTTTTTTACAGTATTTTTTGAGTTTAATTACGGTTTTTAAACTATCTTCTTCATCATAATTTCTGTAAATAATTCCTGTATTTATTGTTTGTTTGTCTATATTTTTTGCATCAAATTTATTAATAAAGTAATATTTTCTTAAATTATTTATATGCATAGCACAGTTAAAAATTTATTAGACATACAAGACACTATAAAAGTTAAGTTAAACGAAATAAATATTAATAATTATCCAAAAATTATAGCGGTTTCCAAGACTTTTAAAATTGATCATATATCACCTTTAATAGATCATGGACATAAACATTTTGGTGAAAATAAAGTTCAGGAAGCAGTTGAAAAATGGACAGAGGTAAAAAAAATAAATCCAGAGGTACAACTACATATGATTGGAAAATTGCAAACCAATAAAGTTAAATTTGCTGTAAAATTATTTGATTATATTCATTCAGTTGATAGTGAAAAACTTGCAAAAAAAATTGCAGACGAACAAAACAAAATTAATAAAAATATTAAAATTTTCTTGCAGGTTAATATTGGTGATGAAGGCCAAAAATCGGGAATTAATAAAAATGGGCTCAAACAACTGGTTTCTTATTGCAAAGAAATAAATTTAGATCTAATTGGCCTGATGTGTATTCCGCCTGCCAATATTAATCCAGAGATTTATTTTGATGAAATGAAAAATTTAAATAAATCTTTAGGTTTTAAAGAGCTAAGCATGGGGATGTCTTCAGATTATCTTACAGCTGCCAAGCATGAATCTACATTAATCAGAGTAGGATCCAGTATATTTGGTCAGAGGCACTAAAAAATTTTTATTTTTGAATCTTTGTTTATCAATTTTAGCATAATTAAAAAATCCTTTTTTTTTAAAGCAATGCATCCTGCTGTAGGTTGATAATTTTTTGTAAGATGAATAAAGATACAACTACCCTTCCCGGTGATAGGTTTATTAAAATTGTATTTAATTGGAATCAACAAGTCATATTTGTTGTCTTTTCTTTTTAATTTTTCATGCCTGATTTTTTTTTCGATTTTAATAAGTTTATTATATTTTTTTGGAAAACTAATATCATCACACCAACCCATATTTTTTTCAATTTTGATACACTTTAGTAAAGTTAGAGGTTTTCTAATTCGATCTTCTCTAAAATAAAGATTTTCAATTTCAAAAGTGCCTTTTGGTGTTTTTTTATCACCTTCTTTTTTGTTATTGGTTGAACCTTTTTTTCCAATACAGCAATTAAATTTAAATTCATCTATTTGAAGAGTATGTTTATTTTTTACTAAAATTGTCATATTCTAACTCTTGTGAGTAGTCAGAATATAATAATATATAAATTTGCTGGATTATACCAAATCTTTAAAGAACTTGGAGCAGATTTAACTTTTAATATTACATTTGAAGATAGAGAGGATTTTTTAAATGAAAGAGTAAAAAATTTGAATAATTACATAATCATATCAAATAAAAAATACTCACATATTCGAAATCAATTTGTTTTAGATAATTTACCAATTAATTTATTCAAACTAATTGAAAAGATAAATATTGAATTTTTAAAATTGCAATTTAATAGCCAATCTGAAGTGAAAGTAAATAATTATACTATTGATCTAAATTCTAGAGAAATGTTAATAAAAAATACAAAGCTTAAGTTGACTGAAAAAGAAATAAATACAATTATTTATTTATCGAAATCAGAAAATCCAGTTAATGTTGATGAGTTACAAGAAAATGTTTGGAGTTATCAATCTGATATAGAAACCCATACAGTTGAAACTCATATCTATCGATTAAGAAAAAAAATTTTAAAAACATTTAATGATAACAATTTCATAACCAGTGAAAAAAATGGCTATCAAATCAAATAAGAAAAATCCCATGGCTAAAGATTTATTTACTAAAAAGTATAAACCAAAAATAGTTAAACCCAAAAAAGGCAAGGGAAGTTTTAAAAGAAAGAAAATTTAAATTTAAAGTCTTGCTCCAATTTGTTGAATTACTTTTGATGACATTTCAGTCCCTTTTTCGAGGCATTTTTTTATAGATAATTTATTGATGTATCCATGTAAAAATCCGGCTGCAAAAAGATCACCTGCGCCAGTAAGATCAACAATTTTCAGATTTTTTTGTATATCGCTTTCAACGACTTCATCGCCATTAATTGCAACTGCACCTTTTTCCCCTCTAGTTACAATTACTAATTTATTAAGTTGTTTTGAAAAGTTTATAACCTCCTCAAAATTTTTTGCCTCAATTAATGAGGTAATTTCTTGTTCATTGGCAAAAGTTATATCAAGATTGTTTTTAACTAAGTTTAAAAAATGAGGTTTGTGTCTATCCACACAAAATAGGTCAGAAAGTGACATGGCAACTTTGTTGGCATTATTTATAGCTTTATCGAAAGCTTTTTTGGGCTCTCCCTCATCCCATAAGTAACCTTCTAAAAATATTATTTCACTTCTTTTAATTGCATCAGAACTAACATCGTTTTCATTAATTTTTCCTGCTGTTCCCAGGAAAGTGCACATTGTTCTTTCTGAGTCTGGAGTTATTAAAATCAAACATGTTCCAGTTGGTAATTCTTCTTTCTTTTTAGAATAAAAATACTCTACATTTTCATTTTTTAAACCT
>CACJHS010000034.1 GCA_902593235.1 uncultured Pelagibacteraceae bacterium
TAAAATTTCAATTGTAGTTGTTAAATGTCGAGGGTCTGGTTTGCAATATTCAAAAGTATTATAACCTGCAACATATTCGAAATAATCATAAATCCCAATTTTTTTTAAAAGATCAACTGCTAAGTGTTCAGTTTTATTAGTGCATACTGCCATAGAAATATTTTCATTTTTACACCAATTTAAAAATTCCTTTACACCGTTAATTAATTTACTTTCATGTAAAATATTTTTTCCATAATATGATAGAAATTCATCAGTCATTTCGTTTTGAATTTTTTCATCAAACCACTTCCATTGGCCATTAGCTTTTGCCATCATAGCTTTTGCTCCTTTGCCGACAGCATTTTTTAATTCTCCTAAAGTTTTAGTAGGGTATCCAAATTTTTTCATTACATGATTATGAGCCCGTATCAAATCTGGAGCTGTATCAACTAATGTACCATCTAAATCAAATAAAATTGTAAATTTTTGTTTCATTATTAAAGTATTTTAAAGAAATAAATTGTGAATTAATCAAACAATATACTTAATATAAATAAGATCAAAATGAAAGACTCAAGTCAAAAAAAACTCAGAGAAAAATTTATAAAATCAGGAGTTAAGATGATTGGCCCTGAAACTATTTTTTTTTCGAAAGATACAAAGATTGGAAAGAAAGTAACTATAGAACCTTATGTTGTTATTGGATCTAAGGTCAAAATTGGAAACAATGTAATCATAAAATCTTTTTCACATTTAGAGTCGTGTAAAATTGAAAATAAAGTTGAGATTGGCCCCTATGCAAGAATAAGACCCAATACAATTTTAAAAGAAGGATCCAAAGTAGGTAATTTTGTAGAGATTAAAAAAAGTACTTTAGGAAATAAATCTAAAGTTAATCATTTATCTTATGTAGGAGATGCTCAAATAGGAAAATCAGTAAATATTGGAGCAGGTACAATTACTTGTAATTATGATGGTATAAATAAGAATAAAACAAATATTAAAGATAAAGTATTTATAGGCTCAAACTCTTCCTTAGTTGCCCCAGTTACTCTAAATAAAGATAGTATTGTTGGAGCTGGATCAGTAATAACAAAGAATGTTAGAAAAAAATCTTTGGCACTAACAAGGTCACCACAATTAGAGGTTAAGAATTACAAAAGAAAGAAAAAATAGTTTATGTGTGGAATTATTGGAATATCTAGCAACAAACCTGTTTCTGCAAATATAATTAATTCATTAAAAAAATTAGAATACAGAGGATATGATTCAGCAGGTATAGCTACACTTTCAGATGGTGAAATCAATGAAATAAAATCTGAAGGAAGAGTAGATAACTTAGAAAATAATTTTGATTTAAAAAACTTAAGAGGAAATATTGGTATAGGACATGTAAGATGGGCTACTCATGGAATTCCTAATAGTTTAAATGCACACCCTCATTCCTCTCATAATGTATCAGTAGTTCACAATGGAATTATTGAAAACTCTACAATATTAAAAAAACATTTAGTTAACAAAGGTCATAAATTTAAATCACAGACAGATACCGAAGTAATCGTTCATTTAATAACAGAAAATTTAAAAACTTCAGAAATCGAGGATGCTATAACAAAAACATTAAAACAACTCCATGGTAGCTTTGCTCTTGGAATTGTTTTTAAAGAGATGCCAGACTTAATAGTTGGTGCTAGAAGAGGATCACCGCTAGCCGTTGGCTATGGTCCAAATGAAAACTATCTAGGATCAGACTCTTATGCTTTGAAATCAATGACAAATAAAATCTCATACCTTGATGATGGTGAATTTTGTATTGTTAAAAAAGATCAGGTTCTTTTTTTTAATGAAGAAGGAAAAAAAATTAATAAAAAAATATTAGAATTATCATCTAATGAAGAAAATTATGATAAAGGTGATTTTAAACATTTCATGGCAAAAGAAATCGAAGAGCAGCCAACAACAATTAAAACTGGAATAAAAGAATACGTAGATAATGTAAATAAAGAGATAAACATTTATAATTTTCCTTGGAAAATCGAAGAGATTAATTCAATAACTTTAATTGGATGTGGAACTGCATACCATTCTTGTTTAATGGCTAAATATTGGTTTGAGGAACTTACAAACTTGGATGTTAACATAGATATAGCATCAGAATTTAGATATAGAAAAAATAGGTTCAAAAAAGATACTTTATATGTCTTTGTTTCACAATCAGGAGAGACAGCAGATACTTATGCAGCCTTAGATCTTTGTAATAAAAATAATATGAAGACATGTGCTGTAGTTAATGTTATTGAAAGCTCAATTGCAAGAGACTCTAGTTTCGTTTTACCAATTCATTGTGGTCCTGAAATAGGAGTTGCATCAACAAAAGCATTTCTAGGTCAAATATTAGTATTGTATATTTTAGCCTTAAAACTTGGATCATTAAGAAAGGAAATTAAAAAACAAGAATATCAAGAAAAGATTAGAGACTTAAAAGATCTACCTGGATTAATAGAAAAAACTTTATTACATGATCATGATATTCAGGCAATATCATCAACATTTAATGAAGCTAAAGGTTCAATGTTTTTAGGAAGAGGTTATTCATATCCGATAGCTTTAGAGGGTGCGTTAAAACTTAAAGAACTTTCTTACGTTCATGCTGAAGGATATCCAGCAGGGGAAATGAAACATGGACCACTGGCTTTAATCGAAGAAGGTATGCCAGTTGTAGTTTTAGCTCCTAGAGACAATTATTATAAAAAAACAATTTCTAACATGCAGGAAGTTATTGCTAGAGGAGCAAAGGTATTATTAATAACTAATAAAAGTAAAGATGAAGTTGTTTCAGAAAATATTTGGGAAACTATTGAAGTTGAGAATACAAATGATGACTTACTTCCGTTCCTTTTGACTATTCCACTTCAAAAACTTGCATATTACTCTGCTCTTAAAAAAGGACATGATATTGATAAGCCTAGAAATTTGGCTAAATCTGTCACTGTTGAATAAACTTTAAACTCTGTTAAAACACCCCTAGGTTGAATATGAAAAGTTGGAAAAAAAATAGTTGGAGAAAATATCCTGTAAAACATATTCCAGAATATCCAGACAAAAAAGAACTGGATAAAGTTTTGGATAAGATAGGAACATTTCCTCCATTAGTATTTGCTGGTGAAACAAGACATCTTAAAAGTCAGTTAGCTGATGTTGTGGATGGAAAAGCATTTTTACTTCAGGGCGGAGATTGTGCTGAAAGTTTTGCAGAATTTAATCCAGATAATATAAGAGACACTTTTAAATTAATGTTACAAATGTCATTAGTTTTAACTTACTCAGCTTCATTACCAGTAGTAAAACTTGGAAGAATAGCTGGTCAATTTTCAAAACCTAGAAGTGCACCAACAGAAATAAAAGATGGAGTAGAACTTCCAAGTTATTTAGGTGATAACA
The DNA here is from genome assembly GCA_902593235.1 of uncultured Pelagibacteraceae bacterium. Taxonomy (GTDB): domain Bacteria; phylum Pseudomonadota; class Alphaproteobacteria; order Pelagibacterales; family Pelagibacteraceae; genus Pelagibacter. The sequence goes on from CACJHS010000034.1 coordinate 3,424, forward strand.
TAAATGCTATGGAATTTACTGAAAAGGCTAGAGTTCCAGATCCTAAAAGATTATTTAAGGCATACTCACAATCGGCTGCAACTTTAAACTTAATCAGAGCATTTTGTCATGGGGGTTTTGCAGACCTTAAGAATGTTCATAATTGGAATTTAGGATTCATCAAAAATTCACCTGAATTAAAAAGATTTAAAGAATTAGAAGATAATATTGCAAATGCATTAGCTTTCATGGATGCATGTGGAATTAATTCAGATTTTAATAGAAGATTAAAAACTGTTAACTTCTGGACATCACATGAAGCATTACTGCTTCCATTTGAAGAGACTATGACAAGAACAGACTCTACAACAGGAGAAAACCACGATACATCTGCTCACTTTGTTTGGATTGGAGACAGAACAAGACAACTGGATGGTGGTCATGTTGAGTTTTGTAGAGGTATAGAGAATCCAATAGGGATAAAATGTGGCCCTACCTTAAAGGCTGATGATTTAATTGATCTTTGTAATAGAATTAACCCTAATAATGAAAAAGGTAAAATCACACTAATATCAAGATTTGGTGCAGATAATGTTTCAAAATTTTTACCAAAATTAATTAGGGCAATTAAAAAAGAGGGACTAAATGTAATCTGGTCGTGTGATCCTTGTCATGGAAATACAGTAAAAGCTGCGACAGGATTTAAAACTAGGCCATTTAATAGTGTGTTAAAAGAGGTTAAAAATGTTTTTGCATGTCACCAAAGCGAAGGAAGTTACGCTGGTGGTTTACATATAGAATTGACTGGTCAAGATGTAACAGAGTGTATTGGTGGAGCACAAAAAATATCTGAAAAAGACTTATCATCAAGATATCACACACATTGTGACCCAAGACTAAACGCAAACCAAGCTCTAGAATTAGCTTTCTTGATTTCAGATGAGATTAAAAAGAATAGCTCTTATTCTAAAAACGCAGATAGAGCGGCATCTTAAGACATTGTAAAATTTTAAATATCTAATACTTTAAAATCATGAATGCTTCAGAAAAAGTAAATTTTATTTCTACTTGGATTAAAGATTATGTAAATAATATGCCAAGTAAGGCAGAGTCATTGGTTATAGGAATTTCTGGAGGAATAGATTCATCAGTTTCTAGCACATTAAGCGCAATGACAGGTTTAAAAACTATTGTTTTGTCAATGCCAATTAAACAGAAATCACATCAACATGATTTAAGTTTAAAGCATCAAGAGTGGTTAGTTAAAAATTTTAAAAATGTTGAGGCACACACTATCAATTTAGATGAGTTATTTTTGGCTTTTAATTCAAGTTTATCAAATTTTGATAATGAACATGGAATGGCGAATTCTAGAGCTAGATTAAGAATGACAACGCTTTATCAAGTTGCTGCAGCGAATAAAGGAATAGTAGTTGGAACTGGAAATAAAGTTGAAGATTTTGGTGTTGGGTTTTACACAAAATACGGAGATGGTGGAGTAGATATATCTCCAATAGCTGATTGTAATAAAACTGAAGTTTGGGAGCTTGGAAAAGAACTTGGAATTTTAAAAGAAATTATAGATGCGGCCCCTACGGATGGTTTGTGGGACGATGGAAGAACTGATGAAGGTCAACTTGGACTAAAATATGAAGAATTAGAAGAGGCTATGGATAATCCTAATTCAGCTAATCGAGCTAAATACGAAACTATCAGAAAACAAAATTTGCATAAAATGGAGCCAATTCCTGTATGCAAAATTCCAAATTAATCAAATAGATTCACAAATCTATTTTTTAAGTATATTCCTAAAATAATGAGTAAAGATATTTTTTTAACAAACAATCTAACAAATAAAAAAGAGAAGTTTGTACCACTAGATAAAAGCAATATTAGAATGTATGTGTGTGGTCCAACTGTTTATGACGATCCTCATATTGGGAACGCAAGACCAATAGTTGTATTTGATATTTTGTTTAGAATTTTAAAAAAAAATTATCCTAAAGTTACTTATGTACGAAATATTACAGATGTAGATGATAAAATTATTAAATCTTCAAAAGAAAATAATATCTCAATTTCAGAATTAACAAGCAAAGTAACTAAAAGTTTTAGTGAAGATTGTAATTACTTAAATTGTGAAGAGCCAACACATCAACCTAAAGCAACAGAAAATATAGATTTGATGATTGAAATGATTTCTGAATTAATAAAAAAAGAATTTGCTTATGAAAATAATAAGCATGTTTATTTTGAGGTTAAAAAATTCAAGGATTATGGTCAACTCTCAAATAAAAAATTAGATGAACTTATTGCTGGATCAAGAGTAGAAGTCAGTGAAAATAAAAAAAATTCAGAAGATTTTGTTTTATGGAAACCTTCAGAAGATGATGAACCATCATGGGAATCTCCATGGGGAAAAGGTAGACCAGGATGGCATCTGGAGTGTTCAGCAATGTCAAAGAAATTTTTAGGAGATGAGTTTGATGTACATGGAGGTGGTATAGATTTGTTATTTCCTCATCATGAAAATGAAATAGCTCAATCAAGATGCGCTAATGATACAAAAATATTTGCAAAATTTTGGATGCATAATGCATTCATCACTATGTCTAATGAAAAAATGGCTAAGTCTCAGGGAAATATTTTAAAAATAAAAGATTTTAGAAATAAGATTAGCGGCCAAGTTTTAAGATTAGCTTTACTAAGCGCGCATTATAAACAACCATTAGATTGGAATGATAAACTTCTGGACGACTGTCAAAACACGATAAATAAATGGTACAATTCATATTTAGATATTGAAAATAATTCTAAAGTTTCTGATGAAATTCTTCAGCCACTTTACGATGATTTAAACACTCCTGGATATATTGCTAATTTACATCAATTATATGACAAAGCTCAAAAAGGTAACGAAGAAGATAAATCTTTATTTGTTTCTGCTTGTAAATTTGTAGGACTATTAAATGAAAGTAAAGAAAATTGGGTTAAATTTAAAATTAGCAAAGCTTTAGTTTCTGAAAAAGAAATTTTACAAAAAATTCAGGAAAGAAATAAGGCTCGAGAGAACAAAAATTACGAAGAAGCTGATAAAATTAGGAATGAGCTTTTAGACAAAGGTGTTTTAATAGAAGATAAAGATGGTAAAACGACTTGGAAATTTAAATGAGCAAGGAACAACTTTATATATTTGATACAACACTGCGTGATGGAGCACAAACCCAAGGTGTAGATTTTTCAATTGATGATAAGGAAAAAATCTCATCAGCTTTAGATAAATTGGGTGTTGATTATGTTGAAGGAGGTTGGCCTGGAGCAAATCCAACTGATACTGAGTTTTTCAATAAGGATCATAATTTTAAATCAACAAAATTAACTGCTTTTGGAATGACTAAAAAAACAGAACATAGCGCTGAGAATGACCCTATGCTCTCATCTTTAATTAATTCAAAAAGTACTTCTGTTTGCCTGTTTGGAAAATCATGGGATTTTCAAGTGGATGTCGCTTTAGGAATAAGTAATGAGCAGAATTTAACTAATATTAGTGAAAGTACAAAACACATCGTTAAATCTGGAAAAGAGTTCATGTTTGATGCTGAACATTTTTTTGATGGATATAAAGCTAATCCAGAATATGCAATGTCATGTTTAAAAGCTGCATTTGATAATGGTGCTAGATGGATTGTTTTATGT
>CACJHS010000035.1 GCA_902593235.1 uncultured Pelagibacteraceae bacterium
CACAAAGTATTTCCACTCATGTCACCAATAAATATACTTGATTTATCGTCAGTCATTGCGATTGCACTAACTTCAGAACCTGTGAAACTTCTAATTATTATAGTATTATTCTCATTTTCAATTTGAGATAAAAAAACAGAACCATCACTCAAACCAGCAAAAATTGCTTTTTCATCAGGGAATGGTTCTATAAATGTAACTTGTTTATTTCCTATATAAGGAAGACAGATAGGTTTACGACCCATTGGTCCTTCACCATCAAAAGGCCAACATATTGCATCTATTGCTCCTGATGTTGCCAAGTAACTTGTATCATAAATGAAAGCAAAACTTTTAACTTTTGAGCCATATCCTGACATAGCAAAATCAAGTTTATCTTTTAAACGCCAGCAACGAAGTACATTTTCTTGCATGGAAGTTACCAAGTATTTACCATCTGGGCTAAAACTCACTTTATTGTGAGAACCTTTCCAATCTAATTTTGTTGATTTCCACTTGTTGCTGTAATCTTTTTTCCAAACTGTAACACCTCCGTATCTAGATACAGCCAACCGTCTTCCTTTAGCATCAAATGCCAAACCTCCAATTGTACTATCATGATTTAAAGATTTTGGTTCTTTTTTATTTTTATCCCAATAATAAACTACCTTACCTGAAGAACAAACTAGGTTTCCATTATGTGCTGCAACATGATCAACCCATCGTGAACCAAAGTTTGTAATTTCATTTATTTCTCCGTTAAGTGAAATTTTTAAAAAATAACCATCATCACCACCAGTTAAAATATTATCACCATCCTTTGCCATACAAAGAATCACACCTTTATGAGCCTTTAAAGTTTTGTGTTTTTCTCCAGAACTGAAAATTCTTATAGTACCATCGCCAAAACCAGCAGCTATATAATTACCAATTGAAACTGCGCAGGTTACTGGAACTCCAATTTCTAACTGAATTCCTCTTTGCTCAAATTTAGTTTTATCTAACTGTGGAAATTGATTTAAATCAGTTGTCATTCTGATTTACAGGCTTCAAATCCCTCTTTTAAATTCATGGTTTCTAGGTTACGTCCAATAAACACTAGTCTAGAGCTACGTTCTTTATCGTCTGGCCATTTTCCCATTGGAGAAGCGTCCATCAACATATGAACACCTTGAAATACGTATCGATCATTTTCACCTTTGAAATCAAGTATTCCTTTAGTTCTCATAATATCTTGACCTTTTGTCTGCAAAAGTTTTCCAAACCAGTTTTGAAATTTTTCCATGTCTAGAGGTTTTTCAGATACGAATGATAAACTTGTAACATCATCATCATGCTCATGATCATGATCTGACTCAAGAAAATCTGGTTCTACCTCTAAAATACGTTTTAAACTAAAAGCATCAAGATTAAGAATTTCCTTTAGTGGTGCCCCACATTTTGTTGTTTTAATAATTTTAGCAAAAGGATTAATTTTACGAATTCTCTTTGTTACTACGTCTATATTCTCATCTTTCACAAGATCTATTTTGTTTAGTAATATTACATCACCAAAAGCAATTTGTTCCTCTGCTTCGTGATGATCTTCAATTTGTGAGCTTAGATGAACTGCATCAGCAACTGTAACAATTGCATCTAGCTTTGTTTTATTTGCCACATCTTGATCTACAAAGAAGGTTTGAGCTACAGGAGCTGGATCTGCTAAACCTGTTGTTTCAACTATAATTGCATCAAGTTTATCAGCTCGCTTCATTAACCCACTAAGTATTCTAATTAGGTCACCTCTGACTGTGCAGCATATACAGCCATTGTTCATTTCAAAAACTTCCTCGTCAGCATCCACCACAAGGTCATTATCAATACCTTGTTCACCAAATTCATTTACAATAACGGCGTACTTTTGGCCGTGCTGTTCTGTTAGAATTCTATTAAGAAGTGTTGTTTTTCCAGCACCAAGAAAACCTGTTAAAACAGTAACAGGTACTTGGTGCTTGTTTTCCATTAATAACGATTAGCAACCTTTAAAGGATGCAGACATGTTTCTTATTAAATCAAAGTATAATGATTTTCCTGGATTTAAAGTAGCTCCCAAAGGATCCACTACTCCAGTTTTAATATTCATATCTTTTGCAACAGCTTTAATAATATCAGGGTTAAATTGAGGCTCTGAAAATACACATGCAACTTTATCATGCTCAATTATCTCTCTAATTTCTTTTAATTGTTCTGCACCTGGCATTACATCAGTGTTAACTGTGAAAGCACCCAAAATATTTACGTTAAATCTTTCTTCAAAATATTGATATGCATCATGAAAAACAATTGAAGCAACACTCTTATTTAACTCAGCCTTAACATCTGCAGTAAGCTTATCAATATCATTAAGAGCTTTTTTCAAGTTACTTTTATAAGTAGCCTCGTTTTTTGAATCATTTTCAATTAAGTGTTCAGCAATTTCCTTTAATATAACTTTGGCATTTACAGGATCTAACCAAATGTGTGGATCAAATTCACCGTGGTGGTGTCCTTCATGTCCATCATGGTCGTCATGATCATCGTGACCATCTTTTTTACCGTGATCGTCATGTCCATGATCGTCATGGTCATCTTCTTTTTTACCATGGTCATCATGATCGTGGTCGTCGTGATCATCTTCTTTTTTACCATGGTCATCATGATCTTCATGTCCGTGATCATCATGATCATCAAAAATATTTCTTTCTCTAAATTTTAATACTTGCAATCCTTTGATTTCCATTAATTCAATTTTTTCTGCTTTTTTTGCAATTGATTTTAACGGTTTTTCTAAAAAATTTTCCAAATCCTCTCCAACCCAAAAAATTAAGTCAGCATTTTGTAACATTTTTGCATGTGATGGCTTCATTGCAAATCCATGTGGAGATGCGTAGCCATCAACTATTAAATCAGGTTTAGCAACACCATCCATAAGGTAGCTTGCAAGAGAATGTATGGGCTTAATAGATGCAACTACTTTAATATCAGCGTTAGTTGGTGTAAAGAGTGTCATTAAAGACAATAATGAAAGGATAAAAGGTATTTTTTTCAGTTTTTTCATAAGTAAAATATTTTATTGGTTGTTATATTATAACGCTATGTAATAATATAACATTTATAAGTCAAGTAGTATATGAGCAGAGAAAACAACATATTAGTTAAATTAAACAACGCAGGTTTTAAGCAAAATGGTAAATGGCTTGTCGAAGGAGTAACACTTGCAGTTGAAAAAGGAAAAATTGTTACTCTAATTGGTCCTAATGGTTCAGGTAAAAGTACAACAGCTAAAATTGCTTTAGGTATTTATAAAAATATAGAAGGAAGCGTTGAAAAATATACCAATAAAGTTGGCTATGTACCTCAGAAAATTTCAATAGATTGGACTTTACCTATAAGGGTTCGAGACTTTATGTTGCTTACAGAAAATATTAAAGAAGAGAAAATAGATGAAGCTTTATCACTAACTGGAGTTATTCATTTAAAAAATAAAAGTTTAGGAAATTTGTCAGGTGGTGAATTTCAAAGAGTATTAATTGCAAGAGCAATATGTAAAAAACCAGAACTATTAGTTCTTGATGAACCAGTTCAAGGAGTAGATTATACAGGCGAGATAGCTTTATATGAATTAATAAAAAAAATTTCAGACAGTTTACACTGTGGTATTTTATTAATTTCACATGATTTGCATACAGTAATGACAGCAACAGATCATGTAGTTTGTTTAAATGGTCATGTATGTTGCTCTGGTTCACCAATGGATGTTGCAAGAAACAATGAATATAAAACTTTGTTCGGTGAACAAGCTTCTCAAATCCTTTCTGTTTATGAGCATAAACATGATCATGTGCATTTAGATGAAGGTGAAATAAAAAAAAATTAAATGTTTGATGATTTTTTTATAAGAGCTTTAGTTGCAGGTTTGGGTATTGCTTTAGTTACAGGACCTCTTGGTTGTTTTGTTGTTTGGAGAAGGTTGTCATATTTTGGTGATACTCTTGCTCACTCGGCTTTGCTTGGTGTTACAATGGCTTATACACTTGAACTAAATATTGCATTATCTGTATTTATTATTTCTTCACTAATAGCTCTAATTTTGATTCAACTTCAAAAGAAAACAAACTTACCTGGTGATGCATTGCTTGGTCTTTTAGCTCATTCCTCACTAGCAGTTGGATTAGTAGTAATTGGTTTCTTAACATTTATTCGTTTTGATATTATGGGTCTATTATTTGGCGATATATTAGCTGTAACAACAGATGATTTGTTAATCATATGGACTGGTGGTGCTGTAATTTTACTACTTCTAAAATTAATTTGGAAACCATTATTCGCTTCTACAGTTAATTACGAATTAGCTGAAGCAGAAGGATTAAATCCCGATAGGGCAAAAGCAATATTTACAATTCTAATGGCTGCTGTAATAGCAATATCAATTAAAATGGTTGGACTATTATTAATCACAGGAATGTTAATTATTCCAGCGGCTATGGCTAGAAATATTTCAGATAGTCCAATTAAAATGGTAATTTACTCAATCATAGGTGGTTTATTGTCAGTTGTATTAGGGTTATTTTCATCTCTAGAATTTAATACATCATCTGGGCCTTCAATTATAATGGCCTCTTTGATTTTATTTATATTGTCTTTACTTAATATTAAACAATCGATTAAATTGAAAAACTGATAACTAATTGATAAGAATTTAAAGATGCAAAAAGAACATAATCTTTCCAAAAATCAAAAAATCATTTTCGATCTTATTGATAAATCTGGTGGACCAATGAAAGCTTATTCAATTCTTTTTAATGTTCAAAAAAAAGGAATTAAAGCACCATTACAAGTTTATAGAGCGTTAGATAAGTTGGTTGAAATTGGAAAAATTCATAAGATTGAAAGCAGAAATGCTTTTATTGCTTGTCAAAATTCTAGTTGTCAGGTCTCCAAAGCAACAGCTTTTTCAATTTGTGAAAGTTGCGAAAATGTATCAGAAATAAGTAATTCAAAACTTTCAAAATATTTATCTAACTTTTCAGATAACTCTGGAATGAAATATAGCAAATATAATTTAGAATTTTTTGGTTTATGTAAAAAATGTAAATCAAAATAATGAGCACTGTATCCTTAACTTTAGACGAAATATTTGAACTAGCTAAAAAAACTCTTTTAGCTAACGGTTGTGATGATGAAACAGCATCAATTTTATCTGACTTAATCAGAAACGCTGAAAGAGATGGTTCTGTATCACACGGTTTATTTAGATTGCCAGCCTATGTAATTGGACTTAAAGGTGGAAAGATAAATGGTAAAGGTAAACCAGAAGTAAAAAAAATATCTTCATCAGTAATTAAAGTTGAAGGAAATAATTGTTTAGCACCTGTTGTATTAAATAAAGGATTGCCTGAATTAGCAAAAGCTGCAAAAGAAAATGGTGTAGCTGTGTTAGCAATAAATAATTCACATCATATGGCTGCTATGTGGCCTGAAACAGAGAAATTAGCAGAGGAAGGTTTAGTTGCATTTGCTTGTACATCTTACAAGCCTGCTGTAGCACCTGCTGGCTCAATAAAACCTTTATTTGGAACAAACCCAATTTCATTTGCTTGGCCACGTCCTGGTAAAACACCGGTTGTTTATGATATGGCAACAGCTTCAATGGCAATGGGTGAAGTTCAAGTTGCTAAAAGAGAAGGGCACAAAGTTCCACTTGGAACTGGTTTAACTAAAGATGGTAAAGAAACAACTGATCCAGGGGAAATTGCAGATGGTGGAGTTTTATTACCATTTGGTGGTTACAAAGGATCTGCAATTGCAATGATGGTAGAATTAATGGCAGGAGCTTTGGTTGGAGATAATTTTAGTTTTGAAACTGCAGCCAAAGATAATAATGATGGTGGTCCTCCAAGTGGCGGTGAATTCATACTAGCTATTAACCCAGATAAAACTTCAGGTACTAATTGGCAAAAACATGCTGAGGAATTTTTTGAAAAAATGAAATCAATGGGCGAAGTAAGATTACCTGGAGAAAGACGTCATAAGAATAGAATGGATACTGGTACAAGAAATATTAACGAAGAATTAGTAAATAAAATTAAATCTTTAAGCTAAATTAATCTCAATTGGTGTGTGATCAGAAGGCTTTTCTCTTCCACGTGGATCTTTATTAATATTAATATCTTTAATTTGATCAATCATAGAATTTGAAACTAAAAAATGATCAATCCTCATGCCATTATTTTTTTGCCATGCACCCCTCATATAATCCCAAAATGTATATCCTTCTTGATCTTCATAAAAATGTCTGTAGACGTCATTAAAACCAAGATTAATCATTTCTCTAAATTTTTTTCTAATTTCAAGTCTGTATAATGCGTCATCTTCAAAACTTTTAACATTGTAAACATCTTCAGCCGAAGGGATTATATTGAAATCGCCTGCTAAAATAATGTTTAAATTTTTTTTAGATAATGCTTTTAATTGTTTTATTAATTGATCAAGCCATTCTTTTTTATAATCATATTTTTCTGTATCTACAGGATTACCATTAGGGGTATAAATATTTATTAAATGTATATTTTTTTTCTTATATTCAAATTCAGCTGAAATTATTCTTGATTGTTTTAACTTATCCTTAATTAAATCTGTTTTGACATTTTTTAATTTATTTTTTGAGATGATCGCTACACCATTGTAACTTTTTTGACCAAATACATGACTTTCATAGTCCATTGATGAAAAATCATCATATGGAAAATTAATATCTTCAGTTTTGATTTCCTGCATCATTAAAATATCAGGTTTATATTTTAATAAATAGCTTTTGATATTTTCGATTCTTGCTCTTACCGAGTTTACATTCCAAGATGAAATGAGCATTAAAGTGAGAAAGACACTCCACAACCACATGAAGATTTGGTTTGTGGATTAGAAATTTTGAATTGTTCACCTATAAGTTCAGACACGTAATCAACCTCAG
>CACJHS010000036.1 GCA_902593235.1 uncultured Pelagibacteraceae bacterium
AATATTTCTTTTTATTAAACTAAAATCATCAAGATCTTGAGTGGGTAAGATATAATTTAAAAGACTGTTTTTTTTGCTATTTACATTCCAGCTAGAAAATAATTTATCCTCAGAAAACATTGAAACTTGATTTTTATTCTGATCAATAAAAACTGGAATGAATAAAAAATCTTTTTTTACAGGTAAAGACGGAAATACATTTTTTGACTCTAGTAAATCAAATATATTTTTTTTATTAAAAGAAACATTCAGGACAAGATAATAAATTTCATCTATAAACTTTTCTTCCTTAATAGAGAAAGTTTCTATCATTCCTTTTATTTGATTAATTGATGTATTTTTTAATTTTAATTGATCTTTACTTTGGACAATTGAAAAAATTAGTTCATTAAATGCCTTTACGAATCCTTCATCTATAATTTCGTTTTTATTAAAATTTATTTCGAAAGGTGTTGATATTTCAATATCATTTATAGAAAATGTCTTTGAATGACTTTTTTCTGTGGAAAAGAAAATATTTATTAAAGCAAGAAATAAAAAAAAATTATATAAAAGCTTTAAATTACTAAGTAGAGAAATAAATTTCATAAAACATATTAATGAATAAAAAAAAATTTACCTATAAAAAAAGTGGAGTTAATATTAAAGCTGCAGATAAGTTTGTTAATTTCATTTCTACAATTTCAGCAAAAAAAAGAGGCAAAAAAAAGTTCTCTAATATAGGAGGGTTTGGTTCAATCACAAATATACCAGGTAATATTAAACAACCTAGAATCGTTGCTTGTACCGATGGTGTGGGAACTAAAATTGAAATTGCTAATACATTAAATAAATTTGATACCATTGGAATTGACTTGGTTGCTATGAGTGTAAATGATTTAATTGTTCAAGGAGCTAAGCCTTTACTTTTTTTAGATTATATTTCAATAAATAAAATTGATCTTAAAAAACTTAAGGCAATTATAAAAGGAATTAACAAAGGCTGCAATCAATCAGAATGTGAACTTGTTGGTGGAGAAACTGCCGAAATGCCGGGTACTTATGAAAAAGGAAAATTTGATATTGCGGGTTTTGCTGTAGGAGTTGTTGGAAAAAATAAAATTTTAAATAAAAATAAAATAAAAAAAAATAATCTTATAGTTGCAATTCCTTCAAGCGGTTTACATTCTAATGGATATTCTCTTGTAAGATATTTGTTAAAACAAAAAAAAATAAATATTAAAAGAAATAAATTTTTAAAATCTGAGCTTCTAAAACCAACTAAAATATATGTTAAAGAAATAATGAATTTAATAAATAACAACTTAATCAATGGTTGTGCAAATATAACCGGGGGAGGTTTATCTGATAATATTAAAAGAATTATACCAGATAACCTCTCTGCAAATATAAGTTTGGAAAGAATAAAAACTTCTAAAATATTTAATTGGCTTAAAAATAATGGAATTTCCGATAAAGAAATGCTTAAAACATTTAATTGTGGAGTTGGTTTTTGTCTTATTGTTGAAAGTAAAAGTTTAAAAAAAATAAGTAAATTTTTTTCAAAAGAATACAAACCGTATGTTATTGGAAAAATTTTTAATGGTAAAAATAAAGTTAAGTTAAATGGTTCTATCAACTGGTCACAATAGAGTAAGAACAGCTGTATTTATTTCAGGGACAGGAAGTAATTTAAAATCTTTAATTAAATTTTCTAAAACTAAATTATCTCCTATATCAATTAACTTTATTGTTTCAAATAACTCTAAGGCAAAGGGTTTAAATTATGCCAAAAAATTTAAGATTAAAAAAAAAGTTTTAAATTTTAAAAACAAAAAATTAAGTGAAAATAAGCTACTTTCTATCTTAAAAAAAAATAATATTGAAATGATTTGTCTAGCTGGATTTATGAAAATTTTGTCAAAAAATTTTATAAAAAATTTAAAGGAAAAATTTTGAATATACATCCGTCTCTACTTCCTAAATATAAAGGATTAAATACTCACGAAAGAGCATTAAAAAATAAAGAAAAATATTCGGGATGTACTGTTCATTTTGTAAATGCTATATTAGACTCTGGTAAGATTATTCTCCAAAAGAAGGTCAGAATTTCAAAAAACGAAACTGTAGCCTCACTTGCTAAAAAAATTTTAGTACAAGAGCATAAACTGTATCCTAAAGCTATATTAAAAGCTTTTAATCTTTAAAGAAAAAATCTATTTCAATTTTTGCATTTTCAACACTATCTGATCCATGGACAGAGTTTTTATCTATTGAAATTCCATATTTTTTTCGAATAGTTCCTTCTTCTGCATCTTTTGGATTTGTTGCACCCATTAACTCTCTATTTCCCAAAACTGCGTTCTCTTTTTCAAGAACCATAACTACAATTGGGCCTGATGATAAATAATCACATAAATCATTATAAAATGGTTTTGTTTCATGAACTTTATAAAACTTTTCTGCTTCTGACTTTTCAATTTGAATTTTTTTTTCTTTTAATATTAAAAATCCTTTACTTTTAAACATTTCTTTAATCTCATTTTCAAGATTTCTCTCGACTGCATCAGGTTTAATGATTGATAAAGTTTGTTCGATATTACTCATAGTTATCCTCTATTAGTTTATTTAATAATCTTACTCCATAACCCGTTGCACCACTTGAATTTAAAGCTCCTCCATATTTTGAAAAAGCCATTCCTGCTATATCTAAATGAGCCCAAGGTGTTTTATTTAAAATAAATCTTTGTAAAAATTGAGCAGCAGTCGTAGATCCTGCCCCTCCAACATAATTAATATTTTGCATGTCAGCATTTTTTGAATCGATTAATTTATCGAAATTTTTATTTAATGGCATTCTCCAAACCTTCTCTTCCACATTCTCTCCTGCATTAATTAATTGATTTGATAATTTATCATCATTTGAAAACAAGCCTGCGTATTCAGAACCAAGAGAAACAATAATTGCTCCCGTTAAAGTTGCTAAATCAACAATAAATTTTGGCTTAAATCTCTCTTCAGTATATGTTAGAGCATCTGCTAGAACTAATCGTCCTTCAGCATCTGTATTTAAAATTTCAACTGTCTTACCACTATAAGATTTAACTATGTCTCCTGGTCTTTGAGCATTTCCTCCAGGCATATTTTCAACAAGCCCGACTACACCAACAGCATTAATTTTTGCTTTTCTAAGAGCGAGACTCTTCATTAATCCAACTACCACAGCAGATCCAGCCATGTCGTAAGTCATATCTTCCATAAATTTTGCAGGCTTTAAAGATATTCCTCCTGTATCAAAACATACTCCCTTACCTACAAAAGCCAAAGGCTTAGATTTATCATTTAAACCATTCCATTCCATTGTAACAAGATAGGAACCTCTAATACTACCTTGGCCAACTCCTAATAAAGTGTTCATGTCAAGTTTTTTTAACTTCTTTTCATCATAAATATTAATTTTTAAACCATCTTTCTTTAAAGAATTTAATCTTTTCGCATACTCATCAGGATGCAAAACATTACCTGGCTCTGATACTAAATCTCTAGTATAAAAAGTACCTTCCTCTATCGCATTAAATTTAATTTGATCTTTTAAAGAAGGTTTATTTTTCCCCGCAATATAAATTGAAAGATTATTTTTATTTTTTTTTGATTTATATTTGTCAAATTTATAAGATTTTAATTTTAAACCATGCAAAAAATATCCAATCAGGTTTTTTAATTTATTTGGTATCGTATCTGAATTAAAAACAAATTCATTTTGTTTTAAATTTTTAAATTTATCATAAAATTTTGCACCTAAATTTTCTACTTTTGAATTTGAAAGATTTTTTTCCAAAGACACTAAAATTATTTTCTTTTTTGAACTTATATCAAAAGTTAAAATTCTCTGCTTTAAATCCTTAGTTTTCAGCAAGTCAGAAATAAATGAATATTCAGAGCTATTTACATGTTTTTTTAAGCTAGTTAAGTTGAAATCTTCATTTAAGAATAAAACTAGATTTGCTAGTTTTTTATTTGATAAGTTGTTTTTATAATTAATTTTTATAGACATAAATATTAATACTTAATTGAGATGAATGATATATATTAAGATAAATTTTATTTTCAATGAAAAAATTAATTTTTAGAAAAATAAGTAAAGATACATTTTACCTATTTATTTTACTGTGTTTATCGTTAGGTTTTATTGTATGGACTTTGCAGGCGGTAAATTATCTTGATTTTGTTACTCAAGATGGTCATGGGTTTAAAACTTATATATATTATTCAATTTATAATTTTCCAAAAATAATTCATAGATTAATTCCATTTGTTTATTTTGTGTCACTTTTTCTAGTCTTAATAAATTATGAAACGAGAAATGAACTATTAATTTTTTGGACGCATGGAATTACAAAAATTAAGTTTGCAAATAAAATAATATTTTTATCTATATTTTTGTTCATTATTCAAATATTTATTGGGGCATATCTGTCTCCTTCATTTCAACTCAAATCTAGAATGATACTTAAGAATTCAGACATGAATTATTTTTCTTCTTTAATTAAAGAGGGTAAGTTTATTAATGTAGTTAGTGGTTTAACTATATTCATTCAAAAAAAAGAATACGATGGTACCTTTAAGAATATTTTTCTCGATGACTCCTCAAAAGGAGCAGCAAAAATTACCTATGCTAATACTGGTCAGATAATAGATAGAGATAATGAAAAAGTTTTTAAACTATTTAATGGAAGTGTAATAAATAAAAAAGATAACAGAATAAATGTATTTGAGTTCGACCAAATCGATATAAATTTGTCTGATTATTCTAGTAACACAATATTAGTGCCTAAATTACAAGAAACATCATCACACAAACTTATAAGTTGCTCTTTAAAAAATTTTTTAAAAGAAAAAAAAATTGACAATTCAAATTGTAACTTTTCACTTATAAACGAAATTAATCAAGAGCTATTAAAAAGATTCTACAAACCTATTTATATCCCAATAATTGCAATCATATGTTGTTTCCTAGTTATTTTACCAAAAAATAACTCAAAATATAATTTTAACTCTAGAATAACTTTTTTCATAGGTTTTTTATTATTGGTGTTTTCAGAAACTTCTTTGAGATATTCAACTGAAACATTTTATTCAATGCTGGTATATTTGATGACACCTTGGTTGTTTTTTATAGTAGCTTATTCATATTTTATAAGTAAATCAAAAAATGTTTAAAATTTTTGAAAAATATATATTAAAAAAATTTTTTATAATTTTCTTTAATGTAAGCTTAGTTTTTTTAAGTCTTGCAATAGTGCTTAATATATTTGAGGAGATTTCATTTTTTAAAAATATAGATTCTAACCCGCTTCTACCTTATTTTCTAACTTTACTTAATGCTCCAATTACACTTTTTGAAATATTTCCATTTATATTTTTAATATCAGCTCAATTTTTTTTTTATTATTTGTATAAAAACGATGAAATTTTACTTTTAAAAAATAGCGGTTTAAGTAATTTAAAAATTATTAAAATTTTATTTTTATCTACTTTGTTTATGGGATTAATAATTATAATTTTATATTATAACTTATCCTCAAAATTAAAATTTGTTTATACTGATATTAAAAACAATTATACTAATGATAATAAATACTTGGCTGTTGTAAATGATTCAGGCTTATGGCTTAAAGATGAAACAAAAGAATCAATTCTAATAATCAAATCAAAAAATATAAATAATAACTTTTTGTTACAAGTATTTATTAATGAATTTGATTTTGATTTTAAATTAAAAAAAACTATTCAGGCTGATAAAGTTAATATAGATAATAAAGATTGGATTTTGGAAAATCCAATAATAACAAAAAATAACGTAACCATTAAAAATATTGACGAATTAAAATTTAAAACTAATTTTGACGATGAAAAAATAAGAAATTTATTTTCAAATTTTTCTACCTTACATATTGTAGAATTATTTGATTTAAAAAAAGATTATGAAAATTTAGGTTATTCTTCCGATGAAATTCAAATACATATACTTAAATTATTTTTATCTCCTTACCTATTTGCATTAATGACAGTATTTTCATCTATTATAATGATTAATTTA
Source organism: uncultured Pelagibacteraceae bacterium (assembly GCA_902593235.1). Lineage (GTDB taxonomy): Bacteria > Pseudomonadota > Alphaproteobacteria > Pelagibacterales > Pelagibacteraceae > Pelagibacter. The sequence goes on from CACJHS010000036.1 coordinate 6,080, forward strand.
AAAAAAAATAAATCTATATTTTTTAATATAATTCTTGGCATATTAACTTCTGTGATAATTTACTACTTTAACTTTGTATTTCTTTCACTTGGTAATACGGGCAAAATACCACCGAATGTCTCCGTATTTTTGCCAGTTTTATTTTTAACAATTATTTCAATAATGGGTTTAGTGAGAGCAAATGAAAAATAAATTCTTTTATTTTTTAATTATTATTTTTTTTTCTTGCAACCTAACAAATGCAGAAATTTATAATTTTGAAGTATCCAAGATAGATATTAAAAATAATGGAAATATAGTAAACGCTTATGATGGCAAAATAAATTCTGAAAAAAAAAATATAGAAATTTTTGCTGAGAAATTTTTATATAAAAAAAACTTAGATTTGTTGGAAGCTACAAATGGATACGCTTTTCTTAAAGAGGAGAATATTAATATCAAGTTTAATTTTATCCAGTTAAACAAAAAAAATATTCTTACAGCAAGTAATGGGATTCAAATTGAAGATTTGCAAAATTCAATAAATATAGAGAGTGAAAAAATAACATTAGATAGAAATAAAAATATTCTTACAGCAAGTAATGGGATTCAAATTGAAGATTTGCAAAATTCAATAAATATAGAGAGTGAAAAAATAACATTAGATAGAAATAAAAATATTCTTACAGCAAGTAATGGGATTCAAATTGAAGATTTGCAAAATTCAATAAATATAGAGAGTGAAAAAATAACATTAGATAGAAATAA
>CACJHS010000037.1 GCA_902593235.1 uncultured Pelagibacteraceae bacterium
AATCTGCTGAGGTGTTTAACTCTGCACAAACTGGAATTATTGATTGTGATATGACTGGTGCTGGTTACCAAACTGGTAAAAATGCAGCGTTCCAATTCGCAGGTGATGTAATGGGTGGATACGATAACCCATATCAGCAATATGAATTCTTGAATTTCCCAGGAGCTCAAGAAGCTGTTGATGCACTTTACAACAAATATGGAATGACATTAATTGGTTGGTGGATACCAGGACATGAGTCTTTAATATCTAGCAGACCAATTCCAGATGTTGCTTCATTGAAAGACTTCAAATTTAGATCACCTCCAGGAATGGAAAGTATGATCTTTACAGCATTAGGTGCTAAGCCAATCGTAATGGACTTTGGTGAAGTTCCAACTGCTTTACAAACTGGTCTAATCGACGGTGCTGATTATTCATCTTTAGCTACTAACTATGCAGGTGGACACTATGAGCAAAATAAATATGCTACATACCCAGGTTTCCACTCTATGCCAGCTGACCACTTAGCTTGTAATACGAAAGTATGGAAGAAGTTAAAGAAACATGAGCAAGGTGCTATGTTAGCTGCAATAGAAATTGCTGGAAGAACTATCACTAGCTTAGTTGAAAGAAAAAACGCTGAAGCTGTTAAAGCTTTAAATGAGATGGGCGTTACTCTTCATGACTGGTCTAGAGAAGACAGACTTAAATTCAGACAAGCTGCTCTAGCTGCTTGGGAAGAATGGAAGACTAAGTCTCCAGAAGCTGCGGCACTTATCGAGATACACAAAGCTTATATGAAAGCTAACGGTATCATGTAATAAAGAAATTTTGGAGGGCCTGAAAAGGCCCTTCGAATTACATAAATTTTTACGCAATGATCGATAAAGAATTACAAGAACAAAATGAAAAAGTTGCGAGTAAAGATGATTTTCCAATAAATTGGATTGATAGAGTTTCCTTATTTTTAAGTCACACAATTAAATATTTAATTCCTGTAATTGTAATTGTGATGATGTACGAAATTTTTATGAGATATGTATTGTTTAAACCAACTTTGTGGGCAAATGAATTGTGTTTATGGCTTGCTGGTGTTTGTTATTTGGTTGGCGGAATATATGCAACAAGATTAAGAAGCCATATTAGAATAGTATTATTGTATGATTGGGTTAGTAGACCGACACAGAGAATTTTTGATCTAATCAGCACTTTAATTATTGTTCTTTTCGCAGCAGCTGTAATTTATGGAGGTATGGAAGATGCATACAGATCATTTATAAATTGGGAAAGGTTTGCAACTTATTGGGATCCACCAATTCCCGCAACTATGAAACCGCTAACACTTCTCTGTGTATTTCTTATTGCAGTTCAATCAGTAAATAATTTAATTATTGATTGGAGAAATCCAAAAGAAAAACAATACGATCCATCTAAAGAATTAAAATAATATGGATATAGGATCACTTTCAATAATACTTATAGTAGGATTATTATTGCTTATATCTATAGGTGTTCCAATGGGTTTTGCATCTGGTTTTATGGGTGCAGTACTAGTATTTTTATACATAGGTGAACATGCATTAGGCATATTACTTTCAAGATACTATTCTCTTGTTGTCACTTATTCCTTTTTATCTGTTCCATTATTTATATTTATGGCCTCCTTGCTCGAACGTTCGAACATCGCAAGAGATCTTTATGACGCTTTAAATGCGTGGTTAAGAAAGACTAGAGGTGGAGTAGGAGTGGTTACTGCCATCATGGCAACAATTATGGCGGCGATGAGTGGAATTATTGGTGGAGAAATAGTTTTATTAGGTTTGATTGCACTGCCTCAAATGTTGAGATTAAAATACGATCAGGATATGTCGATCGGTATTATTTGTGCATCAGGATCTTTGGGAACAATGATACCACCTTCAATTGTTTTAATTATTTATGGATTAACAACGGAGACTTCTATTACGATGTTATTCCAAGAAGCTATTGTTCCTGGTTTAATGATTTCAGGTTTAATTATTACATACATTTTAATTCGTACAAGATTACAACCGCATTTAGCACCTTTAAGTGATGAACCAGCTTTAACATTAAAAGAAAAAATGTCATACCTTCCAGGTCTTTTACCACCTATTGGTATTGTGATAATTGTATTAGGTTCAATTTATTCTGGAATGACAGGAATTACAGAAGCAGCTGGTATGGGAGTAGTTGCTACATTAATTATAATTTTTGCAAGAAAAGAACTTACGTGGTTTTTATTTAAAGATGCATTAACAAGAACTTTCAAAGCATCAGGAACTATTTTAACTATTACTTTTGGTGCTACTGTTTTAGCAGGTGCTTATTCTCTTGCTGGAGGTCCTAAATATGTAGCAGAAACTATTTTGGCTTATGATTTAAAACCAATGTATTTAATCTTCATGATGCAGATTATGTTTTTGATTATGGGAGCATTTATGGATTGGGTTGGAATTGTATTATTAGCAATGCCTGTATTTTTACCAATAGTAATTGCTCTAGGATTTGATCCAATTTGGTTTGGAATATTATTCTGTGTAAACATGCAAGTTTCATTTTTAAGTCCACCATTTGGGCCCGCCGCCTTTTATTTAAAATCAGTTGCTCCTCCACATATTTCGTTAACAGATATATTTAGAGGTTTTGCTCCATTTATAGTAATTCAGTTAATTGTGTTAGCATGTGTTATGTTTTTCCCAGAAGCGATGACACAAAACTTCCACGAATTTAAACCAAAACCATGAAGAAAATAGGCTTTATTGGAACAGGCCTTATGGGTCTTCCAATGGCTAAAAATTTATTAAAATCTGGTTTTAAATTAAAAGCATTTAATCGATCAATTAGTAAAGCAGAACCCTTAAAAGAATTTGGAGCTGAAATATCAAAAACTTTAGGTGAAGTTGTTAAAGATAATGACTTTATTATTACAATGTTAACAGATGATAGCGCTGTTGATTCAATAATGAACAATTCAGATTTATTAGAAAATTTAAAATCTGGATCAACTTTTATTGATATGAGTTCCGTTAAACCAACGACAGCAAAAAAATATGGAAATAGTCTAAAATCAAAAAATGTTAATTATTTAGATGCACCGGTTTCAGGAGGAACAATTGGAGCTGAGGAAGCTTCACTAGCTATAATGGTTGGAGGAGAGCAAAGTATCTTTGACAACTCTATAAATATTTTAAAAGCCATGGGAAATCCAACTTTGGTTGGACCAATTGGCAGTGGACAAGTTTCAAAGTTAGCAAATCAAATTGTAGTAGGAGTTACCATAGGTGCAGTTGCGGAGGCAATAACTTTATGTGAAAAAGCTGGAGCTGACCCAGTAAAATTAATTAAAGCTCTTTCTGGAGGTTGGGCAGATAGTAAAATTCTACAAACTCACGGAAAAAGAATGATAGATAAAGATTTTACCCCAAAAGGTAAAACATCTACCCATTTAAAAGATATGAATAACATTTTGGAGTGTGCAAATTCATATAATACACATTTACCTATTTCAAATTTAGTCAAAGAAATGTATAAAACCTTGGTCGATAATGGTCATGGAAACACTGATCATAGTTCACTTTATAATGAAATCGAAAGGATAAATAAAAAATGAGTGGAAGATTAGAAGGTAAAAAAATTCTCGTAACAGCAGCAGGCCAAGGGATTGGAAAAGCAACAGCAATAGCATTTCATAAAGAGGGTGCTCATGTAACTGCTACTGATTTAAATGATAAAACTTTAGCTGATCTAAATAAAGAATATCCTGAGATTAAAGTGCAAAAGCTAGACTCAACAGACAACAATGCAATTTTAGAATTTACTAAAACTTTAGATAGAGTTGATGTTTTATTTAATGCTGTTGGATTTGTTCATCATGGAACAATATTGGAATGTGATGAAAAAGATTGGGATTTTTCTTCTAATGTAAACGTTAAGTCGATGTACTTTATGTGTAAAGCTATTTTACCTTTAATGATCAAACAAAATGGTGGAAGTATTATTAATATATCTTCATGTGCATCTAGCTTTAAAGGTTTTCCAAATAGATTTGTTTACGGAACAACAAAGGGCGCAGTTATTGGTTTAACAAAAGCTATTGCTGCAGATTTTGTTAAAAAAAACATTAGATGCAATTCAATTGCGCCAGGTACAGTTTATTCGCCTTCTTGGCAAGATAGGGTCAATCAAAGTCCAGATCCTGTTCAAGCAAAAAAAGATTTTATAGCAAGACAACCTATGGGAAGATTAGGTACAGCAGAAGAAATAGCAGCTGTGGCTGTTTATTTAGCTAGCGATGATGCAACATTTACAACAGGAAGTACAATTCATGTTGATGGTGGAATTTCAATATAATTAAACAACAAAAGGATAAATATGAAATTATTAAGAGTAGGACAAAAAGGAAGCGAAAAGCCAGCTGTATTAGATAAAGATGGTAAAATTAGAGATATAAGTTCTCATGTTAAAGATTTAAATCCTGATCATTTAAATTTTGAAACTATTTCTAAATTACAAAATGCTGATTTATCTTCTTTACCAGAATTATCTTCAAGTGATCGAATAGGATCTTGTATTACTAAGCCAGGTAAATTTGTAGCTATTGGATTAAATTATTCCGATCATGCTGCTGAAACTGGAGCTGATGTTCCTTCTGAACCAATAGTTTTTATGAAAGCTACTAGTTGTATAGTTGGACCTAATGATGACGTTGAAATAGTTTCTGGATCTAAAAAATTAGACTGGGAAGTTGAACTTGGGATTATTATAGGAAAAGAAACTAAACATATTTCTGAAAGCCAAGCTCAAGATCATATATTAGGTTATTGTTTGGTTAATGATGTGAGTGAAAGAGAGTGGCAAATTGAAAAAATGGGTCAATGGGTTAAAGGAAAATCTCACGACACTTATGGACCAATCGGCCCTTACTTTGTTACTAAAGATGAAATTGTAGACGTTAACAATTTAAATATGAGTTTAGATGTAAATGGAAAAAGGATGCAAACAGGTAATACAAGTACAATGATATTTAACGTCGATGTTATTGTCTCTTATTTGAGTAAATATATGTCTCTTCAAGCAGGCGATATAATTACAACTGGAACACCTCCAGGAGTTGGTATGGGAATGAAACCTCAACAGTTTTTAAAAGCAGGTGATACAATGAAATTATCAATAGAAAACCTAGGAGAGCAAAACTCGAAGGTAGTTGCTTTATAATTAATTGTGAAAATAACTTCTATTAAAAGTCATGTACTTAGATATGAGTTAGAAAAAGAACTTGGTTACTCACAACAGTATTATAAACATCGTACAGCCCATCTTGTTGAAGTTCAAACAGATGAAGGAATAACAGGTTGGGGTGAATGTTTTGGTCCTGGAAATATAGCTTTAGCGAACAAGTTTATTATTGAAAAAGTTATACAGCCTTTAGTAATTGGTGAAGACCCTTTAAACAAAGAACACATCTGGCAAAAAGTATACAATCTTTTAAGAGATAGCGGCCAAAAGGGCATGCCAATTCAAGCATTATCAGGAGTGGATATTGCTTTATGGGATATTCTTGGAAAGAAAACAAATACTCCTCTTTATCAACTTGTAGGTGGCAAATGTAATAATGAAGTTCCAGTGTATGGATATGGAATGATGTTACAAAAAAAATCAGTTGATGAATTGATCGCCTTATTCAAAGAAGAGTCTAAGCAAATAAAATCAAAAAATTTTAAAGCCATGAAAATGAAAGTTGGATTAGGTCCAAAAGAAGATTTAAAGTTGGTTCAAGCTGTAAGAGACTCTGTTGGAAAAGATTTTAAATTAATGGTTGATGCCAACCACGCTTATAATTTGAAAGATGCTCTTTATGTTGGAAAAGGTTTGGATGAATTAGATATTTACTGGTTTGAAGAACCTGTTGCTCCTGAAGATTATGAGGGTTACAGAGAATTAAAACAAAAAATTTCTACTAGCATTGCAGGAGGAGAAGCTGAATTTACCAAATATGGTTGGAATAAATTAATAACAAATAAATGTATTGATATAGCTCAACCAGAGGTTTGTGGGCTTGGTGGAATTACTGAGTATTTAAAAGTTGCAGCATTAGCGCAAGCAAATTTTATACCTGTAATTAATCATGTATGGGGCTCTGCGGTTAGTATTGCGGTTAACCTTCATTTGTTGACAGCACAACCGGATATGCCAGGTGGGTTATTTCCATCAAAATCAATGCTCGAATTTGATACAACAGAAAAAAATATTTTTATCACAGATTTACCAAAGGAAGAATTTTCAATTTTAGACCAAGTTAAAAACAACAATGGTTTTGCTTCAGTAACTGATAATATAGGTATTGGTATTAACCCTGATGAAGACTTTATAAAAGAGTT
>CACJHS010000038.1 GCA_902593235.1 uncultured Pelagibacteraceae bacterium
ACACCTTCTTCTTCTGCATTTGCAACTTCTCTTGCAGATCCTGGCATATTTTCTTTATCTCTTCTATACAAACATTTAACAGATTTTGCCTTCTGTCTTATAGAAGTTCTCACACAATCCATTGCTGTGTCACCTCCACCGATTACAACAACATCTTTACCTTCTGCATTTAAAATTCCTTTATCAAACAACTCAACATCATCTCCTAGACCTTTTTTATTAGATGCTGTTAAAAAATCCATTGCAGGAAAAATATTATCAAGATCATTTCCAGGTAAGTTTACTTCTCTTGCTTTATAAACCCCTGTAGCAATTAAAATTGCATCGTGTTTTTTTCTCAATTGGTCTAGACTTGCATCTTTACCAACTTCAAAATTTTGAACAAATTCAATTCCTCCATCCTTTAAGAGTTTTGTTCTTCGCTCTACAACTTCTTTTTCTAATTTAAAATTTGGAATTCCATAAATTAATAATCCTCCTGCTCTATCATATCTATCGTAGATAGTTATTTTATACCCATTTTTTCTTAATTGTTCTGCAGCAGCTAAACCAGCAGGACCTGCTCCTATAATTCCTACGCTTTGATTTTTTTCATTCGTTACCTTAATTGGTTTTACCCAGCCCTGAGCCCAAGCATTATCTGTAATATATTTTTCTACTGATCCAATAGTTACTGTTCCATGACCAGACTGTTCAATTACACAATTTCCCTCGCATAATCTATCTTGGGGGCAAATTCGGCCACACACTTCAGGCATATTATTTGTGCTTTGGGATAATTCATACGCCTCTCTTAATCTTCCCTCTGCTGTCAGTTTAAGCCAATCTGGAATGTTATTACTTAAAGGACAATGAACTTGGCAAAAAGGTACTCCACATTGCGAACACCTACTCGACTGTTCTTTGGCTTTTTCATTAATATACTCGTCATAAATTTCGTTAAAATCTTTCTTTCTCGTATCAACTTCTCTTTTAGGTGGAGTTTGTTGACCTATTTTAACAAATTTGAGCATTTTATCAGACATAATATTATTTAAGTTTTGGCAAAATATACCTTGATTTATGTATATAAAGCATAAAATAGGTCATATATATTGACCTTAATTTTTAAATTATTACCGCCAATTAACACGTTTTTAATTATTGCATAGCTATTATGCTTAAATCGAATTGTTTTAAATAAATACTTTATAAGTTACGAAGAAAGAATGTTTCAAAATATTATAGAAGTTTTAATTCTCTCTGCAATTCAAGGAATATCTGAATTTCTTCCTATTAGTTCTTCTGCTCATTTAATTTTGGTTTCTACTTTATATGAATTTAAATCTAGTTCTTTGCTTATTGATATTAGCCTCCATCTAGGTTCACTAATAGCGATAATTTATTTTTTTAAAGATGAATTGTTTGATATCAGAAAAAATAAAAGAATTTTAAATTTAATTGTATTAGGATCTGTTCCATTAATAATTGTTGGATACATACTTTATAGTACAAATTTAATTTATCAGTTAAGAAATTTAGAAGTCATTGCTTGGACTACTTTAATATTCGCAATTATTTTATACATCTCAGACAAAAATCGATTTGATAAAAAAATTTCTTCAAATTTAAATTTTCAGTCAATAATATTTATAGGTATTTTCCAAATTTTCTCTCTTGTACCTGGAGTGAGTAGAGCAGGAATTACTATAACAGCTGCGAGAATTTTAAAATTTAATAGAGTAGACTCAAGTAAGATATCTTTTTTACTTTCAATCCCAGCATTAGCTGGAGCAAGTGTCTTAAGCTTAAAAGATGTTTTTGAACAGTCAATTCAGTTTAATTACTTAGTTGTTATCGCAATTATATCTTCTTTTATTTTTTCTTTTCTAACAGTTAAATTCTTTTTAATTTATATAAATAAATTTTCAATGAATGCATTTGTAATTTATAGAATAATAATTGCTTTAATTTTATTTAGTTTAATTTATTAAGTATAGTTTTTTTTAATTAAAGGTAGTAATTGAGACAAGAGAACTCCACATAGAATAAAAAAGCATCCAAGTAAATTATTAACATCTAAAATTTGATTTAAAATAAACCAAGCAGCTATAGTCGCAAATACACCTTCAAGAGAAAAAATTATAGCTGCAGGTGCTGGAGTAATATTACGCTGGGCATAAATTTGTAATACAAATGCAAATCCACCAGATAATATACCTGCATATAAAATTGAATAAATTTCCATTAAAATATTACTTAAAATAAATTCTTCATAAATAATTCCAATTATAAATGAAAGAATAGCCACAATTAAAGTCTGCGCAGCTCCTAAAGTAAGTGGTAGATTGTATTTTGTTATAATGATCCCAGTAAAAATGATATGAGTACTCCAAAATAGAGCTCCGAGAACAACTAAAGTATCTCCTAATCTTACTGTTGCATCATGAAAATTTGTTAATAAATATCCTCCAATTAAACATAGAATTACAGAAGGCCATACACTCCAATGCATTGATTTTTTACCAAACAAAAAAATGATAATCGGCACCATTGGAACATAAAAAATTGTAAAAAAAGCAGCATTTGCAACATCTGTAAAAAGCAAAGCAACTTGTTGTAGTGCTGAGCCTAAGAATAAAGAAATTCCAATTAATAATGAATAAAATATGAAAGTTTTTTTATCTAATTTAAATTCTGATTTAAAATTTTTTAATTCAAATAAAATCATAAGTGGAATTATGGCTAGAAAACCAACAAAAAACCTCACAGCATTAAATGTAAAAGGGCCAATATTATCCATGCCCGTGTCTTGGGCAATGAAAGTTGTTCCCCAAATAAAAGTGCACAATAAGGCACTAAATAATGATATGGATTTACTCATTTTTAATTAGACAGCTAGTTTATAGGCAAAATTTTTGCCTAAGTTTTCTTTTAGATCATTATTAAACCTGGCTGCTTCTGCACCATCAATAATTCTGTGATCATAAGATAAAGAAATTGGCAGCATAGTCCTAGTTTGGAACTTTCCATTCATAAAAATTTGTTTTTTTTCTGATCTTCCTACTCCTAATATAGCAACTTCAGGATAATTAATTATAGGAGTAAAAAATGAACCTCCTATGCTACCTAAACTCGTAATCGTCATCGAGCCGCCAAATAATTCTTTTTTATCAATTTTTAAATTTCTACAAAGTTCGCTTACCTCTTTTAATTCTTTACTTATCAGGGAAATTTTTTTGTTATTTGCATTTCTTATTTTTGGAACCATTAATCCATTTGGCGTGTCAACTGCTATCCCGATATGGTAATATTTTTTTAAAGTCATTTTTCCAGTCTCAATTTCGTCGATAGAAGAATTAAAACTAGGAAATTTCTTAAGAGATGTAACTAAAGCCTTTATTATAAATGCTAGAGGTGTAATTTTAATTTTTTCTCCCGTATACATATCTGTTAATGAGCTTCTAAAACTTTCCATCTCCGTTATATCGGCTTCATCATGATTTGTAACATGAGGAATTGTTGTCCATGAAGTTGTAAGATATTTTGATGATAATTTTTTTACTCTTGGTATGTCTTTAATTTCTATTTCACCAAAATCAGAATGCTCAAATTCGTTTTTAATTTTATCTGGTTTACTATCTTTTACTACAACGTTGTTTTTTGAATTAGATGAAACAAATTTTTTAATATCATCTTCAACAACTCTGCCATCTTTCTGACTTCCTGCTACCTGATTTATATCTACACCAAGTTCTCTAGCAAATTTTCTAGCTTTTGGGCTAGCAGATGAAATGTCTGAAATATTTTTTTTAGAAAATATTTTTTCTTGGATTTCAGGTTTTATTATTTCAATATTTTTTGACTCTTTTTCAATTTCTGGTTTTTCTTTAACCTCTTCCTTTTTTACTTCTGAATCACTATCTAAAGTTAAAATTAAGTCACCCTCAGAAACTTTGTCTCCTACTTTTATTTTTAAATTTTTAATTTTACCTTCTAAATTTGATGGTATTTCTACGCTAGATTTATCACTTTCAATTGTTATAAGAGTATCATTTTTTTTAATTGATTGACCTTCGGAAACTAATACCTCTATAACCTCGACATCTTTAAAATCTCCAATATTAGGTACTTTAATCTCAGTTTCTGTCATTATAATTTTGTTGGCATTGGTTTGTTAGTATCAATATTATACTTCTTCATTGCATCTTTTGCATGTTTGGAAGTAATAAGCTGTTCTTTTGCTAAAATACTTAAACCATAAGCAACCAAATGTTCTTTATCTACCTCAAAAAATTTTCTTAAATTTTTTCTTGTATCACTTCTTCCAAAACCATCTGCTCCTAATGAATAAAAGCTTTTATTAGTGTAAGGTCTGATTTGATCTGAATTCATTCTCATATAATCAGATGCAGCCATAATTGGGCCCTCTGTTTGGCCCAGGCATTGCTCAACATAGGATTTTTTAGGTTCTTTATCTGGATTCAAAAGATTATATCTTTCTACCTCCATCCCATCTTTTCTTAATTCATTAAAACTTGTTACACTCCATATCTCACTGTCAATTTGATAATCATTTTGTAAAATCTCTGCAGCAGACATCATTTCCCTTAAGATTGTTCCTGATCCTAAAAGTTGAATTTTAGTTTTTTTGTATTTATTAAATTCTTTTATTTTATACATACCCTTTAAAATGCCTTCCTCACAATTTTTATCTTTTGGCATTTCTGGATGTGAGTAATTTTCATTCATTGTTGTAATATAATAAAAAACATTCTCATTTTTCTCGTGCATTCTTCTTAAACCTTCTCGAAAAATTACCGCTAATTCATAATGAAATGTAGGATCATAAGTTACACAATTTGGAATAGTTGATGCAATTAAATGACTATGCCCATCCTGGTGTTGTAAGCCTTCTCCAGCTAATGTTGTTCTTCCAGCTGTTGCGCCTACCAAAAATCCTCTAGCCTGACTATCCCCAGCTGCCCATGCTAAATCTCCTATCCTTTGGAAACCAAACATTGAGTAAAAAATATAAATTGGGATCATTTCGATATCATGATTAGTGTATGCTGTGGCAGCAGCAATCCATGAAGACATAGCACCTGCTTCATTGATACCCT
>CACJHS010000039.1 GCA_902593235.1 uncultured Pelagibacteraceae bacterium
AATCCGATAAAAATGGTTTTAGTATTTTTTGGTAATTTAGTTTTTAAATATTTGAGATAAATTTGATCTAAACCATAATTTCCAACACCTAAATTTAGTCCATTAATGGAGGTTTTCTTGGTTATTTTTTCTTGCCAAGTTTCACTATTTTTCACATACCGGCAAAACACAAATGAATCGCCAAAAGAAGCAAATCGATATGATTTTTTTTTTTTTAATTTTGCGCCATTCCTCTCACCAAACTTTCCAAATGAAATTTTATTAATTTTAGAAAATATTTTTTCTTGATGTTTTGATTTTGGCTTCCAATCCCAACCTAAATTAATATCGAAAGTTTTTTCAAAAAAGTTTTGAATTTTTTTAATTTTAAAATTTGGGTATTCATCTTTATTTGAAATTACCCAAGGTATTTCTAATAAGAGATATCTTAATATAAAAAAAAATATTAATTCAATAAAAACATACAAAAGAATAATAAATGTTAAAATAAACACTACCATTAGAATCAAATATAATTTTAAATTATTTTTTAATAATTTTTTTATTTTTATTTAATAAAACTATCATCAAAACTTGGTGTTTTATTGTTTAAATAGAGAAGCGTTTAATATCATATATACATAAATTTTTTTCAGTGCATAAATCAAGCCAATTGAGCTATTAGTACTGGTCAGCTGCACGCATTACTGCGCTTCCACATCCAGCCTATCAACGTGGTGGTCTACCACGGCTCTATAGGAAGAACTAGTTTTGAGGTGAGTTTCCCGCTTAGATGCTTTCAGCAGTTATCTCGTCCATACTTAGCTACCCGGCACTGCAGCTGGCGCTACAACCGGTCCACCAGTGGTATGTTCAACCCGGTCCTCTCGTACTAGGGTCAACTCCTCTCAATTCTTCTACACGCATAGCAGATAGGGACCGAACTGTCTCACGACGTTCTGAACCCAGCTCACGTACCACTTTAATTGGCGAACAGCCAAACCCTTGGGACCTGCTCCAGCCCCAGGATGTGATGAGCCGACATCGAGGTGCCAAACACTGCCGTCGATATGAGCTCTTGGGCAGTATCAGCCTGTTATCCCCGGCGTACCTTTTATCCGTTGAGCGATGGCCCTTCCACTCAGAACCACCGGATCACTATGACCGACTTTCGTCTCTGCTCGACTTGTCAGTCTCACAGTCAGGCAGGCTTATGCCATTGCACTCTACGAACGATTTCTGACCGTTCTGAGCCTACCTTCGCACGCCTCCGTTACTATTTGGGAGGCGACCGCCCCAGTCAAACTACCCACCATACAATGTCTTGATGCCGGATAACGGCGATCAGTTAGATACCAAGAAAAACAAAAGAGGTATTTCACTGGTGACTCCACAAAAGCTGACGCCTTTATTTCAATGTCTCCCTCCTATACTAAATATGTTTTTCCTAATACCAATGTAAAGTTGCAGTAAAGGTGCACGGGGTCTTTCCGTCTAACTACGCGAACTCCGCATCTTCACGGAGAATTCAATTTCACTGAGTTGATGTTGGAGACAGCGGAGAAATCGTTACGCCATTCATGCAGGTCGGAACTTACCCGACAAGGAATTTCGCTACCTTAGGACCGTTATAGTTACGGCCGCCGTTTACTGGGGCTTCAGAAGTTAGCTTGCACCAACCGCATTAACCTTCCAGCACCGGGCAGGCGTCAGACCCTATACATCCACTTACGTGTTAGCAGAGCCCTGTGTTTTTGATAAACAGTCGCTTCTCCCTGGCTTGTGCCACCCTCTCATAGTTGCCTACAAAAAGGTCTTCCTTATCCCGAAGTTACGGAAGTATTTTGCCGAGTTCCTTCAACATCATTCTCTCAAGCGCCTAAATATACTCTATTAATCCACCTGTGTCGGTTTAGGGTACGGTCTAATGATGGAGCTATTTCTTGGAACCTTTTCGCGGCAAGCTCAATCCATTAAGAGCTCACAACTTACAAGATCCGTCACTACCATCTGGTTAAGGAATATTAACCTTATTTCCATCGACTACGGCTTTCGCCCTCGCCTTAGGTGCCGACTAACTCTGCGCGGATTAACCTTGCGCAGAAACCCTTGGATTTTCGGCGAAGAAGTTTTTCACTTCTTTTATCGTTACTTATGTCAGCATTCGCACTTCTGATACCTCCAAGATCCCTCACGGGTATCCCTTCGCAGGCTTACAGAACGTTCCGCTACCAGTTGTAATTTTCGAAAAAATTACAAATCCACAGATTCGGTATATGATTTTAGCCCCGTTACATCTTCGGCGCAGAAACTCTATTAGACCGGTGAGCTGTTACGCTATCTTTAAAGGATGGCTGCTTCTAAGCCAACCTCCCGGCTGTTAAGGAATTTCCACATCCTTTCACACTTAATCATAATTTGGGGACCTTATCTGGTGGTCTGGGCTCTTTCCCTCTCGACCATGGACCTTAGCACCCACAGTCTGTCTGCTGAAGAACAATGTTTAGCATTCGGAGTTTTATTAGGTTTGGTAAGAATCTCTTCCCCCTAGCCCATTTAGTGCTCTACCTCTAAACATCTATTTATTCAACGCACTACCTAAATAGTTTTCGCGGAAAACCAGCTATCTACGAATTTGGTTGGCCTTTCACCCCTTACCACAAGTCATCCAAAGACTTTTCAACGTCAACTGGTTCGGTCCTCCGGTAAGTGTTACCTTACTTTCAACCTGCTCATGGTAAGCTCATTCGTTTTCGGGTCTAATTCATTAAACTAATCGCCCTATTAAGACTTGCTTTCGCTACGCCTACACCTAGATGGCTTAAGCTTGCTTAATAAATTAAGTCACTGACCCATTATACAAAAGGTACGCCGTCACTCTAAAAAGAGCTTCGACTGATTGTAGGCATGCGGTTTCAGGTTCTATTTCACTCCCCTAATAGGGGTTCTTTTCACCTTTCCCTCACGGTACTAGTTCACTATCGGTCACTGAAGAGTATTTAGGCTTAGAGGGTGGTCCCCCTATATTCGAGCAGGATTTCACGTGTCCCGCTTTACTCAAGAATTTTGTTAAACATTACTCATACGGGACTATCACCCTCTATGGTTAGCATTTCCAAACTATTCAAATTTTTTTAACAAAACTACTGGCCTAGTCCGCGTTCGCTCGCCACTACTAACGGAATCTCAATTGATTTCTTTTCCTCTGGTTACTTAGATGTTTCAGTTCTCCAGGTTGTCTCTTTAAACCTATGTATTCAGTTTAAAGTACCACATAAAGTGGTGGGTTTCCCCATTCGGAAATTTTCGGATCAAAACTTACATACAGCTCCCCGAAACTTATCGCAGTATATCACGTCCTTCATCGGCTTTCAGTGCCAAGGCATCCACTACACGCCCTTAAACGCTTGATTTATGCACAGAAAAAAATTCTGTGTTGAATCAAATTTTTATTTGAACATTAGCTAATAACATTACTAATGTTCGGATATAGATATTGATATTAATTATTATTTTTTATTTACAATTTTTTATAACTAAGTGTTTTGGTGGAGGATAGCGGGATCGAACCGCTGACCTCCTGAATGCAAATCAGGCGCTCTCCCAGCTGAGCTAATCCCCCATGATCTTAAATTGGTGGGCCGAGAAAGACTCGAACTTTCGACCCCACCCTTATCAAGGGTGTGCTCTAACCAACTGAGCTACCGGCCCCCATGCAAGAGAAACACTAACTTAAGAAGAGAAATGAGGACGGTCAACATTATCCTGTAAATTATTTAGAATGAAACTTTAATTTCATTCATCCTTAGAAAGGAGGTAATCCAGCCGCAGGTTCCCCTACGGCTACCTTGTTACGACTTCACCCCAGTCGCTGACTATACCGTGGTCAAGGGTTTAAAACCTTGCCTTAAGGTAGAACCAACTCCCATGGTGTGACGGGCGGTGTGTACAAGACCCGGGAACGCATTCACCGTGGCACGCTGATCCACGATTACTAGTAATTCCAGCTTCATGCACTCGAGTTGCAGAGTGCAATCCGAACTGAGGTATCTTTTAAGGATTTGCTTAACTTCGCAGTCTTGCTTCCTGTTGTAGATACCATTGTAGCACGTGTGTAGCCCAACACGTAAGGGCCATGAGGACTTGACGTCATCCCCACCTTCCTCCAGCTTATCACTGGCAGTTCTTTCAGAGTGCCCAACTTAATGATGGCAACTAAAAGTGAGGGTTGCGCTCGTTGCGGGACTTAACCCAACATCTCACGACACGAGCTGACGACAGCCATGCAGCACCTGTGTTTCGTCCGGCCGAACCGAAAACTTTGATCTCTCAAAGTCGCGACGAACATGTCAAGTGTTGGTAAGGTTCTGCGCGTATCTTCGAATTAAACCACATGCTCCACTACTTGTGCGGGTCCCCGTCAATTCATTTGAGTTTTAACCTTGCGGTCGTACTCCCCAGGCGGTGTGTTTATCGCTTTCGCTGCGACACTGAAAATAAATTTCCAACGTCTAACACACATCGTTTACGGCATGGACTACGAGGGTATCTAATCCTCTTCGCTACCCATGCTTTCGTTCCTCAGTGTCAGTAATGATCCAGAAAGCTGCCTTCGCAATTGGTATTCTTTCTAATATCTACGAATTTCACCTCTACACTAGAAATTCTGCTTTCCTCTATCATACTCTAGCTGAAAAGTTTTGATGGCAGTTCCAGAGTTAAGCTCTGGGATTTCACCACCAACTTTTTCAACCACCTACGAACTCTTTAAGCCCAGTAATTCCGAACTACGCTAGGTCCCTTCGTATTACCGCGGCTGCTGGCACGAAGTTAGCCGGACCTTCTTATTCGGGTACAGTCATTTTCTTCCCCGACGAAAGAGCTTTACAACCCAAAGGCCTTCTTCACTCACGCGGCATCGCTGCATCAGAGTTTCCTCCATTGTGCAAGATTCCCCACTGCTGCCTCCCGTAGGAGTTTGGGCCGTGTCTCAGTCCCAATGTGGCTGATCATCCTCTCAAATCAGCTATTGATCACAGTCTTGGTAGGCCATTACCCCACCAACAAACTAATCAAGTGCAGGCTCATCCAATGGTGCATAAAGCTTT
>CACJHS010000040.1 GCA_902593235.1 uncultured Pelagibacteraceae bacterium
AAATAAATTCAAATATTAAAGTAACAATGGTACATGGTGAAAAAGATGAGGTAGTTCCTGTCTCATATTCAAGAAAAATTTTAAGATTATTTCCAAAAGCTAATAAAAAATTAAATATTATAAAAAAAGGTGATCACAGTTTATCAAATAAAAAATGGTTAAATATAATTTTAAAAGAGCTTAAATTATTAATTTAGCTAACTTTTTTTATATCTTTTTTTAAAGTAATTGGATTTTTTAATTTATCTAACATTTCTTTAGGACACACCTGAACAAAATTATTTACTTCATCATGAAAGTTTTCAATTATTTTTTTCGATAATTGGGACTCAGTTTCTTTGAGGTGCTCACTGACTAAATTTTTTAAATATTCTTTCCAATAATCTGTCTCTACATTTTGCCAAACTACTGATTCTGGATTTACTTTCTTTTCAAATTGTTGAGATTTATCATATATAAAGGCCATTCCACCTGTCATACCAGCTGCAAAATTATCACCAACATCTCCTAAAATTACTACAGTTCCACCAGTCATATATTCACATCCATTAGAATCGCATCCTTCAATTACTGTAACTGCACCAGAATTTCTAACTGAAAATCTTTCACCAGCTTGGCCAGCAGCAAAAAGTTTTCCTGAAGTAGCTCCGTAAAGAACAGTATTTCCTAAAATCGTATTCTCATTTGAAACTAAATTGCTCTCTTCAGGTAATTTTATTGAAATAGTAGCTCCTGACAAACCTTTACCAACATAATCATTTGCATCTCCCTTTAATACAAGTTTTAAACCTTTAGAAGAAAATGCACCAAATGATTGACCTGCTGAACCTTTAAAATTTAAAACTAAAAAGTTTTCATCAATTTTTTCATAACCATATTTTTTATACAAATGATGAGAAATTCTAGTACCTACTGCTCTATGAGTATTTTTTATTTGATATTCTTTCTCAATTTTTTCAGAATTATCCAAAGCTTGTTCAATTTCTGGCCAAATTTGTTGGTCAAGTGTGTCTGGTACACTATTTATTTCTTGATCCTCACAATACCTTGGATTATTTCCAGTATCAGCTTGAACAAATAAAGGATTTAAATCTAAATCGTCTAAATTTGGAGAACCTTTACTTACCTGTTTTAACAAGTCTGTCCTACCAATCACTTCATTTAATGATTTAAAACCTAAATTTGCTAATATTTCTCTTACCTCACTGGCTATAAATGTAAACAAATTAACTACTTTTTCTGGGGTCCCGGTGAATTTTTCTCTGAGCTTTTCATCTTGAGTGCAAACGCCTACAGGACATGTATTTGAATGACACTGCCTTACCATTATACAACCCATTGCAACTAAAGCTGTAGTAGCAACACCATATTCTTCAGCACCCATCATTGCAGCTATCACAACATCTCTTCCGGTTTTAATTCCACCGTCTGTTCTTAATGTAACTTTATGTCTAAGATTATTTAAAGTTAATACCTGGTTTGCTTCCGTCAAACCCATTTCCCATGGTATTCCAACATACTTAACACTAGTCTGTGGTGTTGCTCCTGTTCCGCCATTATGTCCAGAAATTAATATTATATCTGCTTTTGCTTTAGCTACACCAGCTGCAATTGTTCCTACTCCAGAGGAAGCAACAAGCTTAACTCCAATTCTTGCTTTAGGATTTATCTGTTTTAAATCATAAATTAGTTGTGCAAGATCTTCGATTGAATAAATATCATGATGTGGTGGTGGTGATATTAAAGTAACTCCAGGAGTTGAATGTCTAAGTTTAGCAATCTCCTCTGTAACTTTAAATCCTGGTAGCTGACCTCCCTCACCAGGCTTAGCGCCTTGTGCAATTTTAATTTCTATCTCATTACAATTATTAAGATAATTAACTGTAACTCCGAATCTTGCAGAAGCTATTTGTTTTACTCTTGAGTTTGCGCTGTCACCATTATCTAAAACTTTAAATCTACTTGCATCTTCACCGCCCTCTCCACTACATGAAGCACCTTTAATCCTGTTCATACCAGTTGCCAAAGTTTCATGCGCCTCTTTTGATAAAGCTCCATGAGACATGCTCCCACTTCCAAATCTTTTTAAAATATTTTCTATTGGCTCAACCTCAGAAATATCTATTGGCCCACTTAATTTTTTTTCTCTGAAATCAATTAAGTCTCTAAGATTAATAGGTGGTAAGCTGTATATTCCATCCGCATATCTTTTATAGGCATCATAAGAATTAGATCCTACTGCACTTTGAAGTAAATGAATTAATTTTCCTTGATATTGATGAGTTTCACCATTTTTACGATATCTATATATACCGCCTATCGGCAATATGGTTTCAGAACTTTCAAATGCCTCTTTATGAATTTCTCTAATTTTTTTCTCTATACCCGTAAGTCCAATACCTGAAATTTTAGAGACAACTCCTGGAAAATAATCTGCAACAATTGTTCTACTTAAACCTACGGTTTCAAAGTTACATCCACCTCTATAAGAACTTAGAACTGAAATACCCATCTTAGACATGATCTTTAATAAGCCTGCGTTTACTGATTTTATGTATCTCTCTACACATTCATCAAAGCTAAATTGACCAAATAATTTCTTTTCATGACGCTGAAATAAACTATCAAATGCTAAGTATGGATTTACTGTAGTTGCTCCAACTCCTATTAAGGTTGCAAAAGAGTGTGTATCTAAAGCCTCTCCAGATTGAACATTTATTGATACATATCCTCTTAGTTTTTTTTCAATAAGGAATGAATTAATTGATCCAACTGCTAAAAGCATTGGTATTGGAAGTTTAAAACTAGAAAGCTCTTTGTCACTTAAAATCAATTGAGTAACTCCCTGTCTTACTGCAATTTCAGCTTCTTTTTGAATTTTTTTAATTGAATCAAATAAAGTTTCTTCCTCAGAAAAAGTACAATTAATTATAGATGAATTGTTACCAAAAAAATTTATAAATTTTTCAAACTGAGAATTTGATAATATTGGACTATTTAAAACATAAATATTTTGCTTTGTTAAATTATCAAAATTTAAAATATTTCCAAGATTTCCAAATCTTGTTTTCAAACTCATAACCTTGTTTTCTCTTAAAGAGTCTATTGGTGGGTTTGTGACTTGGCTAAAATTTTGTCTAAAAAAATGGTACAACGGTCTATACCTATCTGACAAAACAGCCAATGGTGTATCGTCCCCCATAGATCCAGTTGCTTCTTTAGCATCTTCTGCCATAGGATGCAGTATGAGCTCAAGATCTTCTAGACTTATTCCAAAAGTATATTGCCTTCTTCTTAAATCATCTCCCGAAAAAGAATTTTTTTCATCTGAAATAGTTAACTTATCATCTAGGTCGATAATTTGTGAATTAAAGTGTTTATATTCTTTGGCTAAATAATCTTTTATTTGCTTATTAGTAAATACTTTACCTTTTTCTATTCTAACTCCAATTATTTCCCCAGGACCCAATCTTCCCTTTGACAAAATTCTTTTTTCATTTAATTCAATCATTCCTGTTTCAGAACCTGCAAATAATAATTTATCTTTTGTAATTGCGTATCTTAAAGGTCTTAATCCATTTCTATCATTTGCAGCTATAACCCACTCATTATCAGTTCCAGCAATAGCAGCTGGTCCATCCCATGGCTCCATTGTACTGTTCAAAAAATTAAATAATTGTTGGTGATCTTTTGGTAGAGTTTTATTTTTTTTAGACCATGCGTCTGGAACTAACATAAGCTTAGCCAAAGGCGCAGGCTGACCAGATATATTTAATAATTCAAAAACATTGTCTAATGCAGCAGAGTCTGATGCTCCCTGTTGTATAACAGGTTTTAAGTTCTCAACATCATCAAAAAGGGGACTGTTCATCTCTTGTTCATGAACTTTCATCCAATTTTTATTTCCTCTATAAGTATTAATTTCTCCATTATGCGCTATAGCTCTAAAGGGTTGAGCTAAATTCCAGCTAGGCGCTGTATTTGTTGAAAATCTTTGATGAAAAATAGCAAACCTTGAAACAAATCTCTCATCTTTTAAGTCAAGGTAGAAATCTGAGATAGCTTCAGCTAAAAACATCCCCTTGTAAATGATAGATTTAGAACTCAATGAACAAATATAAAAATTGTTTAAAGATTTTTTAAAAGCTTCATTTTCTATCTTTCTTCTAGTTTCATAAATTTTTCTCTCTAAATATTTATTTGTTAATTCTGGATTATAAGGTTTAAACAATACTTGAATAATTTCAGGCATTGTTTGGAATGCCTTTTCTCCTAAAACTTTTGGATTAACTGGAACTTGTCTCCAACCGTAAATACTAAAATCATTTTTTGTTAATTCACTTTCTACAATAGTTTTGCAACTTTCTTGGGCTGCATAATCATTCCGAGGCAGAAATATCATGCCCACACATATTTCAGAATTGTCATGTGTGTGTCCTGTCACTTCTATCTTTTCAATGAAGAAATCTTTTGGTATTTCAACATGAATTCCAGCTCCGTCACCAGTTTTCCCATCGGCATCTACAGCGCCTCTATGCCAAACTGCTTTTAACGCTTCAATACCATACTCTACAACTTTACGAGATTTTTTGCCTTCAGTTGATGCAATTATACCAACACCACAAGCATCATGCTCCATATCTTCTGAATAAACATTATTTTCTTTTAAAAGGTGAAGGTTCTTTTTATAATTTTTCATTAAGCCACTCTTTTTTCCACTTTAGATTTACTCTCTAGATAAGTTTTAATTGAAGCTGCTGCATCTCTTCCATCTTTTATCGCCCAAACAACTAATGAGGCTCCTCTAACTATATCACCAGCTGCAAACACCCCTTTTATATTTGTTTCCATAGTATCAAAATCTGTTTTAATAGTTCCCCACTTTGTTACTTGTAATTCACTACTATCAAATA
>CACJHS010000041.1 GCA_902593235.1 uncultured Pelagibacteraceae bacterium
TGCAGAGCCAAATAAAGCAACTGAAACAATAGCTACAGCTGCTATAGTTTTAGATATAAGTTTAAACATTATCTTCCTCTCGTTTATGTTTTTTCGAAAGTTAATCATAAAAGATTTTTGAGATCAATAATTTCGTTTAACATTTATATATAGAAATTATATATATTAACTAAACAACTTATAGTTGTTCTAAACTACTTCTGAAATAAGAGGTTTTTTGTTAAAAAAACAGAATATATTGTCGACAGCCATCATGCTCATAGCTAATCTTGTTTCATGTGTTGCACTTCCTATGTGAGGTAAAACAAAACAATTATCTAATTTTAAATATCTTTTATCTAAATTTGGCTCATTATTAAAAACATCTAGACCTGCTGCATAAATTTTTTTATTTTCGAGCGCATTTATCAAAGCGTCATCATCAATCGTTGATCCTCTTGAGGTATTTATTACAACAGCATGTTTTGGTAACAAGCTTATTGTTGAAGAATTAAGAATATGTTTAGTTTCAGCTGTTGCTGGTGTGTGTATACTAATAAAGTCACACTCAGGTAGCATAGTTTTAATATCAGAAAAATATTTAGCTCCATCCTCTAAATCATCAGATAGTTTATTTCTATTGTAATAAATTATCTTCATACCAAAAGCTTTAGCACATTTTGCGGCCATTCTTCCGATACGCCCCATACCAATAATACCTAAGGTTTTACCTGTAACAGAATTTCCAATCATGAATTTAGTTAAATCTGGTTTTTGATTTTTCCAATCATCAGCTCTAACTAAATTGTAAGCTTCACCAATTCTTCTAGATGCAGCCAAAATCAAAAGTATTGTAGTTTCAGCTACCGCCTCATTTAATACATCTGGAGTATTTGTTACTTTAATTTTTTTTTCTTCAGCAGATTTAATTGAAATATTATCATAGCCAACACCAACCTGAGCTATAATTTTTAATTTGCCATTTAAATTTTTAAAAAAATTTTCACCAATTTTATCAAAACCTGTTGATATCATTCCATCATAATCATTAACAATTTTAATTAATTCGCTTTCTGGAATAGGTTCGTCTTTTGGATTAAGAGTTACTTCAAATTCTTTTTGAAGTTTTTCCTCTGCTAAATCAGATATTTTTCTAGAAACTAATATTTTTGGCTTCATATTAGTGAGAATCTCTTGGTAAACCTTTGGTATGTGATACGTCTAAATATTTACCTCGAGAATTAATGCATGCACCATCATCCAATTGACCAACAGTATTTCTAAATATTTCCTGCCAAGGAGTTTGATTATTTGGTTTAAATACTTTTTTATTTTTTCTTCGTTTTTTAAATTCAGCTTGAGAAATCAATAAATCAACTCTTCTTTTATTCAGGTCTATTTTTATTTTGTCATAAGTTTTAACAATTCCTAGATCTCCACCTACTGCTGACTCTGGTGAAACATGAAGTATTGATGGACTTTCTGATGTTCCACTTTGTCTTCCGTCTCCAAGAGTTGGAAGATGTCTTATTCCTTTTTTTAATAATCTGTCTGGTGGTTGCATATTAACTACTTCAGCTGATCCAGGATAACCAACAGGTCCGCAACCTCTAATAATTAATAGAGAGTTTTCATCTATCTTTAACTTCTTATCATTAAGTCTTTTATGATAATCCTCAGGACCTTCAAAAACTATAGCTTTACATTCAAAAACATTTGGGTGTTTAGGGTTTGATAAATATTGATCTCTAAATTCTTTACTAATTACAGATGTTTTCATGATAGCAGATGAGAAAAAGTTGCTTTTCATAACTAAAAAACCAGCTTTTTCAGTCAATGCATTATTAAATGTTTTAATTACTTTGTTATCTACATCAACTTTCTTTCTTAAATTTTCTCCTACAGTTTTTCCTGTAACTGTCTTTATGTTTGTGTGAATTTTTTTGTTTTTAATTAACTCCTTCATTACAGCAGGTATTGCTCCAGCTCTGTGAAAACTTTCCATTAAGTATTCTCCTGCAGGTTGGCAATTTACCAATAAAGGAATGTTGTGCCCAAGTTTTTGCCAATCAGAAAGATCAAATTTAATTCCCATATGTTTTGCAATAGCACTTAGATGAGCTGTACAATTACTAGATCCACCAATAGCACTTGCAACAACTACTGCATTTTCAAAAGCTTTACGTGTCATAATTTTTGATGGGGTTAAATCTTCATGAACCATTCCAACGATTCTCTTTCCTGTTTCGTAAGAAATTTGTTCTCTTTCCCTATAAGGAGCTGGAATAACAGCACCCCCTGGTAAAGACATACCTAATGCTTCAGCAACAGAGTTCATTGAGGAAGCTGTTCCCATTGTATTACAATGTCCAGCACTCGGTGCAGAAGATGCAACCATATCCATAAATTCTTCGTATTTAATTTCTCCTTTGGCTAACATTTTTCTCGCTTCCCAAACTACCATTCCTGAACCAGCTAATTTTCCTTTATAAACTCCATCTAACATTGGACCGCCTGATAAAACTATTGCAGGAATGTTTACTGTAGCAGCCGCCATTAAAGCTGCCGGAGTAGTTTTATCACATCCTGTTGTTAAGATAACTCCATCAATTGGGTATCCATACAAAACTTCAACTAGTGACAAATAAGAAAGATTTCTATCCAACATTGCTGTCGGTCTTTTTCCAGTTTCTTGAATTGGGTGAGTGGGAAATTCCATTGGTATGCCACCTGCTCTTCTAATTCCATCTTTTATTCTTTTACTCAAAGACATAAAATGTCTATTGCATGGAGATAGATCACTGCCAGATTGCGCTATTCCTATAATTGGATTGCCAGATTGTAATTCTTTTCTTGTAAGACCATAATTTAAATACCTTTCTAGATATAAGGCCGTCATGTCAGGGTTTTTTGGATTATTGAACCACTGTTGACTTCGGAAACTCTTTTTTCTTTTTTTAGGCATAATTTAAATAATGGTTTGTTTAAGTTATTGGTTATATAATAAATTTATGAATAATCTAATAGTTTTAAACAAGAATGACAATGTGGGTGTTAGCCAATTTATTATTCCTGAAAAAACTAAAATTGAAGGTCATGAGATCAGCACTATTGATCCAATCCCTTTTGGACACAAAGTTTGTTTAAAAACTATTAAAAAAGGTGATCCAATCATAAAATATGATCAAATTATTGGATTTGCTTTAGATGATATTGAACCAGGACAACATGTTCATTCTCATAATTTAGAATTTAGAGAATTTAAAAGAGATTTTAAAGTTACAGATAAAAAACATGTTATTGATGAAAAAGCAGACACCTTCTTTAATGGAATTTTAAGAGATAATGGACAAGTTGCTACCAGAAATTATATTGGAATTGTAAGTACTGTAAATTGCTCAGCTACTGTCACTAAAATGATAGTTGAGAGGATTAAATATTCTGACATTTTAAAAGATTATCCAAATATTGATGGCATAGTTCCAATTACTCACTCAACAGGATGTGGAATGAATACTGAAAGTGAAGGAATGCAAATTTTTCAAAGAACTATAGATGGATTTAAAAATCATCCCAATTTTTCTCATGTTTTTGTTATAGGTTTAGGATGCGAATGTGCTCAAGTCAGTTTGTTTGATGAGTCTTTAAAGAAACATAACCGAATTCATTTTCTAACAATCCAAGATGAAGGTGGAACTAAAAAAATAGTAGAGAAGGTATTGTCTCAAATTAAAAATTTGCTTTCAGAAGCTAATAATGTTCAAAGAACTTCACAACCAGTAAGTCATTTAACTTTAGCTCTTCAGTGTGGTGGTTCAGATGGATATTCAGGAATAACTGCAAATCCTGCACTAGGAGTTGCAGCAGATCTCTTAGTTAAAAAAGGTGGAAGTTCAATTTTATCCGAAACTCCAGAGATTTATGGAGCCGAACATTTATTAATTAATAGAGCAAGCTCACAAGAAACTGCTGATAAACTTATTAAAAGAATTGAATGGTGGAAACATTATACTTCAATCAATAACAGTTCGATGGACAACAATCCTGCGCCAGGAAATAAAAAGGGTGGTCTAACAACCATATTAGAAAAATCCTTAGGCGCTGTTGCAAAAGGAGGAAACTCAATCCTTCAAGATGTATTGCATTATGCTGAACCTTTAAAAAATAAAGGTTTCAATTTTATGGATTCTCCTGGTTATGATCCTGTATCTGTGACTGGTCAAGTTGCATCAGGTGCTAATGTTATTTGTTTTACAACAGGACGTGGATCTTGCTTTGGCTGTAAACCAGTTCCAAGTTTAAAACTTTCAACAAACTCAGCGATGTTTGAAAGAATGTCAGAAGATATGGATATTAATTGTGGTACAATTGCTGAAGGAAAAGAAAAAGTTGAAGAAGTTGGTCAAAAAATATTTGAATTAGTTGTAAATACTGCCTCAGGGAATAAATCAAAAAGTGAAATCAACGGCTACGGTGACGAGGAGTTTAATCCTTGGCAAGTTGGCGTTGTAATGTAATTTATTTTTCCTGTGCCTCAACAAACATCCTTAATTAACGTAATTTTATTAGCCGCTGGTGGATTTTTTATGTTTGTTTGTATGGACTCTACAGCAAAATATCTTGGAACAGTAATGCCAGTTACTCAAGCAATTTGGGGGAGATTTTTTTTTCACTTGGTATCTTTAATTATATTTTTTTTAATTTTTAAGCCAAAAGTTAATTTGAAAAAAAATTTTAAAGTCCAAATAATTAGATCAATATTAATGGTCACTGCCACCTCGTTTATGTTTTATTCTTTGCAGAAATTTGACTTGGTAGATATTTATGTTGTTTTCTTTACAGCTCCTCTAATCGTTTCACTACTTTCAGCATA
>CACJHS010000042.1 GCA_902593235.1 uncultured Pelagibacteraceae bacterium
TTTGTGGTGTTAATGATTTTATTGATTGTTGCAGGTACTCTTTTAGACATAATTCATAAAAAGAATGTTAAGTATTTTTTTGAAAATGCTAAAAAAGCAAAAAAAAATGCAACTAAAGAATTAACAACTGGTGAAAGAATAGCTGTTGTTTCAAAAACAATTGCATACGACATTGGTACAACATCAGAACTAGGTGCTGGTAAAAGAAGAGTAGCACACCTTCTAGGAATGTATGGAACTATATTGTTTTGGATTGGGTCTGTTGTGATGATATTTTGTTATTCATCAGCAAATGCGGAAACGCCAACTATTTGGCCAATGATCTGGCATGTAGGTGCTTTAATGACTATCTTAGGTGGTTCGTGGTTTTGGTTCTTCTTAAGGGTTGATGTTTATTCTGAAGCTCAACCTTGGTACAGAATTATTAAAGCAGATTTATTTGTATTAGCTCTGATTGCAACTTCCTTAACTGGATTTATTTGGTCATATCTTCAAAGTTTAAATTTAGAGGGAAGATGGGATGCAAATTTATTTTTAGTATTATTTATAGTTTCAAACCTAGTTTTATTTGGAGGAGTTTATTGGTCTAAGTTTGCACATATGTTTTACAAACCTGGTGCAGCAATACAAAAAAATTTAGCAGAAGCAGATGGTTCTAGAGATAATTTACCTCCACCTGCAGATGCACCTGAACAATTTGGTTTAGGTATTAAAAGAGAACAACCTAAACATTATTAATTATGATAAAATTAAAAAAGGAGAGAGAATAATATGTCAACATTTGTTTATATGACAAGATGTGATGGCTGTGGTCATTGCGTAGATATTTGCCCATCAGATATAATGCACATTGATGAAAATATTAGACGTGCAAAAAATATTGAACCTAACTTTTGTTGGGAATGTTATTCTTGTGTCAAAGCTTGTCCTAACCACGCTATTGATGTTAGAGGATATGCAGATTTTGCTCCAATGGGACATAGTGTTAGAGTAAGAAGAGAAGAAGAAAAAGGAACTATTTCTTGGAAAATTAAATTTAGAAATGGAACTGAAAAAAACTTTGTATCTCCAATCACAACGAAACCATGGGGAAAATTTATTCCTAAATTAGCTGATGGGGACAAACCTAATCAAGGTGAGATAAATTCACAAAGATTATACACTGAACCAGAAGGGTTAAATATAGATGGAGAGCTTCCAACTGTACCTAAGGAGTCGTTCAAAAAAGGAGTTTACTATTAATGGCTAGTCATAAAACACATTACGAAGACTGTGATATATTAGTTGTTGGTGGAGGAATGGCCGGCACTGGTGCAACTTTCGAAGCAAGACACTGGGGTAGAGACATGAAAATTGTTTGTGTTGAAAAAGCTAACATTGATAGAAGTGGAGCTGTTGCTCAAGGACTTTATGCAATTAACTGCTACATGGGAATGCAATGGGGTGAAAACCAACCAGAAGATCACGTTAGATATGCAAGAAATGATTTAATGGGAATGGTAAGAGAGGATTTAGGTTATGACATGGCTCGTCATGTAGACTCTACAGTTCATATGTTTGATGAATGGGGTCTGCCCATGATGAAGAATGAAGAAACTGGAAGATACTTAAGAGAAGGTAAATGGCAGATTATGATCCATGGTGAAAGTTATAAACCGATTGTTGCTGAAGCAGCAAAAAAATCTGCAGATAAAATTTATAACAGAATAATGATTACTCATCTTTTAATGGATGAGTCTCAAGATAACAGAATTGGTGGAGCAGTTGGCTTTAATATGAGAACTGGTGATTTCCATGTTTTTAGAGCAAAAGCAGTAATTGTTGCTGCTGGAGGAGCTTCACATATCTTTAAACCAAGAGCAGTTGGAGAAGGAATGGGTAGAACTTGGTATGCTCCATGGAGTAACGGATCTGCATATGCATTACCTATTGCAGCAGGCGCGAAGATGACTCAAATGGAAAACAGAATTGTATTATGTAGATTTAAAGATGGATATGGACCAGTTGGAGCATATTTCCTTCATTTAAAAACATACACACAAAATGCAAATGGCGAAAACTATGAGAAAAAATGGTATGACCAAACTAAAGAATTAGTTGGAGAATACATTGATCATCATCCAACACCAACTTGTTTGAGAAACCATGCGTTTATTCAAGAAGTAGCCGCAGGCGGTGGACCAATCCATATGGTAACTACTGAGGCTTTCCAAGATCCACATTTAGAAACAGTAGGCTGGGAAAATTTCTTAGGAATGACTGTTGGGCAAGCTGTTGTTTGGGCATCTCAAAATATTGATCCAAAATACACAAATCCAGAATTAACTACATCTGAACCTTATGTAATGGGTTCACATGCTACTTGTTCCGGCGCATGGGTGAGCGGCCCGGAAGATTTATCACCACCAGAATATTTCTGGGGTTATAATAGAATGCTAACTATTGATGGTTTATTTGGTGCAGGAGATACAGTAGGTGGAAGTGCCCATAAGTTTTCATCTGGATCTTTTACAGAAGGTAGATTAGCTGCAAAAGCTGCTGTTAAATACATTGAAGACAAAAAAGCAGAAGGTGTTAAAGTTTCAGATAAACAGTGTGAAGACTTTAAAACTGCAGTTTATAAACCACTAGAAAACTACACAGTTGCTAGAAATGAGATTACTGGTGGAACAGTTTCTCCTAGCTATATATCTCCAATCCAAGGTCTTCAAAGGTTGCAGAAAATCATGGATGAATATGTGGGTGGAATTACCTCAAATTACATGACTAATGGTAATATGCTTAAGAGAGGACTTGAGTTGCTAGATTGGCTACAAGAGGACCTGGAGCATGTTGGCGCTGAAGATTATCACCAGCTTATGAGAGCTTGGGAGTTAAAACATAGAGCTTTGACTTCTCAATGTGTAACAGAACATACTTTATTTAGAGAAGAAACTAGATGGCCAGGATACTATTATAGAGGTGATCATATGAAACTTGATGATGAAAATTGGCATTGTTTAACAGTTTCTAGACGTGACCCTAAAACTGGTAAGTTTAGTATGGAGAAAGTTCCTGTCTACCATATAGTGGATGAGAACGAGAAGAAAAAAGCTTCTTAGTAAATAATTTAATTAAATCAAATGGATATTTTATCTAAATCAGATGATGAAATATATGAATTAGCCAAACCTATTTGGGATAATTTAGTTAAATCATCTAATCTCAAAGATTATGGAGGGTTTACTAGAGATTTCTCTACTCAAATGCTTTTTGGCGCTAACGAAGTAGAGCTTGGAAAACAGTGGGCTAATAATAAGCTAATTACTAATCTTAAAGAGACTTTTGAACCTTTCGGTTGCCTTAGAAGAGGTGATCACATAACTGTTCTGATCAAACAAACTAATAAAGAGATCCCAGGAGAGTTTCTTGGAAGATTGGTCTTAGGTGTAGAAGACGATGCAGTTAAGGTTTTCGGAGCCACGATCTATTAAGAAAAAAAATTACTTAGCTTGAAATAATTGTTTGACAAATTTCGTTGTGGGTGTATTGACGAATTTAATGTTACTTTCTAACGTAAAAATTATTAATAAACTCTCAAATTTTAAAAGCATATTTATTAAAGCAGGAATTATAGCAAGCTTAACAGCTTACTGGGGAGTGATTTTAGTTGGAACTTTTATTACATTTAACTAAGTTGTTTTTTAACAACTTTTAAATTTTTTATGGAAGTATTTTTACCGATAGCTCAAGTTTTTGTTAACCCTATCGAAATACTTTTATTAAGTGCAATTGTTGGAGTACTTTCAGGTTTATTTGGTGTTGGTGGCGGGTTTTTGATGACACCTTTTTTAATTTTTTTAGGAATACCTCCTGCATACGCAGTTGCTAATGAGGCAAATAATATTTTAGCTACATCAGTTTCGGGATCTACCACGCATTATTTAAAAAATACTTTAGATTATAAAATGGGTTCAATGATTGTGATTGGAGGTGTAATTGGAACTTCTTTAGGAATTTATACTTTTACTTATTTTAAAGGCATTGGAAAAATTGATACAGTTATATCTTTAGCTTACATGTACATATTAGCAATAATCGGAACTTTGATGTTGGTTGAAAGTCTGGGTGAAATAGATAAAGCAAAAAGAAACATTGTAGTTAAAAAAAAATTACATGTTCATTATTGGATACATGGTCTTCCATTAAGAATGAGATTTCCAAAGTCAAAATTATATGAGAGTATTTTTACTCCAATTTTAATTGGTCTATTAGTTGGTTTTATTGCAGCTATTATGGGAATTGGTGGTGCGTTTATTTTAGTCCCAGCAATGATTTATATAATTAAAATGCCTACTAAATTAGTCCCTGGTACATCTTTATTTGTAACAATTTTTGTAAGTGTGGTTGTTACTTTTCTTCATTCATTTAATTATGGATCTATAGATTTATTACTAGTACTTATGTTAGTTGTAGGATCTATCGTAGGTGTTCAGGTTGGACAAAAATTAGGAGAAAGAATTGATAGTTCTGGTTTAAGAGCTTTATTAGCAATTTTACTTCTGATAGTGGGTATAGCGATAGCATACGATACCTTTTTTGCAGAAAAAATTATAAATGGATCAGCCAAAGCAA
>CACJHS010000043.1 GCA_902593235.1 uncultured Pelagibacteraceae bacterium
GATAATCTCACTAACATTTAAAAGAAAATGAGAACTTTTTACCCTCCGATTCGGTCATGTTTTAGTCTATTTTTGTTCTTTAGCAGTAACAATATCTGGTAGGTAAAAAAAAAGAAGCACAAAAGATAGAAATGACTAAAAATAAAATTACAGCTGTTCTAGGTCCTACAAATACAGGCAAAACCTATCTTGCTATCGAAACCATGCTTTCTTTTGAGAGTGGAATGATTGGATTTCCACTTAGATTACTTGCAAGAGAAGTATATGACAAAGTAATCAAGAAAATAAGTTTAGATAAAGTTGCACTTATAACTGGAGAAGAAAAAATAATACCATCTAATGCAAAATATTTTTTATGTACAGTGGAGTCTATGCCAATTGACAAACATCTTGAGTTTGTTGGCGTTGACGAGATTCAAATGTGCTCTGATCATGAAAGAGGTCATATTTTTACTGATAGACTTTTAAATATGAGGGGGGAAAAACTTACAATGCTAATGGGCTCAAGTACCATTAAAAATATTATTTCAAAATTAGATGGAGATATTGAATTTATAAATAGAGAAAGACTATCTAAACTTACCTACGCTGGTCATAAAAAAGTATCAAGAATTGACAGAAAAACAGCAATCATTGCGTTTTCAGCAGAGGAGGTTTACGCCATTGCTGAGTTAATAAGAAGACAAAAGGGTGGTGCCGCTATTGTAATGGGATCACTAAGTCCAAAAACAAGAAATGCTCAAGTTGAATTATATCAATCTGGGGATGTTGATTTCCTAGTTGCAACAGATGCGATTGGGATGGGAATAAACATGGATTTAGATTTTGTTTATTTTTCAAATGTTAAGAAATTTGATGGAAAAAAATTAAGAAGATTAAATTTATCTGAAATAGGTCAAATAGCTGGTAGAGCTGGTCGATACCTTAACGATGGAAGTTTTGGTATTACTGGTGATTGTAAAGAAATATCTCCAGAAGAGGTAGAATTATTAGAAAATCATAAATTTGAAGAAATAAGAACTTTATTTTGGAGAAATTCAAATCTTAATTTCAATAACCCAATTAGTTTAATTAAAAGTTTAGAGGAAAAACCTCAGGTGGAATGGCTAAGAAAAATTCATGAATGTGAGGATGAAAAAGCACTTAAATATTTTTTAAAAGATCAAAAAATTTTAAATAAAGAATTTGATAAGAAAACTTTAATGCTCTTGTGGGAATGTTGCCAAATACCTGATTTTGTTAAAAAAACTTATGGAAATCATTTTGAGGTTATTGGAAATGTATTTAAATTTTTAACTAGCAAAAAAGGACTAATTTCTGAAGATTATATGAGATTACAGCTCATGAAACTAGATAAATTGGATGGAAATGTAGATTCTTTATCAAATAGAATTGCAAATGTCAGAACTTGGTCATATGTTTCGAATAAAAATAATTGGGTAGAAAATCAAAGTTATTGGATTGAAAAAACTAAACACTTAGAAGATAGACTTTCAGACAGATTACATGAAGAACTTACTAAAACTTTTATTGACAAAAGAGCAAGCGTGCTCGCTAGAGGTTTAAAACAAGATATGGAATTTAAAACTGAAATTTTACAAAACAATGATGTTAAAATTGATGATCAATTCATCGGAAAGATAAAAGGACTAAAATTAGAACTAGATCTAAAAAAAGGTGCTTTGGAAACTGATATTAAATCTTTAAAAAAAGCTGCCAGGCAAACTATTGGTCCAGAATTAGAAAAACGTGTTCAATCAATAATTGATACAGGATTAATTAGTTTGAATGAAGATTTTAAAATTTACTGGAATGATTTCCCAATTGCCAAATTGACAACAGGTAATGATTATTTAAATCCTAATTTTGATTTAATTGTTGACGATGTTATTGAAAAAGACACTAAACAAAAATTAAATGACTATATTCATAAATGGATACATTCCAAAATAAATAACATTCTTAAAAGTTTAATTGATTTAAAAAATATAAAAGAAAACAATTCATCAATTAAAGCACTGGCATACCAGCTCTATGAAAATAATGGAGTATTAAAGCGAGATCAAGTTTCTGAATACCTAAAAAACTTAGAACAAAATGAAAGAAAAATTCTTAGAGACTTAGGAGTAAAGTTTGGGAGATATCATGTTTTCCTTTATCAATTAATTAAACCAGAAGCAGTATCTTTGCGAACATTATTGTGGAAAAATTTTTATCAAAAATTTCATAATTTACAGCCACCTACCTTTGGTTTGAATTTTTTAGATGACAAAGAAATAAAAAATAAAAACTTTATGCTTTTGTGTGGATTTGAAAGATTTGATAATTTTTTTGTGAGAATTGATATTTTGGAAAGATTATTTGTATTAATAATAAATTCTAGTTCAAAGGAAAATTCTGAAATAAAATTAGTTCCAGAAATGTTAAATCTTTTAGGATGTAGTAAAGATAATTTCAAAAAATTACTTAAGAAAATGAATTATAAAATATTTGAAAAAGAAAATGAAACATTTTTTAAATATAGTCCTACTAAGAAATTTAAAAAAATTACTACAAAGAAGATCTCAAACGAAAATCCATTTAAAATATTAAAGAATTTAAATTTAAATTAAAATGTTTTTTAAAAAAGAAGAAAAAAATAATAATTTTCTCACAAAAGTTTGTGCTTTATTAATTCATGCTGCAAAAATAGATGAAAACTATACAGATAAAGAAGAAGAAATTATTAAAAAAGTACTTAATGAGCTAGGTATAGAAAATGAAAATGTCTCTAAAACAATTGAAGAAGCAAAAATAATTGAAGAAAACTCAAATCAAATTTTAGATTTTACTCGAGAAGTAAAGGGGTTGCCCGAGCAAGATAAAATTAAAATTATTGAGGCTTTATGGTCTATAATTTATTCAAACAAAGATGCTGATATATATGAAACTAATTTAATGAGACGACTTGCGGGTTTACTTTACATTGACAATAAAACAATGGGCGATATTAAAGAAAAAATTAAACAAAATTTAGAATGACATATATCGTTAACGACAATTGTATTAAGTGCAAGCTAACAGACTGTGTTGATGTCTGCCCAGTTGATTGCTTTTACGAAGGTAAAAATATGCTTGTAATTAAACCCGATGAGTGTATAGATTGTGGCGTTTGCGAGCCAGAATGTCCTGTCGATGCCATAAAAGCAGACACCGAACCTGGAAGTGAAAAATGGTTAGAGATCAATAAAAAATATTCTGAAATCTGGCCTAACATAAGTGAAAAAAAAGATCCACCAGCGGATCACGAGAAATTTAAAAATGAGCAAAATAAGTACGAAAAATATTTTAAAGAAAATCTTTAAAGGCAAAACAGACAAAAAAGTGAAAAAAAAAGTTTCTAAAAAGAAGGTTGTAAAA
This sequence comes from uncultured Pelagibacteraceae bacterium, assembly GCA_902593235.1. Classification (GTDB taxonomy): domain Bacteria; phylum Pseudomonadota; class Alphaproteobacteria; order Pelagibacterales; family Pelagibacteraceae; genus Pelagibacter. The sequence goes on from CACJHS010000043.1 coordinate 3,400, forward strand.
GCTAAAAAAGCTAAAAAAATAATTTCAAAAAAAACCAAAAAAGTTGCTAAAAAAGTTTCATCTAAATTAACTAAAACAAAAAAAAATGTTAAAGTTGCAGAAACAGCAGTTGAAACAAAAGTAGATAATTTAAGAATTTCAAAAACTAATGAAGTTAAACCTGAAATAAAAAAAGTTAGAAAACAAGAAACTGAAAAGAGAGAATACAAAATTAAAGATCACGTTGTTTATCCAAAACACGGTGTAGGCCAAATTACTGAGTTCAAAAAAATTAATATTGGTGGAATTGATGTTGAAACATATGTCATTAAATTTGAAAAAGATAAAGCTAATGGAATGGTCCCAGTAAACAAGCAGTCTCACTTGAGGCCGTTAGCAACTATCAACCAAGTTAACAAGTGTATTTCAATATTAAAAAGTAAACCAAAAATTAAAAGATCAATGTGGAGTAGAAGAGCACAAGAATATGAAGCGAAAATATCTTCTGGAAAAATATATGAATTAGCTGAGGTTGTCAGAGATTTAAACAAGGGTGATGATCTTATGGTTGACCAGTCTTATAGTGAAAGACAATTATTTGAAAAAGCTTATGAAAGAATTATGTCTGAATTTCAGATTGTTTTAAATGCATCATTAGAAGATACTCAAAAAAAATTGGATAAAGCACTAAAAAGAAATTTAGTTGGGCAGCCTCAACCAGTTGCACCTGCCAAAACTCCAACTAGTGAACTACCTGTAGACGAGCCAATTTCTGATAACGACGAACCGATTGACGAGTAAAAAAAAACGCCTCTCACACAAACTGTAATGAGAAGCGTTTTTTGTAAAGAATACTAAGTTACTATTTTCTTCTTCTTTTTTTTGCTTTTTTCTTAGCTTTTTTCTTAGCTTTTTTCTTAGTTTTCTTTGCCGCTTTTTTTCTTTTCTTAGGCATCTTTAGCTCCCTTTTTTAGTTAAACGAATCATATTGATTCGTTGTTACCATATTTTTATTTTTTTCTATAAGTTATGTCAATTCTTTAATTAGAAGTTAAATTTTATAAAAATAATTTTTAACTTTTTATTTTTATAAAA
>CACJHS010000044.1 GCA_902593235.1 uncultured Pelagibacteraceae bacterium
ATCAGTGGTTTGATTTAACAAAAGAGGATTCTGATTACATATTAGAGCAATCAATTAAGGCTGAAGAAGTTTTAAAAAAATTTATTAATGAAATAAAACAAGAGTTTAAATTATCAAATAATCAAATCTGTCTATCAGGATTCAGCCAGGGATGCATGATGTCTTTAAATGTTGGTCTTACAGTTGAAGAAAAATTTTCATGTATAGTTGGTTTTTCTGGAAAGATAATAAATCAAAAAGATTTAAAAAACAGAATCAAAAATAATACTGAAACATTACTTATACATGGAGAAGCTGATCAAATTGTCCCATCAACACATTTACTAGAAGCAAAAGATTTTTTAATCAGAAACAACGTTAAAGTTGATACATTATTAATAAAAAATTGTGATCATCATATTCCTATTGAAGCATCAAGTACAGCTTTAAATTTTATTTTAAAAAAAATTTAACATCTCTTATTATTGATAAAATTGTTTAACTAAGTTAAAATTAGTTAATGAACAATTTTATTGAACAAGATGTTTCATTAGAAAAGTGTCCTGCGCTAGTGCTCAATGCAGACTATAGACCTTTGAGTTACTACCCTTTGTCTTTATGGTCATGGCAGGATACTGTTAAATCAGTTTTCCTTGATCGAGTTATCATCGTTAGTAATTACGATAGAACTATAAGAAGTCCATCATTTAATATGAAATTACCAAGTGTCATCGCATTAAAGGATTACATTGTTCCTCAAAGCAAGCCAAGTTTTACTAGATTTAATGTGTTTTTAAGAGATAAATTTTCCTGTCAATATTGTGGAAGTAATGAAGAGTTAACTTTTGATCATTTATTACCTAGATCAAAAGGAGGCGAAACTAATTGGGATAATGTTGTAACAGCTTGTTCTGCATGCAATGTGAAAAAGGGTGGAAAACTATTAAAATATTCAGGTATGAAGTTGCATCAGCACCCTTATCGACCATCAACAGAGGATCTACACAAAAATGGTAAAAATTTTCCGCCAAATTTTTTACATAAAAGTTGGATGGATTACTTATATTGGGATGTAGAGTTAGAGTCCTAAATTTTCTCAGAAATATTTATTGCAATTTTTGATCCAGTTTTAATAATTTTATCTAATATAGAGTATGGACCTTCTTTTGTAGCACCCTTTTCATAGGCAATATCTTTATGACTTAATTCATCCTCTCTAAATTTAATTATTTTTTTTTTAAGTTTTGATTCACTATTATCAAGTTGTTTTATTTGGTTTAAATAATGCTCATCTATCACTTCTTCAACTGAAGCAGTGCAAAGCATAGCTGCTTTCTTACCAAGTAAAGTTGAACCAAAACCTAATCCTACACCTAATAAATCCCATAAGGGTAAAAATTTTGTCGGTTTTATATTTCTTTTTTTAATTTCTTCTTCAAAAAAATTAGAATGTTCTTTTTCATGGACCTTCATTTCTTCAATTGTTTTTTTTAAAGCTTCATCTTTAACTAATGTGTTTAGAGCAAGCAATTGTCCTTCATAAATTTTAACAGCACCACGCTCCCCAGCATGATCAACTCTAATAAATTCTTCTATTTTCTTTTTATTTATTGTTGTCATAACTTAAATAAGTTTTTGTTGCAAAATATACTATTAATATTGATATTATAATATTGTAACTTGTAAGCGATAATCCTAAAATTTTAAATGTAACATCTTTGCAGCTCACATTCTTTTCTTGCAACTGTCTTAATATGTCTTCTTTTGATAGTAAATTGGAGCCATTTTTTAAATCACAAACCAATGATTCTTCAATAAAACCTTGCTCAATACCTAAATGATATAAAGATAAAATAGTAGCAGCTAAAAAAATTAAAATAAGAAAAAGAATGAAATATTTTTCAAGATTAATAAATTTATAATTTAATACAATAATTATTAATGCTAAGAGGTATGGAATTCTTTCCAATATACATAAGTTACAGGGTTGATGACCCAAAACATGTTCAATAAAAAATGCTGAAGATAAAGCAATAATACTAATAAAAAAAATTAATTTTAATGTAATTGTTTTGTTAATCTCAACCATTAAATTTAAAAAATAAATAAATAATAATAAATATTATAACTATAATAATTCCAATTATGGTGAACCATTTTGATCCATGTTTTTCCATGTACTCTGTAAATAATTCACCAAATCTATAAGATAAATAGGCAACTATGAAAAATCTCAGGCTTCTTGAAATTAAACTAACAATTATAAAAATAGGAAGATTAAAAGCAATTAAACCACTTGAAATCGTAAAGGCTTTATAGGGTAATGGAGTAAAGCCAGCTAAAAAAAGAATACTCAGCCATGCGAGGAATCCACTACCTTCAGACATGCTTAATTTTAAATTTTCAACTTTATCTTGATAACCATAAAATTCGATTACATATATTGCTAAATCAAAAAACAAATATCCAATTAAATATCCAAAGATTCCTCCAAGAACTGAAAATATTGATGCTATTAAAAATATTTTCAAATATTCCTTTTTTTTAGCAATAACCATTGGGATTATCATTGCATCTGGAGGTATAGGAAAAAAAGAACTTTCTATAAAAGATACAAGCCCTAAATAAAAATTTGAACTTTTATGTGCGGCTAATTCTAAACATTTTTTGTAAAGTGTTTGAAACATTTTTTGGTTTTAATATAAATTTAGTTCTTATACTATTTAAATATAATTTAATTAAATACCCAGGGCGAATGGCGGAACTGGTAGACGCGCACGACTCAAAATCGTGTTTCGCAAGAAGTGAGAGTTCGATTCTCTCTTCGCCCACCAAGTAACTATGAATTTAAATAATTTAAATAATTTGATCGAATTATTTGTTAATCAAGCAAATAAACAAAATAAAAAAGATATTTTTTTAGAATGGCTAAACCCAAGCAATAAAAAAACATACACATGGGAACAAACTGAAAAAAATATTTTAAAATTATCAAAAGTTATTAAAGAAAATATAAAAGAAGGTGATAGATGTCTTTTGGTTTCAGAGAATAGACCAGAGTGGTTTGTTTCTGATTTAGCTATTATGGTAGCTGGTGGAATTACAGTTCCAGCATACACAACTTATACAGAAGATGATTATAAATACTTGATAGAAGATTGTGAGCCTAGCTTAGTTGTTGTTTCAAACAATGAGATGTTAAAAAAATTAAATAATTCAATTAATGAAAAAGATTTCATCAAAAAAGTTATTACTTTGGATGAAAAAGCCGAGGTAACAAATAGTTTAAATATAATTAATAAAGATAAATATTTAGATTTTAATTCAATTCTAAATAATAATTTATTAGCAGAAGATAAAATTGAAAATAATAAATTAAAAAGAAATTCTCCTGCATGCATTATTTATACTTCAGGGACAGGAGGTAATCCTAAAGGAGTAATTTTAAGTCATGGTGGAATTTTAAATAATCTCGTAGGAGCATGCGAAATTATGAAACCATTATTTAACTCAAGACCAGTATTTTTAACTTGGCTTCCTCTTTCACACTCTTATGAGCATTGTGTTCAATTTGCGCAGATAGCAGTAGGAGCAAAAGTATTCTATGCAGAGAAAATAGAAAAACTTTTAGAAAATATATCTGAGGCAAAACCCACAATTATGACAGCAGTTCCCAGATTCTACCAAAACCTCTACAACAAAATAAACATGAATTTAAAAAAACAAACAGGATTTAAAGCAAAATTAATTGAAGCAACTCTTCGTTTGGGAAGAAAAAAACTATTAAATCAAAAAATGACATTTTCTGAAAAATTATTCAATTTTATAGTTGATGAATTGGTTAGAAAAAAAATAAAAAAACAGTTCGGTGGAAATTTAAAAGCTTTCGTTTCAGGTGGTGGGGCTCTAGATAAAGAAATAGGAGAATTTTTGAATTCTGTGGGGCTTCCTACTCTTCAGGGTTATGGTTTAACAGAAACATCACCAGTAGTAAGTTGCAATCCAATACATAAAATTAAAGTGGAAACTGTAGGACCTCCATTTAAAGGAAATGAAGTTAAAATTGCTGAAGATGGAGAAATTTTAGTTAAAGGCGAAAATGTAATGCTAGGATATTGGAACAAAAAAGAAGAAACAGAAAAAGTAATTATAAATGGATGGCTACATACAGGTGATATTGGAGAGATAGATCCAAATGATGGTTATTTAAAAATTACTGATAGAAAAAAAGATATCATAGTAAGTGCTGGCGGAGATAACATTTCACCTGCTAAAATTGAAAATATGATTACGAATGAACCTGAGA
>CACJHS010000045.1 GCA_902593235.1 uncultured Pelagibacteraceae bacterium
TGTGATTGTATCTAATGATTTAAATGGATCTCCTCAAAAGAAAGAATTGAACGAAATATTATCTGATGAAATGATATTAGATATTGGTCCAAAAACTATAGATAAGATAACAAAAATTATTGATAACAGTAAAACTATACTTTGGAATGGACCCGCAGGATATTTTGAAAATCCAAATTTTGCTTATGGAAGTATTCAAATAGCAAAAAAAATAATTGAAAATAATAAGGCAAACAAAATTTTTTCAGTTGCTGGTGGTGGGGATACAGTTTCTTTATTAAACAACTTAAACGCTGTTAATGAGTTTAATTTTGTTTCAACTGCAGGTGGAGCTTTTTTAGAATATCTTGAAGGTAAAAACCTTCCTGGTATAACCGCATTAAATTAAAATGTCAGAATTAAATAAAATAGCGCTTAAAATAATTTCCAATGGCAAAGGTATACTTGCGGCTGATGAAAGCAATGGAACTATGACAAAAAGACTTGAAGCTGTAAATGTAAAATCAACCCCAGAAAATAGGCTTTCCTTCAGAGAAATTCTTTTTTCATCAGATGGAATGAGAGACTGCATAGGTGGTGTTATTCTTTTCGATGAAACTATAAATCAAATTTCAAGCTCAGGAAAATCAATACCTGATTTAATATCTAGTTCGGGTGCAGTTCCCGGGATTAAAGTTGATACTGGCGCAAAAGATTTAGCAAATTCCCCTAAAGAAAAAGTTACAGAAGGATTAGATGGTCTTAGAGATAGATTAAAAAGATATTATGATCTTGGAGCAAGATTTACTAAATGGAGAGGCGTCTATTCTATTGGTGAAAAATATCCAAGTAAACTGGCAATTAGTAGCAATGCTCATGCACTTGCTAGGTACTCAGCACTAGCTCAGGAAAGTGGGATGGTTCCTATAGTAGAACCTGAGGTATTGATGGATGGGAACCATTCTGCTGAGGTTTGTTTAAAAAAAACATCAGAAGTGATTAAAAAGTGTTTTGAGGAACTAATTTTACACAAAGTTAATCTCTCAGGAATAATATTAAAACCAAATATGATTTTATCTGGAAACTTATCAAAAAATAAAATTTCTAGTGAAGAAGTGTCTATCAAAACTTTAGAATGCCTTAAAAATTCTGTACCCAATGAAGTTCCTGGAATAGCTTTTTTATCAGGAGGTCAATCTGAAATTGAAGCAACAGAAAATTTAAATTTAATTAATAAAAATAACAACACAAATTTTATAATGACTTATTCATATGGAAGAGCTCTTCAGCAAAATGCTTTAAAAGTTTGGTCTAATGATATTAAAAATATAGAGGCAACTCAAACTACTTTTAATCATAGAGCTAAAATGTGCACCTTGGCTGCTCAAGGAAAATGGTCTAGCGAACTTGAAAATAAATAAAAAAAAATTTATTTATCTTATTTCACCTAATAAAATAACTAATTCTTTCTATAACAATCTTAATTTAGTTCTAAAAACCAGAAAAGTAAGTTTTTTTCAACTTAGACTTAAAAATTATTCTCTAGAAAAGAAAATTATAATTGGAAAAAAAATTAAGAATATATGTAAAAAAAATAAAGTGAAATTTATAATTAATGATGATCCTTTACTTGCTTTAAATTTAGAAGCAGATGGTTGCCATCTGGGTCAAAAAGATATGAATATAAAGATAGCAAAAAAAATACTTGGTAAAAAAATTATAGGGATTACTTGTCATAATTCTATGAATTTAGCAAAAAAAGCAATTAAAGCTAAAGCTGATTACATTGCCTTTGGTGCTTTTAATCAGTCTAAAACTAAAAAAACTAAGTATGTGGCCTCTATAAAGATTTTAAGTAAAGTTAAAAAACTTACAAAAGTTCCAATAGTAGCTATTGGTGGAATTAATGCTTTAAATTATAAAAATCTATTATTGAATAATGCCAATTTTTTAGCTATTTCAGGCTACATTTGGAATAATAAAAAATATAAACCTTTACAAGCTATAGAAAGATTAAAATGAAAATTAATGCTGGAGAAATTAGAGTTGGAATGCTTTTAGAATATAAAAGTGATTTATGGCAAGTTTTAAAAACCCAACATGTAAAACCAGGAAAAGGTGGTGCGTTTGCTCAAGTTGAAATGAAGAGCTTAAACAAAAATACAAAGTTAAATGAAAGATTTAGATCCAGTGAAACTGTAGAAAAAGCATCATTAGAAGAAACGACTTTCAATTATCTTTATAGTGATGAAGCTAATTATTTTTTTATGGATCCAAAAACATTTGAACAAATAGAGATAAAAAAAGAAACTATAGGTGATAAGGGTAAACTTTTAACTGAAAACCTAGAAGTTTCTGTAAGTTTTTATAATGAAAAACCACTATCAATTGAATTACCTAACCAAGTACATTGCAAAATTGAAACTACTGATGCAGCGCTTAAAGGACAAACTGTCTCCTCTTCATACAAACCAGCAACTCTAGACAATGGTTTAAATATACAGGTCCCACCCTTTATTGAAACAGGTGATGAGATAATAGTTGACACAAGAAGCTTAGAATACGTTAAAAAAATTTAAAAATGATCTCTATATCTTCAAATTTAAATATCATGATTAAAGCAGCGGAAAAAGCATCAAAGTCATTAATTAGAGATTTTGGAGAAGTTGAAAAGTTACAAGTTTCAAAAAAAGGACCTCGTGATTTTGTAACCAAGACTGACAAAAATGTGGAAAAAATTTTAATTGAAGAATTATCTAACTTAAAAAAAAATTATTCTATTTTATCAGAAGAGGTTGGCTTAATAGAAAATAAAGATAAAGAGAATAGATGGATTATCGATCCTATTGATGGAACAACAAATTTTCTTCATGGTATTCCTCACTTCGCAATTTGCATAGCGCTTGAGTCTAAAAAAGAGATAATTAGTGGTTTAATTTATGATCCAATTAAAGATGAAATGTTTTATGCAGAAAAAAACAAAGGAGCGTATTTAAATAATCAAAGATTAAGGGTTTCAAATAAAAACTCTATAGATGAATGTTTGTTCTCAAGCAATCAAGAAGGTATAAAGTTCACTAACCTCAATATGAGATGCAGTGGATGTGCTGCATTAGACTTAGCATATGTGGCCTCTGGCAGATTAGATGGTTTTTTTCATAATAAAATTAATATCTGGGATATAGCTGCTGGAGCCTTATTGGTCAAAGAAGCTGGAGGAATAGTTAATGATTTAGTCAAATTCAATGCTAACAATATCGATATAAGGGCATCTAGTGGGGCAATTAATGACAAAATGCTTGAAAATTTAAAGAACTTTTAATTGTGTTATAAATTTCTTTTGCTATAAGTCTCGATATGAAAAAAGACATTCATCCAAACTACCACAAAATAAAAGTAGAAATGACTGATGGAACTCAGTTTGAAACAAAATCAACTTGGGGTACAGAAGGAGACATCTTAAAATTAGAAATTGATCCAAAGTCTCATTCGGCATGGACTGGTGGTAAACAGAAGTTAATGGATAAAGGAAGAATTAGTAAGTTTAATAAAAAATTTCAAAATTTTAAATTAGATAAGAACAAGTAAATGTCAAACGCTCCTTTAATGCCGATGGCTACTGCCGTTTGGTTAGTTGAAAATACTACTTTAACTTTCAAACAAATTGCAGATTTTTGTAAATTACATGAAGTAGAAATTCAGGGGATTGCAGACGGAGAAGTTGCTAAAGGTATTAAAGCGTATAATCCAATTATTTCCGGTCAGCTCTCCAGAGAAGAAATTGAATTATCTTCCAAAGATGAAAAAAGGCCCTTACAAATAAAAGGGTCTGATATTCAAATATCAAACACTGAAAAAAAAATAAAAAAGTACATTCCTATTTCAAAAAGACAAGACAAACCCGACTCTGCTCTGTGGCTTATTAAACAACATAACATACTTAAAGACTCACAAATAGCAAAACTGGTAGGAATCACTAAAAATTCTGTAACATCAATAAGAAATAAAAGTTATTGGAATTACAATAATTTAAATGCAAAAGCTAGAAAATAGTGGCCTATTATTAATTCATCACCAGTAAAGCTTGCAAGTCTTCCAGGTATTTTAGATTTGTTACCTACAATATTTTGACCAAAAATTATTTCATATATTAAATCTAGAACAACAAGTAAAAAAATTAACAACCAGAATTTATAAATTTTGTGGAATTTTTCTATATCAATATAATTTAATAAG
>CACJHS010000046.1 GCA_902593235.1 uncultured Pelagibacteraceae bacterium
TCTAGAGATCAAAAAAATCAGCTCATTAAAGATGTTCGAAAACAAGTTGGGAATAATAAAGTTATTTGTGCATTATCAGGAGGTGTGGATAGTAGTGTGGTCGCTCAATTACTGAATAAAGCTATTGGTAAAAAACTTTATTGTATTTTTGTAAACACTGGCCTTTTAAGAAAAAATGAGGAAGTACAAGTAGTTCAAACTTTTAAGAAGCGTTTAAAAATGAATTTAATTTATGTAAATGCTGAAAAAGAATTTTTAAAAAAATTAAAAAATGTTTCCGATCCTGAGAAAAAAAGAAAAATAATTGGTAATTTATTTATTAAAATATTTGAGCGATATGCTAAGAAAATTAAAAATGTTAAATTTTTAGCTCAAGGAACTCTTTATCCTGATTTAATTGAGAGCAAATCTGTTACTGGTAGCCAAACTTCAAAAATAAAATCCCATCACAATGTTGGTGGTTTGCCCAAAAAAATGAATTTAAAATTAGTAGAACCACTAAAATTTTTGTTTAAAGATGAAGTAAGAAAATTAGGATTGGCATTAAATTTAAGTAAGGAAATTATTTCAAGACATCCATTCCCTGGACCTGGATTAGCTATTCGAATGCCAGGGATAATTACAAATGACAAAATTAAAATTTTAAAGGAAGCAGATTATTATTTCATCCAAGCTTTAAAAGATCATGGTCTTTACCATAAGATTTGGCAAGCCTATGCAGCCTTACTTCCAGTAAAAACTGTTGGTGTAATGGGAGATAATCGTACTTATGAATATTTATGTTTGTTAAGAGCAATTACTTCTGAAGATGGTATGACAGCAGATTATTATGAATTTAATAAGAGTTTTATGCAAAACATATCTAATAAAATTGTAAATAGTATTAGAGGAATAAATAGGGTTGTATATGATGTTACATCAAAGCCACCAAGTACTATTGAATTAGAATAATTTTTAACTATAAGGATTATTATGAAATATTTACATACAATGATTAGAATTAGTGATGTTGATGCATCTCTTAGATTTTTTTGTGAGGGTCTTGGACTTAAAGAAACAAGAAGGAAAGATAGTGAAAAAGGAAGATACACTTTAATTTTTCTTGCTCCACCAAATGATGAAAAGACAGAAATTGAATTAACATACAACTGGGATGGTGATGAGCTAGGAGAGGGTTCTAGAAATTTTGGCCATTTAGCTTACAGAGTAGATAATATTTATGAAACTTGCCAAAAACTTATGGACATGGGTTATACAATTAATAGACCTCCAAGAGACGGGCATATGGCTTTTGTTAGATCGCCTGATAAAATTTCAATTGAATTACTTCAAGATGGATATTTAGATCCCCAAGAACCTTGGGCCTCAATGGAAAATACTGGTATTTGGTAAAATTTTCGAATGTGGACTGAGAAGTTCAATAGACAATATAAAGAGAAAATTAAAAAATTAACTATAAATTTTGCAGATATTAAAAAGGGAGAAACAATGTTGGTTTCATCTCCAGTTTCAATTGCAAAGTATATTAAAAAAATTCCCAAAGGAAAAAAAAAGACTGTTAATGAAATGAGAGAAGCTCTAGCCAAAAAAGCTAAAGCTGACAAAACATGCCCTGTTTCTACAGGAATTTTTTTGAGAATTGCAATAGAAGCCTCTTTAGAAGAGCAAAGTAAAAAAAAATTAAAAAAACCCAAACTTCCTTTTTGGAGAATTATTGATGAGAAATCTACTATTGCAAAAAAACTAACTATATCTAAAAAGCTTTTGAAAGCATATAAAAGCCAAGAATCAATAAATGAATAAAATTAAAAAATTATTATCAAAAAAAAACAAAAGTAAAATTGTTAGCTTAACAGCTTACTCTAAAAATATAGCGTCAATCTTAGATAACTATTGTGATATTGTTCTTGTTGGAGACTCTCTTGGTTCTGTTTTATATAATTATAAAACTACTCGACAGGTAACTTTGGATATGATGATTGAACATTCAAGGAGTGTAAGAATGGGAATTAAAAAAGCTTTAATGGTTGTTGATATGCCTCACAACACTTACAGAAATCCAAAAGAAGCGCTAAAAAATGCTAAAAAAATAATATCAAAGACGAAATGCGATGCTGTTAAATTGGAAGGTGGGAAAAAAATTTATAACTCTATTAAAACTCTAGTAAAAAATAAAATTCCTGTAATGGGACATTTAGGATTGCTTCCTCAGTCAGATAAAACATTTAAATTCAAAGGTAAAAAAAAATCAGAAAGAGAAAATATTTTAAAAGATGCAAAATTATTAGAAAGAGCAGGAGTATTTTCTATTGTATTAGAATGTGTTGCAACGTCATTAGCTAAGCATGTAACTAAACAAATCAATATTCCAACTATTGGAATAGGAGCTTCAAATAACTGTGATGGACAAATATTAGTTTTTGATGATCTTATTGGACTTAACCCAATTAATGCTAGATTTGTAAAAAAATATGCAAATATTCATAATCAAATTAAAAAAGCTGTATCAAATTATTCAAAAGAGGTTAGAAAAGCGCAATTTCCGTCAAAAAAATATTCTTATTAATTAAAATAAATTTATCTTATTGAAAAAGGATCAAGCGTTGGCTCATCTGAAGTGTAAAACCAAGTTGTTTTTACCCTAGTGTAGTCTTTTATAGAGTCAATTCCAGCCTCTTTTCCATATCCACTATCCTTGATACCTCCAAATGGAGCTGAAGGAGAAATTAATCTATAAGTATTTACAAATGTTATTCCTGCTCGGATAGCATTAGATACTCTCATTCCTCTTGCTAGATCACTAGTATAAACACCTGAAGAAAGCCCATATTGGTTGTCGTTCATTAATTCTATTACCTCTTTTTCAGTATCAAATTTCATGACCGATAATACAGGACCGAAAAGTTCATTCTCAGCAGCTGGTAAATTATGATTT
>CACJHS010000047.1 GCA_902593235.1 uncultured Pelagibacteraceae bacterium
TCTTAAAGCTGCAAGATTGGCTGCTGATATTGCAGAGGTTCCATTAATTATTTTAGCTAGAACTGATGCGAATGCTGCAAAACTAATTACAAATGATTTTGATGAAAATGATAAACCATTTTTAACAGGCGAAAGATCTCCTGAAGGTTTTCATTATGTAAAAGACGGAATTGAACAAGCTATCTCTAGAGGCTTGGCTTATGCACCTTATGCTGATTTAATTTGGTGTGAAACAGCAACACCTAATTTAGCAGAAGCTAAAAAGTTTGCTGATGCAATACATGAAAAATTTCCTGGAAAACTTTTAGCTTATAATTGTTCACCTTCTTTTAATTGGAAAAAACATTTAAGCGATGATGAAATTGCTTCATTCCAACAAGAAATTGCAAAAATGGGTTATAAATTTCAATTTATTACTCTTGCTGGTTTTCATACTCAAAATATTGCAATCTTTGAACTTGCAGAAAAATATAGAAAAGAAGGTATGGCTGCATACTCTAGAATTCAACAACAAGAATTTGCTCGAGAAAAAGATGGTTATACTAGTGTTAAACACCAAAGAGAAGTTGGTACATCTTATTTTGATGCAGTATCAAATACTATCAGTAGCGGTCAAAGCTCGACTACAGCAATGGCTGGATCAACTGAATCAGAACAGTTTTAAAAAAATAACTTCCCTCTCCATTTTTTTAGTAGCCCTTTACAGGGCTATTTTTTTGTTTGTAATTCATACCAAGACTGTTAAGGGTCACAAATGTCTAATAAAAACTTTGGTTTTGGAACACAAATAAGAAAGTCTCCATATTTTGACTCTACTGTTAAATGGGGAGCTACAGGTTTTTCTGTATATAATCATATGTATATTCCAAGAGATTTTGGAAGTCCTGAACAAAATTTTTGGAACCTTATTGAAAAATCAATTTTATGTGATGTTGCGGTTGAGAGACAGGTAGAAATAACTGGTCCTGATGCTTACAAATTTACTCAATTATTAACTCCTAGAGACCTTTCAAAATTATCAATAGGACAGTGTAAATATGTATTAATCGTAAACAATGATGGTGGTATTTTAAATGATCCAGTTTTATTAAGATTAGCAGAAAATCATTTTTGGTTATCCTTGGCAGATAGTGATGTTTTATTATGGGCACAAGGAGTTGCTGTTAACTCTGGATTAAATGTAAAAATATCTGAGCCAGACGTCTCTCCTTTACAATTGCAAGGGCCTACCTCACAAGAAATCATGGTTAAATTGTTTGGTGATGGCATAAGAGATCTTAAATATTATTGGCTCAGAGAATATAATCTTGATGGAATTCCACTAATTGTTTCAAGAACAGGTTGGTCAAGTGAACTTGGTTATGAAATATATTTAAGAGATGGTTCAAAAGGAAATGAATTATATGAAAAAATTATGTCTGCTGGTAAAGAACATGGAATTCAACCAGGTCATACATCGTCCATAAGAAGAATTGAAGGCGGCATGCTTTCATACCATGCAGATGCTGACATTTATACTAATCCATTTGAATTAGGATTAGATCGATTAGTAAATTTAGAATCTGATCTAGACTTTATCGGTAAAGAAGCTCTAAAAAAGATTAAGCAAGATGGAATAAAGAGAAAACAGGTGGGGCTTATAATAGATTGCAATCCTTTATCAGGACCTAACACAACTTTTTGGCCAATTGAAAAAGATGGTAAGACGATTGGGAAAGTAACCTCAGCTGTATATTCTCCTAGATTAAAAAAGAATATTGCACTTGCAATGATAGAAATAAATTATTCAGAATTAGGAAATGAATTAAATGTTCAAACTCATGAAGGAAAATACTCTGCTAAAATTGTAGAAAAACCTTTTTATGATCCTAAAAAGAAAATAGCCAGTAGCTAAGATTTAATATTGTAACCTTTTTTAAGTAAAATAGTAACAATGGTGATACATCCTAATAAAAAAGCAACCATAGAAATGATACTAACCCAAATATTAAAATCTGATACTCCATAAAATGAAAATCTTAATCCATTTATTAGATAAACTACTGGATTAAAATAAGTAACCATCTGCCAAAATTCTGGCAGCATATCTAAAGAATATAAACTTCCACCTAAAAATACCATCGGTGTAATAACTAAGGTTGGTATAATTGACATTTGTTCGAAGTTAGAACTCATCAATCCGATTAGAAAACCAAACAAAGCAAAAGTAAAAGCGACTAAGACTAATAAAAATATCATTAATAAAGGATATTTTACATCTACTTCTACAAAAAATGTTGCTGTTATAAAAATTACAAAACCTACAATTAAAGTTTTTGTTGCTCCAGCACCAACAAAAGCAAGAACGATTTCTAAAGTTGATATTGGTGCTGCTAAGATTTCATAAATCGTCCCATTAAATTTGGGAAAAAATATACCAAAGGATGTGTTACTGATTGATTGGGTTAAAAGAGTAAGCATCAATAAACCTGGAACTATGTATGATCCATAACTTATCCCATCAATATTTTCTACATAGCCTCCAATTACTGATCCAAAAACAATAAAATATAAAGAGGTAGATAAAACTGGTGATAACAATGATTGCATCAATGTTCGTTTAAATCTATCCATCTCATGTAGATAAATTGCTTTAAAAGCATAATAATTAAATTTCATTATTTTCCTTTACTAAGCTGACAAATATTTTTTCTAATGTGCTTTGTTCTGTTTTTAAATCTCTTAATTTAAATCCTGCATCTTTTAAATCTTGAAGTAAATTTGTAATCCCTGTTTGTTTTGCTTGAACATTGTAGGTGTAATCAATTGACATTTTATCTTTACCAATTTCAAGATTATATTTTTCTAAACTACTCGGTAATTCTTTAACTTCTTCTTGTAAGTCCACA
>CACJHS010000048.1 GCA_902593235.1 uncultured Pelagibacteraceae bacterium
CAATACCAAGAGCACCTCCTTCTGATTTTTGTAATAAAACCAAAAGAACCAAAATAACTGCAAGTATGATGTTGATTACTAATAATAAAGTTTCCATGAGGGTCTAATTAATGGTTTTTTTGATTATATCAATAAATTTTTTTGGGTTTTGCGATGCACCTCCAATCAAAAACCCGTCAATGCTACCAATTTTTTTTAATATACTAACGTTATTAGTATTTACAGATCCACCATATAAAATTTTAGGATATTTTTTTACAAATCTACTTTTAATAAATGAAATAGTTTTATTTAAATCAGCTTCTTTTGGAATTACACCCGTACCGATAGACCATACAGGTTCATAAGCTATAATAATTTTAGATTTATTCTTTATAGATTTTAATCCTTTTTCAATTTGTTTTTTTAAAATTTGATTAGTTTTTTTTTGTCTTCTTTCTTTTAAAGTTTCGCCAATACAAAATATAATTTTGAGACCTGATTTAATTGCACTTTTTATTTTTAAATTAATTAAATTATCTGTCTCACCTAGTTGTCTATTTTCTGAGTGTCCTAAAATAACAAACTTTGCTCCAACATTTTTAAGCATAGTGGAATTTACTTGACCAGTGTAAGCACCGTAATCATAGCTCTGATGACAATTTTGAGCACCAACCTCTATTTTTGTTTTTTTTAGTCTTCTCGATAAAGGTCGAATTAATGTATTTGGTGGACAATAAACTATTTTAAACTTATTTTTTTTATTAGTTTTTGAAAACTTTATTACTTTATCAAGTGAATTTAGAGTTCTTAAATCACCAAACATTTTCCAATTAGCTACAAAATACATATATTTATTTGTCATAATTGACTTTTTAATCTATAGATTTGTTTTTTACAGATCAATAAATTTATAACGCAATGATTGAAAAATTAAAAAACTTAAGCTGGAAACAATTTGGTGGATTGGTTTTAATTATTATAATTATTATTGCTTTTGGCTTTGGTGGTTTTGGTGGTGGATTTAGTACAAATAATCAAAACAATATTGCAAAAATAAATAAAACAAATGTCACCACTCAAGATTTTATGGATTACGTTAATCAAAGTGGAATTTCAGCAGATGCAATTAGAAATAATTTAGATAACAATATTATAGAGGAACTATTATCAGGACTTATATCAACCACACTTATTGATCTAGAGATTAAGGATTTTAATATTTCAATTAATGAAAAAACAATACTTAAAAATATTAAAGAGAATAAAAACTTTCATGATGAAAATGGTAAATTTGAAAGAGTTAAATATGAAAAATTTTTATTATCAAACAATATGTCTGCACCAATGTTTGAATTAAAATTAAAAAATAGAGAATTACAAAAACACCTATTTGATTTTATTGGAGCTGGAACTATTACACCAAAATTTATAATTAATAAAAAATTTGAAGAAAATAATAGATCTTTAGATATTGAATACTTTGATATGGAAAATCTATATAAACTAAAGTCAGATTATACAGATGATGAAATAAAAGTATTTATAGAGGAAAATAAAGACCAATTAAAAAGAGAATATATTGATTTTAGATACGTTATTTTAAATCCTAAAAATTTGATTGGTATTGAAGAATTTAATCAAGACTTTTTTGATGAAATTGATGAAATTGAAAACAAAATTTCACAAGGTACGAGTTTTGAAAATATTTTGGAAAATATTAATGTAAATATAATAGATATTTCTAAATTTGCACCTACCTCAAGTGAACAAATAAATGAAGAATTAATTTATTCAAAAAAAGAAACGAAATTAGATTTAATTGAGAGTGGTGATAATTTTTTACTTTATAATATAGATCAAGAATATGATCTATCTCCAGATTTAGATGATGAAATAATCAAAAGTGAAATAGTTGAATTAATTTATCAAAAAGGAAAATTTGATTACAACAGAAAAATTTTAGAAGAAATTCAAAATAATAAATTTAACAACACTAAATTTGATGAGTTAAGTAATTTTAACAAAGAATACATGTCAATTAGCTCTATTAACGACGACAAAGTTTTTGAGATAAATTCTGTAAAAATGCTTTACTCATTGCCAGTCAATTCTTTTACTTTAGTAAACAATAGTGAAAATAAAATTTATCTAGTAAAAATAACAGGGTATAATGAAAATCTGATAAACAAAGAAGATGAAGATTACAAGAATTTTGTAAGTAGTGAATTTACCAATACAAGAAAAAGTATTTTGGCTGCCTATGATCAATTGCTAACTAGCAAATATAAAATACAATTAAACCAAAAAACTATCGATAGAGTTAAAAATTACTTCAAATGATTATTAATCGAAGCTTCAAAGATTTTAAGTTTCGACACAGAAGCAAAAAAAATCAAATCATCTTTACTAAAAAGAAAGTAAAAAATGATGAGGAAGTATTAAACCTAATCGATAATTTCCTAGAGGAAAAAAATAGTTTTATATTCG
Organism: uncultured Pelagibacteraceae bacterium; assembly: GCA_902593235.1. Taxonomy (GTDB): domain Bacteria; phylum Pseudomonadota; class Alphaproteobacteria; order Pelagibacterales; family Pelagibacteraceae; genus Pelagibacter. The sequence continues at coordinate 2,470 of CACJHS010000048.1, forward strand.
AGTCTGTAGAAAAAGGTAAAATCAAAGGTAGATATACAATATTTGGTAAAAATCCTGATAAAATTTGGGAATTTAATAATAATAATTCTTATCTAATTCAAAAAAATAAAAAAAGAAAATTAAATGACAAGCCAGAAAAATTAATTGAAAAAATCATTGAAGACTTCAAATTTGAAACTCCTAAAAATTTACCTAAAATTTGCTCATTAATCTCTGGGTATTTTTCTTATGATTCAATTAGATATATAGAAAAAATTCCAAATAATTGTAAAAATGATCTCAATTTACCTGATGTGAGACTTCTTCGTCCAAGAACCTTAGTCATTCATGATAATTTAAAAAAAGAAATATTTTATATATCTAACATTTTTAAAGATGAAAAAATTAAAAGCTATCAAAATAAATA
>CACJHS010000049.1 GCA_902593235.1 uncultured Pelagibacteraceae bacterium
AAGTTGGTGGAGTTCCAGAAAGTCACATGAAGGAATTTCTAGATAAAAATATCTAATTTAAATTTAAAACTTCACCTGCAAGATATAACGATCCAGTAATTAGTATTATATCGTTTTCTTTTACTGGGATTGACTTTATAGCATCTTCTATACTTTCCTTATAATTTATATTTGAAAAGCCGTTTAGCTTATCTTTAAGCTCCCCTCCTTTAATTGAATTAGGTTGATTGGGTATATCTATTGTAGTCAATGTAGAGATATCCTTAAAGAAACTCATATATTCATTATGATCTTTATTAGCCATCATTCCAAGAATGATGTGTTTATTGCAATCTAAACTTTCTAAGTATTCATTCAAAACTTTTGCTCCCAATGGGTTATGAGATCCATCAACATAAAGTTTGTGATCTTTTACAAGCTCTTTAAGTTTTCCAGATTTAATTTCTTGTAATCTTGCAATACAATTTATTTTTAAAATACCTTTTTTAATGTGTTCATCTTTAATTTTTAAGTCTTTCAAAATTCTTAGGGTTGCAATTGCTGTTGAGATATTTTCTAATTGAAATTGACCTTTAACATTTGGCATGGGTAATTTTATTCCCCCAAATTGATCTTCATAATAAAAGAAGTCATTTTCTTGTATTGTAAAACTATAATTTTCATTATGGAAAAACTTATTTGATCTGTTATTTGAAATTGTTTTTTTAATATTTTCTTTAATTTTATTAGTACTTTGTTTTGCAACTATAATATTTGAGTTTAATAAACTTGATGTTTTCTCAAAAATAATTTTTTCAATAGTTTGTTCATTTTCAGGTAGCCAATCTAAATGATCAAGGCCAATAGATGTTACGACGCTAGCAAGGTTATTTTTTAAGATATTAGTAGCGTCAAATCTAAAGAATAATCCACTTTCAATTAAATTTATATTATCTGGGTATTGAGATGCTTTTAAAAAATAAGCCGCTGTCAGTATTTCAAAAAAAGTAATTGGTTCACCATTGTTAGCTTCCTCAACTTCTTCAAGTAAATTTGCCAAATCTTCATCATTCAATTCTTTATTATTAAAAACAAACCTTTCATTGATGCTTTTGATATGAGGACTAGTGTAGATATTACAATTGAAATTTGCTTCCTTTAAAATAGAAAACATTGCTTGGATTGTTGAGTACTTTCCATTAGTACCAACAATTGAAATTGCTTTGATTTTATCTTGAGGATTTCCTAATTTTTTGCAGAGACTTTGAATACGATCTAGACTTAAATCTATTTCTTTAGGATGCAGCTCTTGTAAGCGACTGACTATCTTCTGAAGTTTCATTTTGTTCAGCACTTATATCAGAATTTTTCTTTAACAATATTGATAATAAGGTTCCAATTTTAGATGCAAGATCTTTACGCTCAACAATTAAATCAACAAAACCAGTTTTTTCAACATATTCACTTTTTTGGAAACCCTCTGGAAGTTCTTCTTTAACAGTTCCTTGTATTACCCTTGCACCTGCAAATGCAATTAAAGCTCCTGGTTCTGCAATATGAATATCACCTAACATAGCGTATGATGCGGTAATACCTCCAGCTGTTGGATCAGTTATGCAAACTAAATATGGAAGACCGTTTTTCTTTAATTCATTAATTGCAAGTGTTGTTCTTGTCATTTGAGATAAAGAAATTAAACTTTCCATCATTCTCATTCCTCCACCAGCACTAATACATAAAAAAGGTGTTTGATTTTCTATCGCATGCTGTATTCCATATAAAAAAGCTTCACCTTCTGCTGCTGCCATTGAAGCTCCTAAAAAATCAAAATCAGAAGCTACAGCGGTAATTTTAATATTATTTATAGTTCCAGAAGCAACCATCATTCCACATTCTAATCCTGTTTTTTTTCGAGCACTTTTTAATCTTTCTTTGTAAGGTTTAGAGTCTGTCCAATTTAGTGGATCATCTTTTGGTATTGGGGTTTTAAAAATCTCGTAATTGTTTTTTCCAAACAAAATATCAAATCTTTGTTTTGGTTTTATTCTGTGATGTTTGTTGCAATCAGAACACACCCAAAGATTTTTTTCTAAATCAGTTTTAAGAATAGGACCTCTACAACATGAAGTCCAATCACTTTTTGCGATATCTTCTTTAGTAGCTCTGTCACGTATAGCAGTTTTAATTTTTTCACCTGCTTTAATAATTTTAGTTATCCAGTTCATTGAATTTTATTTTTTAATCTCTTAACTATATTAGTAACATTTGTGACAGCATTTTGTCTCTTTTCAATTGATTTAGAAATTTCTTTACAAATTGCGCTTCCAACTACTAAACCATCAGCTTTTTTAAGAGATTTGATTGTTTTTTCAGTAATACCAAAGCCAATAACAACATTTTTTGATTTATTTTGTTTTTTTATTTTATTGTATTTCTCTAATATTTTCTTTGGGGATACCTTAAGCTTTCCACCTGTTGTGGATAACATGCTTATATAATAAATCATATCGTGAGAGTCTTTTATGATTTTTTTTAGTCTTATCTGAGAAGTAGTTGGCGAAACCAATTGAATAAAATTAATTCCTTTCTTTTTGCATTTTGATGCAAATTTTTTATTTTCCGGATAAGGTAAATCAACAACTATTAAACCATCAACTTTCGATCTTTTACATTTTTCTAAAAATTTATTTTCATTATATTGATAGATCATATTGTAGTAACCCATCAATATAATTGGTTTATTTTTTTTGATCTTCTTAAAATTTTTTACAATTGAAAATACGTCATCAATTTTAATACCATTTTTAATTGCTCGGTAAGCACTAGTTTGTATTTGCCCTCCATCAGCTATAG
>CACJHS010000050.1 GCA_902593235.1 uncultured Pelagibacteraceae bacterium
AAAATTAAACCATATGTAAAAGATATAATTGATAATGAGTATATTCTCGATGTGGGTTTAGGAATAGTAATATTTGTAGTTGTTATCTTTTTAGTTCTATTAATTAGTAAAGGAATCAGCAAAGCAGTCAGATATACAGGAATCGGTGGCTTAGATACGACATTTGGTTTCTTTTTTGGTTTTATAAGAGCTTACATTATTTCTGTTTGTATATTTTCAGGTGTTCATATCGTTTATAATTATGATAAATGGCCAATAAATTTTGACAAATCATACATCTTTCCATATTTAGAAAAAGGTAGTAGTTATCTGATAATAGAATTTCCTAATGAAAAAACATATCAAGATTCTAAAGAAAAAATTAATGAACTATAATCCAAGACTTAAGGAAGAATGTGGAGTTTTTGGTATTAGCAATGCAAAAGATGCTTCGGCTCTAACGGCACTTGGACTACACGCTCTACAACATAGAGGTCAGGAAGGTTGTGGAATAGTTACTTTTGATGGAGAAAAATATTATTCTGAAAAAAGATTTGGTTTGGTTGGTGATAATTTCAACAAAGAAAAAGTACTAAATAATCTTAAGGGAAATTATGCAATTGGCCATAACAGATACAGTACGACTGGAAACAATATATTAAGAAACATACAGCCTTTTTTTGCTGACACCAACGCAGGTGGAATTGGAGTTGCACACAATGGAAATCTTACTAATTCAATAGCTTTAAGAAATAAACTCGTTGAAGATGGAGCTATATTTTACACTACTTCAGATACTGAAACGATTGTTCAATTAATTGCTAAATCAAAAAGACCAAAAACAATTGACAAAGTAATTGATGCAATTTTTCAAATTCAAGGTGGCTATGCATTAGTAATGTTAACGCAAAACTCATTAATTGGGGTAAGAGATCCTTATGGAATTAGACCTCTAGTAATCGGTAAGCTTGGCAATAGTTATGTCTTAGCATCTGAAACTTGTGCATTTGATATTATTGGTGCAAAATTTGTCCGAGAAGTTGAAAATGGTGAGATAGTTTTAATTGAAAATAATGAATTAAAAAGTATTAAGCCCTTCCCTGCAAAAAAAGTTAGACCTTGTGTATTTGAATATATTTATTTTTCAAGACCAGACAGTTTAATAGGAGGAAAAACAGCGTATGAGCATAGAAAGAACATCGGTAGAGAACTTGCAAAAGAAAATGATACTGATGCAGATATAGTGGTTCCAGTCCCAGATTCTGGAAATGCTGCTGCTATGGGTTTTGCTCAAGAATTGAAAATGAACTTTGAACATGGATTAATTAGAAATCATTATGTTGGAAGAACTTTCATTGAACCAAGCCAAAAAATTAGAAGCTTGGGTGTTAAATTAAAATTAAATGCCAATCAAACAACAATTAAAAATAAAAAAATAATTCTAATTGATGACTCTCTTGTTCGAGGAACAACGTCCTATAAAATTGTTAAAATGCTTTACGAGGCTGGTGCAAAAGAAGTTCATGTTAAAATTGCGTGCCCTGAAATAAGATATCCAGATTTCTATGGTGTAGACACACCTACAAAAAAAGAATTGTTAGCAGCAAATAAAACAAATGATGAAATTTGTGAATATATTGGAGCTAAATCATTAAAATTTTTATCAATTGAAGGATTGTATAAAGCTATTGGTTTTGAAAAAAGAAACGAAACATACCCACAATTAACAGATCATTATTTCACAGGTGAATATCCTGTTAAATTAGTGGATGAATTAGGAGATAATAAAATAACACAGTTATCTTTACTAAGCACTAGATCAAATAATTAAGTTATGAAAACAGTTAATTTTACTGAAATGAAAAATGGAACTAAGGAAGATTATGAGCTTCTTGAAAAATTTGAGAAAAACTTTGAAAGACAAACAGCTGAGAGAGTTTTAAATTATTTATCTAAACAAACTACAACTTTAGAAGGTTACAAAATCACTAGACTAGAGCACTCCTTACAAGCTGCAACAAGAGCTTTTAAAAATAAAGAAAGTGATGAAATGATTGTTGCAACTTTATTACATGATATTGGAGATGATTTAGCACCAATGAATCATTCTCAATATGCTGCATCTATACTAAGACCTTATGTTTCAGAAAGAACTTATTGGATTGTTCTACACCATGGTCTTTTTCAAACTTACTACAGTGCTCATCATTTAGGAGGTGATAGAAATGCAAGAGATAAATTTAAAGACCACAAGTATTATCAAGACACTATAGATTTTTGTGAAAAATATGACCAATGCTCTTTTGATCCTAATTACAAAAGTATGACTTTGGAAGATTTTAAGCCATTAGTTAAAAAAATATTCGCAAAAGAGCCTTATTATTATCTTTAAATTTAGCTATAAATCACTACTTACAGCGCATGATTGATTCAAAAGAAAAAATTATAAATTATTTTAAATCAGGTATTAAAGAGTCCAAAAATTTCAAAATTGGGATCGAGCATGAAAAGTTTTTATTTAATAATTCGGACAATAAAAGAATTGATTATTCAAAAATAAAAGAAATGTTTACAGCCCTGCTTGAATTTGGCTGGAACCCAGTTTTTGAAAAAGAAAATATCATTGCTCTTAATAAAGGTGGAAAAAATATAACTCTTGAACCAGGTAATCAAATAGA
>CACJHS010000051.1 GCA_902593235.1 uncultured Pelagibacteraceae bacterium
ATTAAAATTTTATTTTGTATTTTTTTCAATTTTAGTCGGTTTTTTAAGTTTATTTATTTCAATAAACGAAAATTATAAAATAAGATATTCTTCGCAATTGAAAAATCTCCTGAGTGGTGATGGATTAAGTTTCTACATTAACGAAACACAATACGGTGCCCATTTTAAAATATCCAAGGAGATATTTTTTAATTACCCAATTTTTGGGGTTGGAATAAAAAATTTTAGAGTTGAAAGTTTTGATAAAAAATATGAGGGTATTCTTAGTAAACATTTAAATGCTTTCGATATTAATGATGATTATGGTTTATCTGCTGATAAACCTCTTTTTGGAAAATGGACTGGTGGATCAACTCACCCTCATCAATTACATTATGAGTTTTTAGCAGAAACTGGTTTATTTGGTTATTTATCTTTCTTTCTATTTATGTTTTATTCATTACAATTAGCTATATCCTCTTATTTAAGAAAAAAAAATTCTTTCCAATTATCAGGTATTTTATTTGTGATTGTTAGTTTAATACCGATTATACCCTCTGGAAGTTTTTTTTCTACTTTCACATCAGGACTATTTTGGATTAATTATGCTTTAATGATGGGATACGTAAATTTTAATACTAAATCTTAAATTTAGATTTTTTACTATCAACCAAGAAAGTTTTTACTGTATCTAACGTAAGTTGAGTGAATGATTTACCAAATGATTCTATTTTCTCAATTATCGAAGGTGGGACCGTTATGATATGGCATCCAATTTGTTTTGCTTGAATGTAATTATAAGGTTCTCTCACACTTGCCCAAAGTATTTCAACGTTCTTATACTTTTTTGCTAAAGCAATACTTTTTTTGAATTCTGGTATTGGATCTTTGCCTGTATCAGCTGCTCTACCTGCAAAAATTGAGATAATAACTTTACTTTTTTTGTTAATTGTACTTAAAATTTTTTTAGTCTGTTTTGCATTATAAACTGCAGTGATATTTAATTTAATATTTTGGTTATTTAATTCTTTTATAGCTTTGCCCATAAACTTACCTTTTGAATTTACTACAGGGATTTTGACATAAACATTTTTTGCCCACGCGTTTATTATCTTTGCTTGTTTTTTAATTTCGTTAAACTCGTCAGCAAATACTTCTAATGAAACTGGTTTATTTTTACAAATTCTTAAAATATTTTTTGAGTATAAGGTGTAATTTTTAGCTCCAGCTTTCCTCATAAGACTTGGATTTGTTGTAAAACCTTTAACAATAGTTTTTTTGTTAAATTTTTTAATAACTTTTAGTTCAGCAATGTCACAAAAAATCTTAGTTTTCAATTATCTTAACCTATAAGTTTTTAGTTATATCTTCGGTCATCTTTTTTGCATCAGCGAATAGCATCAATGTGTTTTCTTTATAAAATAGATCATTATCAATTCCTGCATAACCAGGTGATAAACTTCTTTTTACAAATAATACCGACTTACATTTCTCAACATCAAGGACGGGCATACCGTAAATTGGACTTTGAGGATCAGTTTTTGCTACAGGATTTGTCACATCATTAGCTCCAATAACAAAAGCAACATCTGCGTTAGCAAAATCATTATTAATTTCCTCTAATTCAAATACCTCATCATAGGGTACGTTTGCTTCTGCTAATAAAACATTCATATGTCCTGGCATTCGTCCAGCAACTGGATGAATAGCGTAAGATACTTTAATATCATTCTTCTTTAGTGTATCAACCATTTCTCTTAAAGCATGTTGGGCTTGAGCAACTGCCATTCCATATCCAGGTACAATTATCACTGACGAAGCGTTTTTCATTAAAAAAGCTGCGTCATCTGCATTACCACTTTTAACAGGCCTTTGTTCTTTGTTAGAACTACTTGAAGTATCTTCTGTTGCTCCAAAACCACCTAGAATAACATTGAAGAAAGAACGATTCATACCTTTACACATAATGTAAGATAAGATTGCACCCGATGATCCTACAAGTGCACCTGTTATAATTAATGCTGTGTTTTCTAAAGTAAATCCAATACCTGCTGCAGCCCAACCAGAATATGAATTAAGCATTGAAATTACAACAGGCATATCTGCTCCACCAATTGGTATAATTAAAAGAAAACCAATTAAAAAAGAAACAGCTAATAGTATCCAAAATAAATTAGACGACTGCGTCGAACACAATAAATAAATTAAAACAACAATTGATATTAATATAATTGCATTTAGAGGATGTTGCCCTTTA
>CACJHS010000052.1 GCA_902593235.1 uncultured Pelagibacteraceae bacterium
TAATAAAAAATAAATCGCTTTCATTGAAATTAATATTTTGAATAAAGTCTTTTAGTATTTGTCTCTTAAAAAAAGGTGTATCAACAGGGAAAGTTGCTATCCATTTGAAATCTTTTTGATTTTCTTTTATCCATTTCATAGCTGATAAAACTCCACCTAACGGACCAAGGCCTTTTTCAAAATCTTCAATTATTGAAATTTTTTCTGAGTTATGAAAACTAATTTTATTATTTGATACTATTAAGAGTTCCTTGAATTCATCAATAATTTCAGTCAACATGTGATCAATTAACAACTTACCAGCTAACTTTACTTGAGATTTATCTTCTCCAAACCTTTGTGACTTACCGCCTGCTAGCACAGTGCCTAAAATATTGTTATGATCCATCTATAAAATATAAAACATTCAAAGTTGAATTAAAGAAATTAAATGGATTTAAGAATTTTAGAAATAGCAGCCCATACTGAAAACAATAGAGTTGTTGAAAACTATACTCATAAGTCAAAACACAAAAATCCATTATGTGGTGATGAGATGGAAATAAGCTTAATTGTCAAAGAAGATGTTGTAAAAGATATGGGTTATCAGTGTAAATCGTGTGTTTATTGTCAGGCATCAGTCAGTCTATTGTCCAGAAAAATTAAGGAAAAAAAAGTTGATGATATTAAAAAATTTATAAAAGTTGGTGAGCAACTTTTTGAGGATGCAAAAGTAAGTATGGAAAAACATTGGAAAGACTTTAAAGAAATTTTAGATAAAAAAAATCTTTCAAGGAAAGAATGTTTGCTTTTACCTTTAAGAACTATTGCGAAAGCATTAAAAATATAAATGATCAAAATTACAAAACTCTTATTGCAAAAAGCATTAATTGCAGGTTTTTTTTCTGCATTTACAATTGGTGTGCTAACAATCCTTACTTATAAAAGTACACTCGGATATTTTATTGCAGCCTCTTTTGGTTCTTCAATGGTTTTACTATTTGGTTTTCCTGAAAGCCCATTTGCACAACCAAAAAATGTTTTTTTTGGACATTTGGTAACTGCTTTAGTAGGAGTTATTTTTGTAAACTTTATTCCACTCCCTATTTATATCAGTATTGCAATTGCTGTTGGAGCTGGAGTTTTTTTAATGATCGTATTTAATATTGTTCATCCACCTGCTGGTGGAAATCCAATTATAGTTATTATTGGAAGTGCCTCTTACGATTATTTAATTAATCCAATAATTTTTGGTTGTATAATTATATTGTTATTAGCAATTGTAATTAACAAATATTTATTAAAAAAAAACTATCCACTAAAATAATTTAATGAATTCCAAATACAAAGTTTTAAAATACTCGTCTAATAAGTTTGAGAATATAGATGATTTAATTTCAATTGAAGAACCATTGGAGATTTCATTGAAGTATAAAGAATCTGATAAATGGATAAATCAAAGTTTATCTATAACAATGAGAACTCCAGGTGATGATGAGGATCTTGTAAGAGGATTTTTATTTAATGAACAAATTATAACAAATATTGATGATATTGATTCAATAGAAAGTTATGGAGATAAAGTTGGTCAATACGATATTCAAAACAAAATTTTAGCAACTTTAAATAATTCTAAAAATATAAATATTTCAAAAATAAAAAGAGAGTTTTTAACTAATTCCTCATGTGGTGTATGTGGAAAATCTTCTCTTGATGCTCTAGAAATAATTAAAAAAAATAAAACAAATCCATCAGAACCTCAAATCAAAAAAGAGGTAATTGTTAAATCACCAGAAATATTGAGAGAAGGCCAATCAGAATTCAGTAAAACAGGTGGAATTCATGCAAGTGGTCTCTTTAATAGCAATGGAGAATTGGTTGCTGTCAGAGAGGATGTAGGAAGACATAATGCACTAGATAAACTTATTGGTTGTGCATTAAAGAACAATCAAATTGATCCGAAAAACCAATTTATAACATGCTCAGGTAGACTAAATTTTGAATTGGTTCAAAAGGTCCTGATGACGGATATAGGTATAATGATAGGTGTTGGTGCGCCAAC